>CAYZKY010000059.1:0-34001 GCA_964478815.1 uncultured Verrucomicrobiota bacterium
CTGGTGCGAGACGAGGTTCCCGGATACGGGATGACATAACGTAGTAATAATTGCGCACGGCGGCGGGGGTGCCTGTCGCTACCCAGAATAGGGCATATTTCGGGACATGGGGCGGGGTTCCGTCACGCGGGGTTCATTTGCGCGGGGCGCGTGGTGATTTAGACTGCGGCATCGGGGGAGGGGCGCGGAAGGGGGAACCTGGGGCTGGGGAATCCGCCGGGGAACCGCTTGAGCGGCGGCCGGTTTTGTCCGATTGATTGCTGATATGTGTGGAATTGTGGGTTACCTGGGGAAACGCCAGGCTGCGCCGATCGTGCTGGAAGGCTTGCGGCGGCTGGAATATCGCGGCTACGACAGCGCCGGGCTGGCGGTGCTGGAGGGCGGGAAGTTCCAGGTCCACAAGAAGAAGGGAAAGATCGACGAAGGGCTGGGCCAATGGCTGGAACGGGAGCCATTGCACGGCGCGGTGGGGCTGGGGCACACCCGGTGGGCCACGCACGGAGCGCCGACGGACGAGAATTCGCACCCGCACTTCGACCAGTCCGGGCGGATCTCGGTGGTGCATAACGGGGTGATTGAGAATTACGACCGGCTGAAGCAGCGGTTGACGAAGGCGGGGCACACGTTTCGCTCGGCGACGGATACGGAGGTTTTGGCGCACCTGATCGGGGAGCATTACGCCAAGCTGGATCGGGCGGCGTTGAACGGGAGCCATCCGCTGACGCAGGCGGTGATGAACGCACTGCGGGAGGTGATCGGCACGTACGGGATCGGGGTGCTCTGCACGGAGTGCCCGGGGGTGATGGTCGGCGCGCGGCGGGGGTCGCCCTTGATCATCGGGCTCGGCGATGGGGAGAATTACCTGGCGAGCGATACGGCGGCGATCGTCTCGCACACGCGGCAAGTGGTGTACCTGAACGACTACGACGTCGTGACGATGACGCCCGAGACCTTTGACGTGGTGAACCTCGGCTCGGACACGGCGCAGGTGCAGATTTCCAAGATCGAATTCAGCGCGGAGGATTCGGAGAAGGGGGATTTTCCGCACTACATGCTGAAGGAGATATTCGAGCAGCCGCGCACGGTGCAGAACGCGATGCGGGGCCGCATTGATCACGAGGAGCTGACGGCGAAGTTCGGCGGGCTGAACCTGTCGACGGCGGAACTGCGCGCGGTGGACCAGATGGTGATCGTAGCGTGCGGGACGAGCTGGCATGCCGGATTGATCGGAGAATATCTGTTCGAGGAATTCGCGCATTTGCCGACGGAAGTGGAATACGCGAGCGAGTTTCGCTACCGCAACGCGCCGATCGAGAAGAACACGCTGGTGCTGGCGATCACGCAGTCGGGAGAAACGGCGGATACGCTGGCGGGGTTGCGCGAGTCGAAGCGGCGGGGACACCCGGTGCTGGCGATTTGCAACGTGGTGGGAAGCACGATCGCGCGCGAGGCGAAAGGCGGGATTTACCTGCACGCGGGGCCGGAGATTGGGGTCGCCTCCACCAAGGCTTTCACCTCGCAGGTGACGGTGCTGAGCTTGTTCGCGCTGTTGATGGGGCGCATCCGGACGCTGCCGAACCAGCGGGCCATCGGGTTGCTCAAGGCGCTGGAGGCCATTCCCGCGCAGATCGAATCGATCCTGGCCCAGAACGACCGGGTGAAGCGGATCGCCGAGAAGTATGCGGCCTGCGACGATTTCTTCTTTCTGGGGCGGCAGTATAACTTCCCGACCGCGCTGGAAGGCGCGTTGAAGCTGAAGGAGATTTCCTACATCCACGCCGAGGGGTATCCGGCGGCGGAGATGAAGCATGGGCCGATCGCGATGATCGATGAAAAGACGCCGAGCGTGTTTCTGATCCCGCAAGACACGCTGTACGAGAAGACCATATCGAATTTGCAGGAGATTCGCGCGCGCAAGGGGCCGATCATTGCCATCGCCACCGAAGGTGACGACCGCATCGCGAGCCAGGCGGAGGATGTCCTGTACCTGCCGCGCACGATCGAGCCGCTCTTTCCGCTGTTGGGCGTCATTCCGCTCCAGCTTTTGGCGTATCACATCGCGACCTTGCGCGGATGCGATGTGGACAAGCCGCGGAATCTCGCGAAGAGTGTCACCGTCGAGTAGCCGCGCGGCCGAACGCCGCGCGGCGCTTTTCGTTTGAAGTTTCCGGGGCGATTCCCATGATCGCCCGTTTGAATTCGAATATGAAGGTTCTGGTTTGCGACCCGGTGTCGCCGAAGGGCATCGCCCTGCTGAAAGAACGTCCCGAGTTTACGGTGCAGGTGCTGGACAAGCGGCTCACCGAGGCGGAGCTGCTGCCGATCGTCGCCGATGTGGAGGCGATGGTGGTGCGCTCCGAAACGAAGATCACCCGCAAGGTGATGGAGGCCGCGCCGAAATTGCGGGTGGTGGGGCGGGCGGGGGTGGGCGTGGACAATGTGGATGTCGAGACCGCGACGCAGCGGGGCATCGTGGTGATGAACACGCCGAGCGGCAATACCATCTCGACGGCGGAACTCACCTTCTCGATGTTGATGGCGCTGGCGCGCAAAATCCCGCAAGCCCACATGTCGATGAAGGCGGGCGAATGGAATCGCAAGGCGTTCCAGGGCGCGGAACTTTACAACAAGACTCTCGGCATTTTGGGCATGGGGCGGATCGGTTCCGAAGTCGCGCGCCGGGCGATCGCTTTCGGCATGCGGGTGCTCGCATACGACCCGTACCTGGCGCTCTCCCGCGCGAAGGCGATGCAAGTGGAACTGGCCGAGCTGAACGAGATTTACGCGCAGGCGGATTTCATCACCGTCCACATGCCGATGACGGACGAAACGAAGGGCCTGTTGAACCAGGCCGCCTTCGCCAAAATGAAGAAAGGCGTCCGCATCCTGAATTGCGCGCGGGGCGGGATTGTCCATGAAGGCGACCTGCTCGAGGCTTTGAAGAGCGGACAGGTGGGCGGCGCGGCGCTGGATGTGTACGAAGTCGAGCCCTTGCCGGGCGATTCGCCGCTGCGGGCGCATCCGCAGCTCATCATGACGCCGCACCTCGGCGCGAGCACGGACGAGGCGCAGGAGAATGTCGGCATCGAAGTCGCGGAAGCGATCACGGATTATCTCGTGCATGGCGCGGTGCGAAACGCGGTCAATCTGCCGAATCTGGATGCCAAGACCTTCGCCATTGTGCGCCCCTATCTCGAATTGGGGCTGCGGCTGGG
This sequence comes from uncultured Verrucomicrobiota bacterium, assembly GCA_964478815.1. GTDB lineage: Bacteria > Verrucomicrobiota > Verrucomicrobiia > Limisphaerales > SXQI01 > DASVNK01. Next base: position 3,216 of record CAYZKY010000059.1, read on the forward strand.
CCGGTTGGTGGCGCAGTTGGCGCCGCGCCGCAACGATCGCATCGTGATCACCTACGGAGGCCGGGCCACGGAGTTGCCGACCGATCCGGTCACGCGCTCGGTGCTGAAGGGCTTTCTCGAACTCGCCGGGGGGAAGGACGTCAACCAGGTGAACGTCCGCACCATGGCCTCGTCGCTGGGCCTGCTGGTCGAGGAGATCAAATCGAATGAAGGGACCGATTTCGACGAATGGCTGCATGTGGCGGCCTATTCGGGCGAAGAGCGCATCTCGGCGGGAGGCACGCTCTTCGGCTCGAAACAGGAGCCGCGCATCGTGCGGATCAACGGCCAGCCGGTCGAGGTCGTTCCGACCGGGGTGCTCTTCCTGTTGAATAATAAGGACCGGCCCGGCATGGTTGGGTATCTGGGAACCTTGATGGGCCGTCATCAGGTGAATATTGCCAGCATGAGCTTGAGCCGCGACTGCGCCGGTGGCCGCGCGCTGACCGTGCTGAATCTCGACAGTGTTCCGCCGCCGGCCGTGCTCGAGGAAATTCAGAAAGACCCCGATATCAGCAATGTGCGTATTGCGAAACTTTAGCGCGGTGAAACGAACCGGCCTGAGCCTGCTCCTCCTGTGGATGTTGGCCGGTTTGGCCGCCCCGCTCGCGGCCGCCGAGGCGCTCTTTGCCGATCCCATCCTCGCGAAGGGCACCGGAGTGGAAGTGCGCCAAAGCCAGGTGGACCAAGGCTTCACGGCCTACAAGGCGGCCCGGGCGGCCATGAGCCAGCCGATGCCGCCGCAGGCCGAGCCGCAGATCCGCAAGCAGGTGCTTGAAAAACTGATCGCCACGCAGATTCTCGTGGCCCGCGCCACGCCCGGCGACCGCGATTCCGCCCGAAAGTTTGCCAGCGAGATCGTCGCCGACGGCAAGAAAAAGGCGGGCAGCGACCGGGCTTACGAGCGGCAATTGCTGGCCCTCGGTTCCACGCCGGAAAAGTACGAAGCTGAGATTCTGGAGCAGGCCATCGTAAAAGCGGTGCTCGACCGCGAGCTGAAGAGCAAACAGATCGTCACCGAGGCGCAACTCGCCGAGTATTACGAGAAGAACCCGCAAATGTTCGAGGAGCCGGAAACGGTGCGCGTCGCGCAGATTCTGATCGCCACCCGCCGCATTCCCAGCGGCGAGCCGCTCCCGGCCAAACAGCAGCAGGAGAAGAAGGCGCTGGCCGCCCAGGTGCTCGAACGCGCCCGGGCCGGGGAGGATTTCGGCAAGTTGGTGACTCAATTCAGCGACGATCCCGAAACGAAGCTCAAGGGAGGCGAGATCACCTTCGCCCGCCGGGGGCCCGTTCCGCCGGAGTTCGAGGCCGCCGCCTTTACCCTTCAGCCGAACCAGATCAGCGATGTCGTCCAAACCGTCATCGGGTACCACATCATCAAGCTGCTGGCCCGCACGCCCGCCGCGAAGATTCCCCTGGCGAAGGTCGAGGGCAAAGTCCGGGAATCCCTCCAGCAACGCAAGGTTCAGGAACAACTTCCGGCCTGGCTGGAGGAGATCAAGAAACAGCTCGGAGTGACGATGCTGGCACCCTGAGCGCCGACGCGGAAGCCCTCAGGTTTCCGATTCGCGCCGGTTGCTGACGTGCGCCGCCCGATGTTTGGCATCGAGTGTCACTACGCGGCGCCCTAAAAGCTTCTGCCTCTCCCTCGCTTCCGCGGACAAACGATGCACATCGTGGTTCCGCGCAGCGGACCGTTCGTCCTTGATCCGCCACATTTCCTCGAGAACCAGATCGGTCCCCGGTGCTGGCTGATTCGAGAAGCTTGTCATAATTCTAGGAATTCTTCAGGCGGGAAGCTTGCGGCAAATCCCTTCGCCGGACGGGCAACCGCGTAGCTCGGGATGATGCTGCCGACGCAAATATCCATGGTCGTTGGGCTTGGTTCCGATCAACTCACATCGTGATCTCTTTAATTTCTAAATCTATAATTCGAGCCGACGTATGAACAGCGACGAACCCAATGTGCTGAGGTTGAGCAATGGGATAATTCAGTCTTGCGAATTCTTCGAAAGAGACTGCGACTCGATGAGTGTCCTCATCGAACAGAGTTGACTCGAAAATGAAGTGCGGCCAAGCAAAGGAGGCGAAGTTCTCGTGACTGGCGATTTGACGCTCATGCAGCGTTTTCTGGCAAAGCCGCTTGGCGGTATCGTCGTCACTCAGCGGATCAACGTAATCGACATGGCATTCCCAGCCATTTTCCCACGGAAAAATCGTCATGATCTTCGGACGTCCACGCATTCGAGGCGCAAGTAAGAGTCTCAGATCGGGCTTCGATTTTCCGAGAGCCTTCAGCTCCTCGACTTGGTAGCGAATAGTGAATGGAGGAGAAAATGCGGATGCGCTCCATACCTCGCCACCATCATTGAATTCAATTTTGGAAGGGACGGCGTGGTTTGCAATATCAGTTTTCCCTTTGACAGGAAACGCTACCCAAGAGGTGGGTGCGAAGTGAGTCTCGTAGAGTGCATCGAAAATATGCTTACCGAGCTGCACCCTAAGATCTCGATCATTTTCGTAAATGAGCAAGTCGCGACCCCTGACATCAAAGGGTATTTCGTTCTTCCACGCTTTTTCGTAGTTGGAGCGTGAACAGATCAAGACGATTCGTTTACCCATGGCGTAAGCCATGCCATACTCTAAGAAAACATTCGGATTCTTTTCGGAAAGGTCGCAAATGATGAGACGAGCGTTTTCAATTAAACGGTGGATCAGATCCATTTTGAAGACCTTCGGTTCGTAGAAGGCGCGTGCATCGAGGTACTTCAGGCCGGTAAGTGATTCGACCAACGGTCCGATGACAGATTTGAAACGCGTATCGTAAGGTTCGGCAAATCGAAACACGCCAAAACAAGTGTTCGTTGTAGACACATGCGAACTATAGACACAGAAATCAAGCTGACAAATCGGATCGATTGTTCATCCTCGAGAGGGATTGGGGATGCGTCGCATCAGCTTCGAAGGCATTGCTCAACAAGAAATAATCGGGAGAAAAGGGTGGGGCGATGCGCTTTCTCGCACTGGCGTCTTGCGTGCTGAATAGTCCTCGGGCAACTTCGGTCTGATTCCGAGAACCAGTGAAACACGTTTTGCTTATGTTGAACCGATCCATTGCCTGGGCGGGCGCCGCCCTGCTGTTTGCGGCCCAGTCGTTCGCCCTGAACGAGATTCCGGACGAGTACCGCACGGGGCCATTCGCGCTGGGCTGCCAGGCCTACACTTTCCACCGCTTCACCGCCTTCGAGGCGATCGAGAAAACCGCCGCCGCCGGCGGGAAGGTCATCGAGCTGTTCCCCGGCCAGAAGCTCAGCCCCGAGAACGCGGCGCTGGTCCACCACGCCGCCCCGGCGGAAGTGCTCGAAGCGCTGCAAGCCAAGCTGGCGCAGCACAAGATCAAGGCGGTCAATTACGGCGTGGTGCGGCTGCCGAATAATGAAGAGGAATGCCGGAGGGTGTTCGAGTTCGCGAAGAAAATGGGCTTGTACGCCGTGACGTCGGAGCCCGAGCCGGCTGCGATGGACCTGATCGAAAAGATGGTCAAGGAGTACGACATCGCGATGGGGATTCATAACCATCCCAAAAAACCGAACGATCCGAACTACAAGTACTGGGATCCCGACTACATCCTTTCGCTCGTGGGCAGCCGGGACAAGCGGATGGGCGCGTGCGCCGATACCGGCCATTTTGCGCGCTCGGGTCTCAATGTGGTGCAGGTGCTGCGGAAGCTCGAGGGGCGGATCGTCAGCCTCCACCTGAAGGATATCCGGCCCCTCGCCCCGAACGGCGCGGATGTGCCGTACGGCACCGGCCAGTCGAACGTTCCGGCCATCCTGGCCGAGCTGAAGCGGCAGAACATTCGCGGCAACATCTCGATCGAGTACGAGAGCAACCTCTCGAACAACGTCGGCGACGCCGGCCAGTGCATCGGGTATGTGCGGGGCTTTCTGGCCGCGCACCACTCGCACTGAGCCAGGACCGGCGGCGCGCCGCGCGCTCTTTCAGGAACCGGCCGCGTCCGATTCGCTGGCCGGTTCGATGTGAATCAGCACATCGGCCAACTTCGGCACCGCGCGCCGGACGGCATCCTTGACCCGATGCGCAATCTGATGCCCCTCCCGCACGGACATGGCCGCGGAAACCTGGACGTGCAAATCCACGTAGAATTCGAAGCCCATCTTGCGGACGTGGCATTTGTCCAGCCCTTGCACCCCTGCGACCGCCTGAGCCGCGGCCCGGATGTCCGACTCCAATTCCGGCGGCGGCGCGGCATCGGTTAATTCCGCGATGGCCGGGCGGAGCAGCTGGATGGCGTTGAAGACGATGACCCCGGCCGCGAAAAGCGCCGCCCAATCGTCCGCGCTTTCATAGCCCGAACCACCCAGCCAGGAGACCAGGATCCCACCAAAAGCCGCCAGCGAAGTGAGTGCGTCGCTCCGGTGGTGCCAGGCATCCGTTTGCACCGCCGTACTGTCGATCCTGGCACCCACCTTCAGCACGAACCGGAAGAGGGTCTCCTTGATGATGACGACGAGGGCCAGCACCACGAGCGTCCACGGCGCCGGCGCATGGTGCGGGGTGAGAATCTCCCGCACGCTCTGAATCGCAATGACCAGGGCCGCCAGAAACAGCCCGCCCGCGACCGCCGCCGTGGCCAGCGGCTCGGCCTTGCCGTGGCCGTAGGGGTGATCGGCATCCGGCGGCTTGGCCGCCACGCGCAACCCGGCCCACACGACCATCGAGCTAAAGATATCCGTCGTCGATTCGATGGCGTCGGCGATCAATGCGTAAGAGTTGCCCAGGAGGCCCGCGACTAATTTGACCGTGGCCAGCACGGCATTCACACCCACGCCCAGCAAGGTGGAGCGCATCCCGTGCGCGACGAGATCCGCGGGCGATGGGTGGGCGCGGCTGGTCATTCCGTTCGCACCGGGGCGCTCGGCCGCAGAGGCGATCTTAACGCGCCGTTTCCGGTGTGCTGGGGCCAACCTGCGTCCTTTCCAGCCAGGCGTAAAGCGCAGGCAGCAACACCAGCGTCAGGAATGTCGAACTCAAAATTCCCCCGATCACCACCGTCGCCAGGGGCCGTTGCACCTCGGCCCCCAGCCCGCTCGAGAGGGCCATCGGCAGAAATCCGAGGCTGGCGACCGCCGCGGTGATCAAGACCGGCCGCAGGCGGAGCAGGGAACCTTCGCGCACCGCCGCGGCCGCCGGGCGGCCTTCCTCTCGAAGCTGATTGAAACAACTGACCAACATCACTCCGTTGAGCACCGCCACGCCGCTGAGCGCGATGAAGCCGACGGCCGCCGTGATGCTGAAGGGCATGCCGCGCAGCCAGAGGGCGGCCACTCCACCGGTCAAGGCCAGGGGAATGCCGGTGTAGACCAGCGCCGCCTGCTTCCAACTGCCGAACGCCATCATTATGAGCACGAAGATCGCCAGCAGCGTGGCCGGGACGATGTAGGCCAGCCGCAGTTTCGCTTCCATCAGGTTCTCGAACTGTCCGCCGAAGTCGATGCGGTAGCCTTCCGGGAGTGCCACGTCGCGCGCGATGGCTGCCTGCGCCTGCCGCACCCAGCCTTCCACATCGGTCGTGTCGAGGTTCACCAGCAGCGCGGCGCGGCGATGACCGCTATCCCGCTGGATCGGTTCCACGGATTGCACCGTGCGCAACTCGGCCAGCTCGCCGAGGGAAACCATTCCATGCTCGCCGACGCGAACAGGCAAGGCGCGAATCTCTTCGAACCGGTCCCGCCGGTCGCCGCTCATGCGCACGACGACGTCGTGGGGATGGTCGCCGTGCGGGAGGGTGCCGACGATTCGCCCCGCCAGGGCCGTTGTGATCGTTTCGTTGATGGCTGCGGCGGGCACGTTGTATCGCGCCAGGGCGTCGCGCCGAACGCGGATTTCCAGCACGTCCGCCCGGCCTTCGGTTTCGTATTCGACTTCGCCTGCGCCGGGCGTTCCTTCCAGCAGTGGCTTCGTCTGCGCGGCGATCTTTTCGAGAATGTCGTAGTCGTTGCCGAAGACTTTGACGGAGACATCCGCCCGCACGCCTTCGAGCAGCTCGTTGAAGCGCATCTCGATCGGCTGGGCGATCAGCACATGGCAATCGGGAAATTGGGCCTCGATCGAATCGCCGATCGCCCGCGCCAGCTCCACCTTGGTCGGGATTCGGCCGTCGCGCGGCTGCCAGGCGGAGCGCGGATGATACTCCACATAGAAATCGATTTCGTTGGGCGGCATCGGATCGGTCGCCACCTCGCTCGTCCCGGAACGGGTGAAGACGCGTTCGACTTCGGGGAATTCTTCCCGGATCCGCCGATCGGTCCGCTTTTGCCGTTCGAGCCCGGCTTCCACGCTCAGACCCGCCGGATGGTAGATCATCAGGGTGGTCGAACCTTCATCGAGCGTCGGGACGAACTCGGCCCCGAGTCGTTGGAAAACCACCAACGAACCGGCAAACAACCCGATCGCCACCAGCAGAACGGCCCAATGACGGCGCAGCGCGAAATCGAGCACGGGGCTGTAGGCCCGCCGCGCCCAGGAGACGAGCCGGTTGTCCTCCTCCCGCACCACCCCGCGAAGGAGCAACGAACAGAGGACGGGCATCAACGTCAGAGCCAGCACCAGCGCGCCGCCCAGCGCGAGCATGACCGTAAGCGCCATCGGCCGGAACATTTTTCCCTCGATGCCGGTCAGCGCCAGGATCGGGAGGTACACGACGGCGATGATCAGGACCCCGAAAAACATCGGGCGCGCGACTTGCCTGCCACCTTGCAGCACCACGCTGGCGCGCTCGGCGGGCGTGAGCGGCCGGCCGAGCTCCGCCTGCCGGTGTCCCAACTGCCGCACGATGTTTTCCACCATCACCACCGCACCATCGATAATCAGCCCGAAATCGACCGCGCCCAGGCTCATTAAATTGCCGGAAATCCCCAGCCGGTTCATTCCGAACAACGCGGCTAGAAAGGAAAGCGGGATGGCTGCCGAAACAATCAACGCCGCGCGCCAGTTTCCGAGCAAGGCCAGCAGCACGGCCACCACCAGAATCGCGCCCTCGAAGAGATTCTTCTTCACCGTGCCGACGGTGCGGTCCACGAGGATGGCGCGATTGTAAAGCGGACGGATCTCGATGCCGGGCGGGAGCGTGTCCTTGATCTGCTCGACGCGCTCCACCACCCGCTGCGCCACCACCCGGCTGTTCTCGCCGGAGAGCATCATGGCGGTGCCGATGACGGCCTCCTCTCCGTCGACGGTGGCCGCGCCGTACCGGCTGGCGTGGCCGGTGCGGGCTTCCGCCACATCCCTCACGCGAATCGTGCCCACGCCGCCGCCGAACTTGAGCGGCGCCTCGAGCAGCTCCGCGGTGTCGTGCGCCCGCGTCGCACCGCGCACCACCAATTGCCGCTCGCCGGCATGGATCACCCCGCCGCCGGCGTTCTGCAGGTTCGCTTCGAGCGCCGCGGCCAGTTCGGCAAAGGTAATGTTTGCCGCCCGCAGTTTCTCCGGGTCCGGCTCGATCGAATACTGCCGCTCGTACCCGCCGCTCCGGTTGACCTCCGCAATGCCGCGAACGCCGCGCAATTGCGGTTTCACGATGTATTCCAGCACATCGGTCAGTTCCAGCAACTGGTCGTACCGGCTCGCCGCCTTGTTGGTCGCGCCGGGCGCGTACTCCACGGTAAAATAGTACACCTCCCCGAGCCCCGTGCTGATCGGCGCCAGCCGCGGGCTGGTTCCGGGCGGCAGCCTATCCTCGGCCATCTGCAACCGCTCGAGCACCTGTTGCCGCGCCCGGTGAATATCCGTCTGATCGGTGAATTGCAGGGTGAGCTGCGATAGGCCCGACTTGGTAATCGAGCGCATCTCGATCAATCCCGGCAGACCCGCCAGTTCCGTTTCGAGCGGCCAAGTCACCAACTTCTCCGCTTCTTCCGGCGCCAACGCCGAGACTTCCGTATTCACCTGCACCTGGACGCCGGTGATATCCGGCACGGCATCGATCGGCAGGCGCGCCGCCTGCCAGAATCCCCCCGCCGTGAGCAGGAGCGCCGCGAGGAGCACCACCGGCCGCTGCCGCAGCGAGAATTCCAGAATCCGGTTCAGCATTATCTGGCCCTCTCCTCGCGGCGAACGAGCGGCTCGGTCAGCCCGGTGAGCAATTCCAGCCGCACCGCCGCTTCCAGCGTTTCCTTTTTCGTGTCGAGCAGGCTCTCGACCGCCTCCAGATATTGCTTTTGCAGCTCGACATAGGTGCTGATCGGCACGGCCCCGAGCCGGTAATGCCGGTCCGCCAGCTCCGCGGCTTCCTTGAAGTGTTGCGCGGAATCCGGCCGCCATCGTTCCATCTCACGCCGTTTCGTTTCGTAGGTCAGCGCGGCTTCGAGCACCTGCCGCTCAATGTCCCGTTCGGCCACCTTCAGCGACACCTCCGCCTGCGCGCGCTTCGCTTCGGCTGCTTCGATGGCCGGTTTATTCCGATTCCACAAGGGCAGCGGCACCGAAATCCCCACGCCTACCATGCGTTCCCGTTCGAGACCCGCCCGCTCTTCCGAAACGATCGGGCCGACGCCGATGTTCGGATAACGCTCGTTTCGCGCCAGATCGACGCGAAGCCCCTGTTGCGCGAACTCCGCGGCCCGCGCCTTCCATTCGAAATTGTTCGTGCGCGCCAGCGCCAGCAACCGCTTGGAATCGCCGGCGGGACGAAAGGCCAGGGGCGCGGCGCCGATCGAGATGCTTTCGCCCGCGCCCGCGCCGCGAAGCTGGTTCAACTCCAGCAGGGCCGCTTGCTCCGCCAGCATCGCTTCGGTGGCCTTCCGCTGCGCGTTTAGTTCAGTGGCCTCGATGACGCGCGTTTCCAGGAGGGGCGTCAGGCCGGCGGGATCGCGCTGCACCAACACCTCGCGCAAGACCTTGAACCGTTCGGCGACCTCGGCCGCCGCCGCGGCCTTCTCCTGCGCCGCGAACAAGCCGTATCCCAACACCCGCACCCGTCCCGCCAGGGCCGCCTTGAACCGCTCCAGCCCAAGTTGAGCCAGTTCGATGTCTCGGTTCGCGATCGATTTTCGCAATCCCAGGCGCCCCGGCCACTCGAACGGTTGCACCACCGAGACGGACCAGGCCACTCCTTCCGTTTCCAGCCCTGCGCCGCGCACCGTCTTCTGACCCACGCTGGCGCCCAACTCGGGATTCTCCAGCCGGCCTGCGGCCCGCCGCCCCGCGCGCGCCGCCGCCAGCTCGGCCTCATAAAACGCCACCTCCGGGTTCTTCGCCAGCGCCTCGGCCACCACTGCTTCCAGTGTCGAGCCCGGCGCCATCGCGGCCACTTTGGCGGAGGTTTCCTGGCCCCGCGCCACCCCGCCCGCCAGTGCCATGCAGAGCATCGCCACGACTGAAAGGCGGGTCCATCTTAACAATCTCAAAATCCTCATAATCTTGAACCGGTCGAACGCCGACACGGCAAACCATCATTTCGAACAGGGAAATACAAACACGATGCGACACCGCATCGTCAGGGAAGATCCCTTGACCAGAAGAAACCGAATCAGGAAACGAAGGAAGGCGCTCGAGGACGCGGCGCGGCGTGGACGTAAAACAGCCAGGAAACCGATAGCTCTGGCGGTGCCGCCGTCAGCACGCCCACCCAAACCTCCGGCGGCAGGCTTCGTTCGACCACGCCGAACGCATCCGATATCAGCAGGCCGAGGAGGCTTGTCGGGAGCGCGTCGTCCGGGCGCGGCGCATGGTACTGAGCCGCTTCGAGCGCGCAGCAGCCGCCCTCAGCACAGGGATCGCCCTGTTCCACCGGCGCCTGAGCCTCGGTCGCACAACGGAAGAATTCCAGCCCCGGCAACGCTTCGATCCGGCAGTGCGACGTGAGCGGCACCCAGACGAGTGCCAGCAGCACGATCACCGCTGTTCGGACTTTCCGCATGTTCCATACATGCCAGAATCCGGACGTTTGATCAAGGCCCGCTTGCCCGCGATGCCGTGGAACGGTCCGGCCAAGGCGTTGCCGCGATCGGGCCGCCCGTCATCCAGATGTGACCTGAGCAGCGTCTTTTTCCATTGAGGCTCCTGGCGATCGGGAGGATATTTGGGCCGCCGGCCCTCGGCCCATCGACCGCGCCCATGACCGATTGCCACATAACGTCCGGAAGGTTCATCCCCGGCTTGCCAAGGTGGTTGCATCTATCGGCAGTCTTGATCGGGTGGTTCTCGCTCGCCGTGCTCCCGGCCTCCAGCGCCGGCGTCGCTCCATTGCCGGGCCTGCCGCAGATCAGCACCGAGGGCGGTTATGTCTCTTCCAAGGCCTGCCTCGAATGCCACAAAGAGGAGTATCACTCCTGGCATCGAAGCTATCATCGCACCATGTCGCAAGTCGCCCTTCCGGAAGCGGTCAAGGCGCCTTTCGACGGCACTGTGGTCGATTCCTTCGGCCTGAAATACCGGGTCTTCAAAAAGGGCGAGGAATTCTGGGCCGAGATGCCCGAGCCGGACGAGATGATGTTCGTCGTGCAGGGCGGCAAACCGACGCCGCTCGACAAAATCCCGCTCGTGCAGAAGCGCGTCCTGCTCGTCACCGGGTCCCATCATTATCAGACCTTCTGGGTCGGCAGCAGCATTTACCCTTCGGTTCTTCAGACGCTGCCGCTCGTCTACCTCCTGGGCGATCAGCGCTGGGCGCCGCGCGAAACGGTCTTCATGCGCGGGCCGGACGACAAAGGCCGGTTCATGACGCAGTGGAACCACCATTGCATCCGCTGCCACAGCACCGGCGGCAATCCCGGGCTCGACGAAGCGACCGGCCAGCTCAACACGCGCGTCGGGGAATTCGGCATCGCGTGCGAAGCCTGCCACGGCCCCGGGGAGAAGCACGTCGCGCTGCGCCGCGCCTTGGCCGAGCGGCCCTCCGAACTGGCCGCCGGGCTGGCCGACCCCATCGTGAACCCGAAGAAGCTCACGGCCGAGCGGTCGTCGCAAGTCTGCGGGCAATGCCACGGCGTCTACGTGTTTCGGGACGAGTTTGCGATGCGTTCCGCCAAAGAGGGTGGGCTCTTCCACCCGGGCGATAATCTGCACCACACCCGGTATTACATTCAGTATCCATCGCCCAAGGACCGGCCTGATCGCTCGGCCGACTTGCAGCGGAACCCCGGCTTCTTCGCGGAGCGCTGGTGGGAGAACGGAACGATTCTCGCCGGCGGCCGCGAATACACGGCCTTGAGCGCCACCGCGTGCTACCGCCAGGGCGAGATGTCCTGCCTGAACTGCCATTCGATGCACGACAGCAATCCGGCCGGGCAGATGAAGCGGTTCGCGCACGAGAACCAGCAATGCACGCAATGCCACACTGCGCCGAAATACACGACCGAGCTGGAGAAGCACACGTTCCATCGCCCGGCCTCCACCGGCAGCAATTGCCTCAATTGCCACATGCCCCACACCAGCTACGCCTTGCTCAAGGGCATCCGCAGCCACACCATCAACGTGCCGGATGTCCGCGGCAGCATCGAACACGGCGTGCCGAACGCCTGCAACCTGTGCCACCTCGACCAAACACTTGCCTGGGCGCAGGAGAAGTTGCAGGCGTGGTACGAAATCCCGCCCGCCCCGCTCACCGAGGAGCAAAAATCGACCGCCGCCTCGCTCCTCTGGCTGCTGCCCGGCCATGCCGCTCAACGCGCCATCACGGCCTGGCACTTCGGGTGGGAACCGGCCCGCGCCGCCTCCGGCACGAACTGGATGGCCCCCTTCCTCGCCCCGCTCCTGGCTGACCCGTACGGTGTCGTGCGCTACATCGCCAACCGCAGCCTCGGCCGCGATGCCGCCCACACCCCGCCTGCTTACGATTTCCTCGCGCCGCCTCCCGTTCGGGAACAAGCGGCCACCAACGTCCTGCAAAAGTGGCGGACCCAGTCCGATGGCAAATTGCCCGGCCCGTCGCTGCTCGGCGATGCCCAAGGCCGCCTCTCCCTCCAGCGCCTCGAAGAGTTTCTCCGCAAGCGCGATGATCGTCCCATCTCGGTCAAGGAGTAGCGGGTGTGGGTCGGTTTGACCTCGTATTGTTTCGCGATATGATGGAAGCATGATCGTCAGTTTTCGCTGCAAGAAGACGGCACGCTTGTGGGAACGACGATCGGATCATGGATTGCCGCAGGACATCGCGCGGACGGCGCTGCGCAAGTTGACCCAACTCGGGGCCTCGAGTGAAATTGTGGATTTGCGGCTTCCTCCGGGGAACCGCCTCGAACCGCTGAAGGGGGATCGGCACGGCCAGTGGAGCATCCGCATCAACAATCAGTGGCGTCTCTGTTTTGCTGGGATGAGGAAGGTGCGCATGACGTCGAAATCGTCGATTATCACTAACGGTTATGAATAGAGGAAAACTGGCCCCGGTTCATCCGGGAGAAATCCTGTTGAAGGAATTTATCGAGCCGCTGGGATTAGCACAGGCCGCGCTCGCGCGCGCTCTCGAAATTCCCGCGATGCGCGTCAGCGAGATTGTCCGGGGGCGCCGGGCGGTCACTGCCGATACGGCGCTGCGATTGTCCCGCTATTTTGGCACAAAGCCCGATTGGTGGCTCAATCTCCAAGCCCACTACGATCTGCAAGTCGCCTTCGACAAATTGGAGGCACGCGCGTTGAACCGCATCCAGCCTTGCCCATTCATGGCTGCGACTTGACCTGCAACCGTCGCCTTAATCCACGAACATAAACTCGTTCGAGAACAGCAGGGCCTGCGCGTAAGCGGGCCAGGGCTGCAGCGGTTGCACGGGCGGTTCGGCCGGCCCGGAGAACTGGCTGGCGGCCTTCCACTCGATGGCGAAGCCTTCCTGCTTCAGCTTCTCGGCGTCTTTCGTCACGGCCACCGCCGGGCTCCAGGTAAAATCGTCGGATTCGATCGTCCCGCGCAGATCGACCACGAAATCGAGCGTGTCGCCCTTCTTCACCCGGACGGATTCGAGGACGGTTTCCGCCTTTTGCTGCTTGAGAAACCAGGCCGCCAAGGGCGTGCGGTGAAGCAAGTGCGCCCGGATGCCGTCGCCCTTTTCGGCCGGGTGCTCGAGCTGGCCCGAGACCCGCACCGTGGCGTCGAACGGCGCTGTCCAGCGTCGCACCACCGCATGCGCGAGGTCGTCCCCCGGGTGCCCCTTCTCGCGCTCCAGCCGCAGCCAGCCCAATCCCGGATCCGGATAGTAATCACTCCCTTGCCACCCGCCTCCCGAGAAATGTGAGAAAGCAGTGAAGTTCTTCAGCGTGCCGTTGGCGGGGTCCATTGCGCCATATCCGTAACTCCAGGGAGAAGGCGCCGGGGGCGGAGTCGGCGGAACCGCCGTGGCCTCGGCGGCTTCGATAAAGGCGAGACCGCTCGAAAGTTCCCGTTCAGAAGGGGCTCTTTGGAAGAGCAGTTCGTACAGCTCCGCCACCCGCTCGCGCGGCGCGGCGCGGCTCGCGCGCGCCGCCAGGGCCTGAGCGCGCTCGATCACGAACGGACTGTTCATGAAGAAGAGCGCCTGCTGCGGCACCGTCGTCAGATGCCGGCGCGGAATGTGCAAGTCCGGGTTCGCGAAGTCGAACGCCCGGTAGGCCGCCGGCAAAAACTGGCGGTCGATATACCCGTAGATCGCCCGCCGCACCGAAGGCGGCCGGTCGAAGAGCTTCGCCCCCGGCCCGCCCATTTTCAGAGAAAGTTCGCCCGACACGGCCAGCAGGTAGTCGTGCGTGGATTCGAAATCCAGCCGCCGCGGCGCGATCCGCCACAAGAGCCGGTTCTCGGGATCGGCCACGCCGGGGTTGCCGGTGCGCGGGCGGGATCGGCCGGGGCCATCCCATTCGAGGGCTTCGTCGTTGGCCTGCTGCCATACGCGCGAGAGCATGATTTCGCGATGGAGCTTCTTGAGGGACCACCCTTCCGCCACGAAGCGGCCCGCCAGATAATCGAGCAATTCGGGATGGCTCGGCGGATCGGCGCGGGTGCCGAAATCGCTCGTGCTTTTCACCAGACCCGCCCCGAAATGATGATGCCAGGCGCGATTGACCATTACCCGGGCGGTCAAAGGATTGGCCGGATCGGCAATGATCTCGGCCATTTCCCGGCGGCCGCTCCCCTTCGCGAAGACGCGCTCGCGCCCGCCGGCGCCGATGGCGGGATACGCTCGCGGCACTTCCTCCGCGCGATTGCTCGGATTGCCCCGCTTGAATACCCGCGGATTTCCGGCCGGTCCGCGATCTTCCAATATGCCCGCCTGCGGCAGCGCGCCGGGGTGAAGGATGCTCACCAGCTCTACTTCCTTCTGGGCGCGACCGAGCCGCACCCGCCCACCCTCGTCAAAAAAATATTGCTGTTCCGCATAGCCCCCGGCCGGCGGATGCACCGGCGCATCCGCCGCATACAACACCTGCCGCAACGCTTCTTGCGCGGGATCGGCCAGCTTCTCGATGCCTGGAGTCTCCTTGCGGGCAGCCTGCCAAGCCGAATGCGCCCCTTCGAGCAGTTTCCCGTAGACGCGCGCCACATCGTCCATCGAGCCAGGCAACTTCTCCTCGAACGCCTGCCGGACCGCCGGGTTCAGCCGCGCGTCCTCCCGCAATTCCTTCCACACTTCTGGAGCCTGCTCGGTAAACTGGTCGGCGGGCAGCGTCGCGAAGCGGTGCCACGCCACGAAGACCGGATGAAAATCCCTTCCCGCGCGCGTCAGATAGTTCTGCCACTGCCGCGTGTAAATCGGGTTCAATTCATCCGCGTCGAGAATTTCGTAAAACTCCTCGCTGGGCAGCGTATGCACCGTTTTCTGGGCCAGCAGATAATCGGTGGTGCGCGCCCGCGCCTTGTTGGCCGAGCCTTCGCGGAGTTCATTGAGCATCGATTCGAAGCCGTCGGTGCGTTTCTTGAGTTCCGCCAGGTAATGCTCCGCAAACGCCGGCTTCGCCGACTCTCCCGCCGGCACCATATTTTCCGTAGAGGCCTGAAAGACTCCGTAAAGCGAGTAATATTCCTGAATGCCGATCGGGTCGAATTTGTGGTCGTGGCACCGGGCGCACGCCACGGTCAGCCCTTGCGTGCCGCGCGTCAGCACATCGATCCGGTCGTCGATCACGTCATGCACCACGCCCAGAAATCTCCGACCCAGCGTGAGAAAACCCATCGCGGCCAGATCCTCGCGCGGCACGTTCAGTTGATCCGCCGCGATCTGCAGCTTCAGGAATCGGTCGTACGGCAGGTCGCTGTTGTAGGCGCGAACCACCCAATCCCGGTAGGTGTGGGAGAAGGCAAAACGTCCTTCTTCCCGATCGCCATATACATACCCCTTCGTGTCGCTGTAGCGCGCCACGTCCAGCCAATGCCGCGCCCAGCGCTCGCCGTACCGCGGCGAGGCCAGCAACCGGTCCACCAGATTGCGAAACGCCTCCGGCGAATTGTCTTCCAGAAATTCCTCGGCTTCCTTCGGCGAGGGCGGCAAGCCGTGCAGCACGAAATAAGCGCGCCGCAACAGCGTGCGCCGATCGGCCGACGGTGCCGGGCGCAACTGGTTCGCTTCCAGCAGCGCCAGGATGAACCGGTCGATCTCCGTCGCCGGCCAGGCCGCATCCTGCACCGCCGGGGGCGTCTGCGCGCGCACCGGCTGGAAGGCCCAATGATCCGCGGCATTCGCTTTCGCAGTGGCAATGGGCGCTGCGTTCGTGCGCGGATCGGGCGCGCCCAGCCGCACCCACTCCGTCAGGACGGCGATTTCCGGTGCGGCCAGCCGCTTTTTCGGCGGCATTTGGAGGTCGGGATCGTCGTGCGAAATGGCCCGCAACAGCAGGCTTTGCCCGAGCTCTCCCGGCACCACCGCCGGCTTGCCGGAATCCCCGCCCTGGCGCAGCCCCTCCGCCAGATCCACCCGCAAGCCCCCCTTCACCTTCGCGCTCTCCGCGCTGTGGCACTCGTAACAACGCTCGATCAACAGCGGCCGAACCTTCGCCTCGAAAAAATCCATCTCCGGCGTCGCCTTCGCGGTCCATGCCGCACCCAGCAAAACCGCGAACCACCCCACCGCCGCCCACGCCGCGCCCAGGACGGAGCACCTCCGGGATCGGCAGCTCGGCCGGCGAGAGCCCGGCCGGCGGCCCTCCCGGCATTTGGAGATGAAGGCGTTCACTCGCAAAACATCGCAAAGCCCCGCCCCAGTGGCAAGCGCGGCTCCGGTCCGATGGCCGCAGCGCTTGCGATATTGGGGCAGCGTGGGCATCTTGCCGCATGATTCTGAAAGCGATCGTCCACGAAGCGGAAGAGGGAGGATTCTGGGCGGAAGTGCCGGCGCTGCCTGGTTGCGTCACTCAGGGGGAGACGCTCGACGAAGTGAAGGCCCATCTCGAAGAAGCGGTTGAAGCCTGGATCCTGGCCGTCACTCCGGACGTTCCCTTGACGGAGCGCGATCAAGTGGTGGAGGTGGCGGTTTAGTTTGGCCCAGGCCAAATGAAGCAATGATGCTCTGGGAAAGACCTCCTCCGGGCCGCCCAACGCAAGGGTTGGGTGCTCTCGAGAATTCACGGCAGCCACCATGTCCTCGTCCAGCCGGGACGCCGTGAACGGCTCGTCATCCCGATTCACGGCCATAAGCCACTCAAGATCGGACTCCTCCGGTCCCTCATGAAAATCGGCGGATTGGGCGAAGACGATCTCTAAAACCACCCGGGCGAAGTCAGAGCCGGGTTCCTTCGACGAAGGGCGCACTCGCCGCGAACTGCCGCACATTGTGCGCGGTCACCCGCGCGATCTCGCTTAACGCTTCGTGCGTCAGGAAGGCCTGGTGCGAAGTCACCAGCACGTTCGGAAAGGTCAGCAATCGGGAAAGCTCGTCGTCGAGCAGCACTTGATCCGAAAGATCCTCGAAGAACACACCCTCTTCCTCCTCGTAAACATCCAGCGCCACGCCGCCAAGTTGCCCGCTTTTCAAGCCTTCGATCAGCGCCGTCGTATCCACCAGTTTGCCCCGGCTCGTGTTGACCAGGTACGCCCCGCGCTTCATCCCGCGCATCCGCTCCGCGTTCAGCAGATGGTGGCTCTCCGGCGTCAGCGGCAGGTGCAGGCTCACCACGTCGCTCCGCGCCAGCAACTCCCCCAGCTCCACGTACCGCACACCGGCTCCCCTCGCCCAATCCGCATCCCCATAAGGATCGTAGGCCAGCACCTCGCAATCGAACCCGTGAAAGATTTTCGCCGCGATGCGTCCAATGCGTCCCGTGCCCACGATTCCCACCGTTTTGCCGTGCAGATCGAAACCGACCAGCCCGTTCAACGAGAAATTGTGCTCCCGCACTCGATTGTAAGCCCGGTGGATCTTCCGGTTCAGGGCCAGCAAAAGACCCACCGTATGCTCCGCCACCGCATGCGGCGAATAAGCCGGCACCCGCACCACCGCCAGCCCCGCCTGCGCCGCCGCGGCCAAATCGACATTGTTATACCCCGCGCACCGCAATGCGATCAGCCGGACGCCCAATCCGCGCAATTTCTCGACGGCCGCCGCGTCCACGCGATCGTTCACGAACACGCACACCGCCTGGCTGCCATTCGCCAACGCCGCTGTGCTCGCGCTCAGCCGCGCTTCATGGAACTGCCATTCGAGGTCCGCCGCCTCCGCCCCGAGATACTCCCGGTCGTACGGCTTCGTGTCGAATACGGCCACGCGCGTCATCGCTTCATCGGGTCGCGGGGTTGACGAACACGCTCATCGACGACTTGATCTTCGCCGCTTGCGCCGCCTCCACCACCTTCAGCACCTCTCCGAACGGCGCATCCTTGTCCGGCCGGATCGCCAGCGCCGCCTTCGGGTTCTCCGCCACCCGCCGCACCAGCTCGTCCTGCAGCTTCGCCAGCGTCACCGGCGTGGTATTCAAATAAAACCGCGGCTCCGTCGTCGCGATCGTCACGATCATCAGATCCTCCGAAGTCCCCGCTTTCGGCTGCTTCGCCTCCGGCAGCGCCAGCTTCAGCGACGGCTGGTTCTTGAACGTCGTCGTCACCATCAGGAAGATCAGCAGCACGATCAAAATATCGATCAACGATATGATGATCACCGCCGGCGCCTGCCGCCGCTTCCGCGTGGTGAACTTCACGAATTCCTTCCCCCCGCGCCCTTGCCCATGTACTGCGTCCGCAGGAAACTATCGCACATCGCCTCCATCTCCACCCCCAGCGCCTCCACCTTCCGGTTATAATAACTCCACGCAATCAACGCCGGAATCGCCACCAGCAGCCCCATCAACGTCGTATTCAGCGCGATCGAAATCCCCTTCGACAACGCCGCGTTATCCGCCACCCCCACGCTCCCCAGCGTGCCGAACAGCGCGATCAACCCGTGCAACGTCCCCACCAGCCCCGTCAGCGGCGCGATCCCCACCACGATTTCCAGCACCACCAGCCCCCGCTCCAGTTGCGCCACCTCATGCCGCGCGCTCGTCTCCAGCGAATCCACATTCTCCTGCTTCGGCCACCCCAGATGATCCCGCGCCAGCAACAGCAGCCGGCCCATCGGCGACGGCGAGGCCTGGCACGCCTGCACCACATTCGGCACATCCCCCGGCCCCTGGCACTTCGCGATCACATCCTCGATCTGCGGCGGAATCACCCGGCCCCACCGCAACGCCAGCCCTCGCTCGATGATAAACCCCACCGCCACCACCGACATCGCCAGCAGCATGAACATCACCGGCCCACCGGCCACCAAAAAGTCCCACATAGTTAGATTACCTGACGCTCAATGATTATAAAAAAACGTAAACCGCACTTCCCGAAAATCCTTCCCCAGCAACCGCCTCATATCCGCCGGAAACGGCGGATAATCCGCGTTATCCAGAATCGCCCGCTGGCAGATCCACCCCAGCGTCTCCGACACCTGCGAATCCGACACCCGGATCTCCGTAATCCGCCCATCCTGGTGCAACTTGAAATCCACCACCACCCTCCCCGACTGGCTCCCCACGAAATCCCGCTCATCCAGAATCCCGTACCACCGCGCCTGCACCGCCGCGATAAACTGCGCGTCGTACGCCCCGAACGGCGTCGCCCGCACATCCAGGTTGCTCGCCAGCGCATTCCGCCGCACCCCCCCCTCCTGCCGCATCTTCGGCCCCTCGATCAATCCCTTCTGCGCCCGCGCCTCCGCCAGCCGCCGCGTCCGCGGCCTCTGCGCCGGCGGCGTCACGTTGTCCGGCTTCACTTCCTCCCGCCGCGGCTGCGCTTTTGCCATCAGCATCTCCCCCTCCAACCGCTCCGGCTGCGCCTCCTGCGGCGGCGCCTTCGGCTGCGGCTTTGGCGTCTCCGCCACCGGTTCCGGTGTTTTCTCCTCCGGCGGCGGAGGTGGTGGAGAAGGCTGCATCGCCTCGAACTGCTTCACATCCGCCGTCCGATGCACCTGCTCCTGCGCCCCATCGATCCTCGGAATCGCCAGATCCGCCGGCGTCGGATTACTCGCCCGCGTGCTCTGCGAAGAATAATGCGTCGCCTCCTTCGGCGGCTCCGGCTCTGCCTGCGCCGGATCCACCTCCACGAACAACAAGGGAATCTCCCGCTCCCGCTCCTCCTCCGCCTGCGCCCGCCGCTGCTCCGCCACCTCCTTCACCAAATCCGCCAGCTTCGGCTGCAACCCCTTCGGCAACAACGAATGCTCCCACCACCCCATCGACCGCCCCAGTTCCACCCCCGCGATCACGCTAAAATGCAGCAGCAACGACACCGCGAGCGCGCCCATCAGCGGCCTCGCCGCCGACCCGCCGCCCGCCCGTCGCGCCTGCTTCCATAACCCCCCGCCCCCCCTGCCGCCCCCCCCCCCCCCCCCCCCCCCCCCCCCGGCCCCCCGGCCCCCCATGGAGCGCGCCCGCCCTCGGGTGCCGTGAGCCGCGCCCTCGCGGGTCACATCCACTCCCGTCGCTCCTCCCATCAACGGCAATTGGCGCTCGCCCCCGCTCCGTGCGCATCATCCCACTTTCCTTCCGGCTCCACCCGAACCTCAAGCCCCCGAAGGGGTCGCCAGCCGTTAGCCTCGGGTTGCCGCCGGCAAAAGCGCAGCACCGCTCAAGGTGAAACCGCAACAGGCAGTGGTAGACGCTCCTGACTAATCGCATTCCGCACGACTCAACACGGACTCATACCGCGAGGCGGGGAGGATGAGGATTCAGTCGACGTTTGGAAAGGCATGCTCACGCCGATGCCCGCACACGGGCTTGAATTCGTGCGCGAACTTGAGCGTAAAGCTGCTGGCACAATCCGCTCGAATCTTCGATTCGAATTCCGATTCCAATCGGAACGTTCGCGGGCTCGTCTTTCCACCAAGATGCTTTTGCTAGAGAGACTGCGAGGATGTAGTCGTTGGTGCTGAACGCCGGATCGTGGTCGTTCCACTCAAAAATGTCGCGCTGCAGAGTCCCGACAGAACGTCGCTGAATCCCGAGTTTCCCGCGGATATCTTCAACCTTCAGTTTCGAAGCCAAATTTTCTTCCGCATCCTCTCGTTGCATCATCCCAATGATGTCCTCAACTGGCTTGTCGCCACGGAAAAGTCGAAACTTCATCTTGGCACCGAGGTACTCGGCTACGCCCCACGGTTGCACGGGCGGAGCGCTGGCGGTAGAGACAGTAATTCGCTTGAGCACCCGACCTGAATCGCGAATTTCTATCGGAACGGGAACACGAAAAAGAGCGACTTGGTCTGCCAGCAGCTCCCCCTCGTAAAACAGCACCACCGAGTGTTGCGCGCACTCCGTAGCACGAATTGCATCCGGCAAGCCATACCCGGTGCATTTCAAGGACTTGTCCACGTCAGCGAATGGCGGGTCGGATGACACTTGAGATGAGAGGGCCAGGAATGCGCGGAGTAATGGCGCAGAAGGTTCACCAACGACGGTACGCAAATCCCGGAGAATCGTGGCGAGATGATTCGCGACGCGCGGTGCCGCGTAACTCGTCCCGTTCCCGTGCTGCAGGGGAGGGGTGAGTTTTCCGCTCGCCGTGATGACATTGGTTCCAATATTCGCACAAACCCGCTTCGCCGTATCAATGACAAGGTTGCCGCCTCGTTCGACAAAATCTGGTTTGATGGCATCAGCGAACCCTGGGCCGGTGCGTGTGAAAGGCGAAGGCTGGTTTTCGCGCGCCATTGGCACCGCTGGGTCCACTGCAACCCTCTCCGACTGAGCGATCGAGCCAGCCGTTACGGCCAGCGCGGCTTGGCCTGGATCGAGAATTTTTGCCCATGGGTGAGCCAAATACTCGGGGTAAGCCTGCTCCCCATGCAAAACTTCGACATCCCCGGAGAGAACGTTTCCGGTGATCGTCACGAAGACCACATCATGGTCTCGTGATAGCTGATCGATGGTTCTTGCCACCCATGAGTTGCGAGGAACAAATGGCTTGGTGGCTTGGCTCCAGATATGGCCAAAGATACTGAAAGAGAGCACGAAGAGGCGCACGCCATGAGGACGAAAATGCTGAACAACATCCCTCAGAATGTTGGAGAGCAAACGAGCTTCCCGGACGCGCTGGATTCCTTCGTCATCGAAATAGGGCGTATCGAGTTCGCCTTTGTCATTTGTGATCCGGGCCGACACTACAAAGGCCGAAGCGATATTTGTCCCTCCTGTCGTAATATCGAGCTGGTAATAGGCGGCCAACGAAGCCACTCCTGAGCCATGATCGGCCGCGTCTGTGTCCGCAAGGCATCCAGTCACGAACGACCGCGAGATGTCCGCACGGAGGACCCCTTTGAGAAAGGGGTTCGCCGCGGCAATACCGGTATCGACAACGCATATGGTCTCAGCATCAGCGGGCGGTGTGCCAATATTCGAGTCCGTGACACTGAAATTCTGGTAGGAAGATACAAGCGTTTGGAAATGAGGCCGCTTGTCGAACAGCACAATACGCTGCCACCATCTGGGTTCTACGACCAAAGCATGCAATTTCGTTCCCGTGCTCGAAAGGACCGCACGCGCGCCGGCACCGGCAAAATCCGTCTCGTAGACCCTGCCTTCTGTTGCACCGAGAAATTCGCGGATTTCTTCCATTGTCCTGGCCACCTCACGCTTTCGAGTCGCCGGACGATTTGCGAAACTGGATACCTCTATTTCATAAATCACGAAATCCTCTGCGATCAACTTGTTGAAATCGGACGCAAACTCCGGAGAGAGGCGATCTTTCGGATCTGCAACATTGATTGATTCGACTTTAGTGGCGAAATCCGTTCCTTTGGGTCGTCCAGGCTTAGTATCCTCGCCAAAATCTTTCAGGCGCTGGTCGAGTTGCTCCAAATCTCCTTTTCGCGGAATCACTAAACTTTCTTTGTCGCCGGATGGGGCCATAAGGACCAAGCCGGTGCCCCCCAAGTCTTCTTTCTTGAGAGGCCGGTCGTGCCGCAATTTCAGAAAAACAGCGCGCTTCTGGTCGGGTGTCAGTGCGCGCATCTCCTGAACGATCCTATCTTTATCCGCTCTCAGTCGTTGGCTGTGGTGCGTGCGCTGCTCAATCGAAATATCCGGTAGCTTTGGAAACGGAGCCTTTTCTGGCTTTCTAGCCCTCGTGAACGGTTGCGCGAGAGTAAGCGGGGGGAATTCAGGGTTCATGCTTTCGGTCGAGTCACACGGGCGGCGGCGGCCATGCGCTTGCGCCAGGAATTACATTCCCGAACAATCTCATCGATGTGTGTCGTGGATGATCCAGTCAGCAGCTTTGTTTTTGCCACTTCTCGAACGGCACGATCGAGGTCAGCATAAGAACAATCCGCTAGTTTCCGAGCCGCCAATGTCAACTCCCCCTCGATGCGTAGCCCGCCCGTCAAAAATCTTAACTGGCGTTCTCGCTCCTTCTGACCAGGCCGTGGAAATTCGATGATGTCGTCAAATCTTCGCCAAACGGCGGGATCGAACGTGTGCGAATGATTGCTGGCGAGGATGACGATGCTCTCCTTCGGCGCAAAATAATCGAGCGCTTGCAGCAAGGAATTCACCACGCGCCGCAATTCCCCCACATCGTTCAGATCTCCCCGTGCCTTGGCCACGGCGTCGGCTTCGTCGAACAGCAGAACCATGGGCCGGTTGTCCGCCACGGTGAATACCTTCTGGAGGTTGGAGGCTGTCTCTCCGACGTAGCTCGTGATCAAGCTGCTGAGACGGACGATTCCGCAAGACAATCCAAGTTCGGCGGCCAGCAGTCGAGCCGCGACCGATTTGCCGCAGCCGGGCGGCCCCCAAAAAAGCAGCTTGCGTTTCGGTTGGAGCCCTCCCTGCGCGAGCTTTTGGGCTGAGCGATGTTCTAGGACTACACGATCCAGCGAGTTCTGGGTGTCGGCGTGAAAGAAGAGGTGCTCCCGCAGCACACGTTCGGGCACGAACGACACCAGCGACTCAGCTTGTCGTGCCAACACCTGCATGGTCGCTGCGCCGCCAAGCTCTTTGCGTTTTAACTGGGTTAGTGCATCCCGGAGCGCTTTGGCTTCGCTCGGGCGATTGCTCATGACCAATTCTCGAATGATCGTCTCGGCATTATTCGAAAAACCGATGTCATCGCGTGCTGCATGGGCGAGCACCAGCTTTCGAATGTTGTCGAGGATCTCCGGCATTGGCATGTAAGTTTTACGCTAAGGAATTTGGTTCCTGGCCACAAGTCCCGCATCTCCAATTAAAAATCGAGTTCGAAGTAGTTTGGCCAGAGGTCTGATGCGAATTCAGGATCCCCCCCTTGGGGCTCTCGTCTGCACCCAAACCAAACTCGGCCCTTCCATACTCCGCAGACAGTTCCCCTTCCTGCGCCGCTGCGCCACCCCGCCATTTGCAGCCCCGGTCGCCCAGCCCTCTCCTAATTCGCTTCGCCAGTTCAACCGATGCATTCGCTGAAAATGTAGACTTCTCAAAAAAGTTACCTCGCCCACTTGACCTTTTCCCCTTCCTGCGACACTTTCTCCCCATGACTGCGAAGCACGTTTCGTGGTCATCCGGATCGTCTCCGAACAGCAGTCCCGGCCCGCCGAGCCTCCTGTTCCGACCCGTCCTCGGATGGCCCCACGATCTCTCTGCCCCAGGGAGTTCCCACTTCCTGCGCTCCCTCCTGCCCCAGCATCGTTCACCCTCCGCCCGCTCGGCATCGCTACAAACCGCACCTCCCCCAATCCGAGTTTTGGATCTATCCCTCCAATCCCCTGCCACGCCCGTCCCCTTCCTCCAAAAAACAGGGGGGGGGGGTGCCACACCGCCACCATTCCCACCCCACCGAGTCAACATTTCACCCACCTTGCGCGAAAAAGAGGGGGGGGGTGCCCGCCTCCCCGGCCCCAGACCCTGCCTCGCCGTCAAAAAACAGGGGGGGGTGCCCCCAAAAATGTCGACTCCAACCCCCACCTCGCCTTCAACCAAAAAAAGGAGGGGGGGGTGCCTCGTTCGGGCGGCGGCCCGCCGAGCCCGCCCGCCTGGATCTTCGAGGGAAACGGATGCGCGAGCCTTGTGTTGTCCCATTTCCGGGGTTGTCAGTTGGCGGGGAGCGAGTATGCTCAGCGGCACCGTTTGTAGCAGGAGCAGGTCGCGTATGAGCGCGGATAACCCGAAGAGGGCCAGTATTTTGCAGGAGTTCGTGCGCGAGTTTCCGAGCGTGTGGAGGCGTATTCCCGGAAAGGGATTATTTACCTCCCTCCTCGTGGTCTGGGTGCTGTTGTTCGAGTTCGTCGGCAACTCGACGTTCGGCTACATGAACACCCATTCCCTGTTCGGATGGGCCAGTTGGGCTTATATCACCCACCCCGACGACGAGCACGGCCTTTACATCCCTTTGGTGGTGCTGATCCTGTTCTGGCTGCGCCGGGGCGAGTTCGCCGGATTGAGCACCAAGCCCTGCTTCGGATCGTTCGCCATCATCCTGGCCGCGCTCGCCCTGCATGCCTTCGGTTATGTGGCGCAACAGACGCGCGTGTCGCTCGCGGCGTTTTTCCTGGGTTTATACGGGTTGATCGGGTTGACCTGGGGATTCAAAGCGTTGATCAAAAGCTTCTTCCCGATGTGTCTCTTCGCCTTCGCGATTCCGCTGGGGACCCTGGCGGAAACGATCACGTTCCCGCTCCGGCTGGTGGCGACGCAGATCACCACCGTGATCGCCAGCACCATTCTGGGGATCAGCGTCGTGCAGCAGGGCACCCAGATTTTCGATCCGGGCGGCAAGTTTCAATACGAAGTGGCGGCGGCGTGCGGCGGCCTGCGAAGCCTGACGGCGGTGCTGGCGCTCTGCACGATTTATGGGTTCATGACCTTCCCGGCCTTGTGGAAGCGCGCGGTGATGGTGCTTGCGGCGTTCCCGCTGGCGCTGGCCGGGAATGTCACCCGGCTGCTGCTGATCATCACCGTCTCGGAAGCCTTCGGCGAAAAGCAGGGCAAATGGGTGCATGACAACGCGTTCTTCAGCATGCTGCCCTATGTCCCTGCGATTGTCGGGATCATGGTTTTGGGTTATCTAATGCGCGAGAAGTCCAAGGACGCCCCCCCTCCCGTGGTCGACGCCACGGAACAACCCGCATGAATCGACGCGCCATTGCCATTTTTGCCTGTTTTGTGGTGGTTTCCGGGCTTTCCGCCGCCGCCTTGGGTTATTTGCGGACTTCCTACCGGCTGGGCGAACCCGGTGTGAAGGTGGGCGATGTGCCGCTGCGCGGCGAAAATGGCGAAATCGTGGCGAAAGTCAGCGTCCTGCTGCCGGAGCAGGCGCTCAATTGCAGCTCCAGCTTGCTGGAAGTGACCAAGCCGGAGCTCGACATGCTTCCGCCGGATACGGTGTATGGCCGCCGCCTGTACCGGGCCCCGGGCGAGCCTTTCGGAGTCACGGCCAGCGTGGTGCTGATGGGATCGGACCGCACGAGCATCCATAAGCCGCAATACTGCCTGGCCGGCCAGGGCTGGCAGATTGAACGTTCCGAGGTCGCCACCGTTCCAATACCAAGCCCGCGTCCGTACGACCTGCGGATCATGAAGCTGACCCTCTCCCGGGACGTCCGGACGAAGGATGGGAATGTCATACGGTTGAGCGGGCTGTATTTGTATTGGTTTGTGGGGAACGAGCAGTTGACGCCGGATCATTTGCAAAGGATGTGGTGGATGGCGCGCGATCTGGTGACCACCGGAGTGCTTCAGCGCTGGGCTTACGTGGCCTTTCTCGGAGCCTGCCTGCCGGGTGAGGAGAACCTGCTTTATGAGCGCATGCGGCGGATGATCGTGGAGACCGTCCCCCAATTCCAGCTTTCCACTGGAGAGCGCGACCATGCGGGCTTCGCCCCCCAGCCCCAGTTTCTGGGAGCCATCCTGCCGGGGGATTTCTTGTCGAAGTAGTTCATGCTCAAGCGCCAGCGCCAGATTCGGGTCATCGTGCAGAAGCTGCTGGACGCAGGGCTATTTGGCGTTTCGCTCTTCGTGGCGCATTGGCTGCGTTCCCATTACCTGAAGTTCGCCGTTTTAGGCGGCACCCCGGAGATTCGTTCATTCGAGTATTTCATCTGGCTGTTCTTCCTCGCCATCGGCGTGGCTCCGCTGCTGCTCGAAGCGCAGGGCTTTTACAACCGGCCGCTGGTGCCACGGCGGCGGGTGACCGCCTGGCAATTGCTCAAGGCGTGCCTGCTCGCGCAATTGGTGCTCATTTTCGTGATCTTCCTCCTGAAGGATAACCCCGCCCGATCGGTGATCATCCTGTTCGGTCCGGTGGCCTTCCTCTTTGTCTTCGCGAAGGAGGAATTGATGCGCTACTGGGTGGCCTCCCGCTTCGGCCAGGCGCAACTCGAACGCCGCCTGATTCTCGTGGGCACTTCCGAGGATTCCGAACGCTTCCGGCACGAACTCAAGCGAAACGGCGCGGAAGGCCTGAAAATCGTGGCCGAGCTGGACTTGAACGATTCCTCCATCGATACGCTGGTCGAGCAGTTGCACGAGCATTCCGCCAATGGCGTTGTGCTCTCGGCCAAACACACCTATTTCGGGCAGGTCGAAAAGGCGATCCAGGCTTGCGAACTGGAAGGTGTGGAAGCCTGGCTGCTCGCGGATTTTTTCAATACGCAGGTGTCGCAAACGACCCTGGACGATTTCCATGGCCGCCCGATGCTGGTGTTCCGTTCCACGCCGGAGGAATCCTGGGCGAAACTGGCCAAGCAAATGATCGATGTCTTCGGCGCGCTGCTCTTCCTGATCTGCACCTCCTGGGCGTTTCTGATCGTCGCAATCGCGATCAAGCTCACGTCGCCTGGCCCGGTCCTTTTTCGCCAGACACGCAGCGGGTTGAACGGCAAGCCGTTCACCATGCTGAAATTCCGATCAATGGGCACGAATGCGGAACAGCGCAAGGCGGAATTGCAGGCGCTGAACGAAATGGAGGGCCCCGTCTTCAAGCTCACGAACGACCCGCGCGTGACGCCGATCGGACGCTGGCTGCGGCGCTGGAGCATCGACGAATGGCCGCAGATGATCAACGTGCTGCTCGGCGATATGAGCCTCGTCGGGCCGCGCCCGCTGCCGGTGGATGAGGTAAACCGCTTCGACGATCTGGCACATCGCCGCCGCCTGAGCGTCAAGCCGGGCCTGACCTGCCTCTGGCAAGTAAAGGGGCGCAACAACGTCACAGATTTCCGCGATTGGGTGCGGCTGGACCTCGAGTATATCGATAACTGGTCCCTCTGGCTCGACGTGAAGATTCTCTTCCGGACGATTCCCGCCGTCCTCCTGGGCACCGGCGCTAAGTAAGCCCGGCTTCCAGACATTCCAGAATGCGCGCGCGCGCCGGGCTGAGTCCTTTGTAATTGGCCATCTCCTCCGGCATGGTTCTCAGCGCCATCGCCAAGCCGCGCGCGGCGGCCGGTTCCGCGGCTACTTCCACCAACGGATGCACAGCGATGCGAATCCCAAACAACACTCCCGCCGAGACCGGAAGCGCGGCCAGCGATTGGTACTCGATGCGCAGATAGACATCCTCAAGAGCGACCGACGCATCCAGCCGCGGCAAGCGCCGCTCCGGATGCTGGTTCAACTCGGGCGACCGGCTGAGCCCCCAATTCGTTCGGTTCCAGGAGATGCCGGGGCGGATCTTCTGCAGAAATCCCTGAATCTGTTGGCTCAATGCGGCATTCAAACCGGGCACCGGACCGTGGATGAAATCGAGTTCGCGGCCGATCTTCTCCCGCACGTCCCACGAAGACGGGAAGCAGACGCACCCCAGCGCCAGTTGGAGCCGCCCATCCGCGCCGGGCCGCATCAACAGCACATCCGTTTCGATTCGCCCGCCCAGCTCAGCGATGCTTAGATCCTTGGGAAACCCAAGCAACTCCAGCGCCTCCGCGAGCAGGCCGTCGTTGCCGGGAATCGCGGCGAGGCAAAGTTCCGGCGTCTGGCTCAGCCACTTTCGACGCTCCGCCAGGACCGCCGGCGCGGCGGGGGAAAGCCGGTAGAAGTCGGAAATGCTCCCGCGCTCGAAGCGCATCTGGAAGCGGTACGGCCCGTCGGCGAACAGTTCTGCGAGCACGGAGCAGAGGTACACAAAAGAGGACGACCGGTCAAAGTCGTCCTCTCTCGTGGTTTTTTGGAAGGAAATTACAGCGTCCAGCCTTTGCGGTATTCCCGGCGCACATATTGGGCGGCTTCGGGGGCGTTGAGCGCTTTCATATTCGGCCCATCCCATTGAATCTTGCGGCCGACGCGCACGGCCACATTGCCGAGGAGCACCATTTCCGTGAACGGCCCCGCGTAATCGAAGCTGGCCATGAACGGAGTTTTCTCCCCCTTGCAGGCCTTGATGAATTCCTGGTAGTGCCCCGGCGAGGCCGGGATCACGCTTTCGACAATCGGCAACTCCTTCAGTTCCGAGTCCGAAGTCAGGCGGGGATTGGCGCCATACGTCTCCACCAGCACCTTCCCCTTCGTGCCGATGAAGAGCGAACCGTTATCCATCATCTTCTCGTCCGGGCGCAACCCCATCAAGGACGGCGCGGGGCGCTTGTCTCCCTCGTACCAAACCACTTTGACCGGCGGCAGCCCCTGCCGGGCGGGAAACTCGAACGTGACGATCGACCAGATCGGGCCGGACTCGGGAGTGTTGCCTTCCTGTCGGGCCTCGACCGACGTCGGAAGGCCGAGCTTCAGGGCCGCATTCGCGGCGTCCATGACATGGCAGGCCATGTCGCCGACCGCCCCGGTGCCGAAATCCCACCAGCCGCGCCAGGCGAACGGATGGTAGCCATCGTGATACGGGCGGTCCGGCGCGGGGCCGAGGAAGAGATCCCAGTCCACATGCGCCGGAACCGGCTTCGAACCGGCGGGCCGTTGGAGACCTTGTTTCCACCACCGCCCGGGACGATCCGTCCAGCAATGGACCTCCTTGATATCCCCGAGCGCGCCCGACCAGACGAGCGAGCAAAATTTGCGCACCCCTTCGCCGGAATGCCCCTGGTTGCCCATCAGCGTCGCCACCTTGTACTCCTTCGCGGCTTCGGCGAGTTTGCGGGCTTCGTAAACCGAATGCGTCAGCGGCTTTTGGCAATAGACATGTTTGCCAAGCTTGATGGCCATCATCGAGGCCGGAGCGTGGTGATGGTCCGGGGTGCTGACATGCACCGCATCGATGCCTTTCATGTCGGCCAGCATCTTGCGGTAATCGGTGAACAACCGGGCGTCGGGGTATTTCTTGGAACGCGCCTGCAACCGGGACTGATCGATGTCGCAAAGCGCCACGATGTTCTCGCTCGCCAGTCCATCCGTATCGCCCGCCCCCTTGCCATCCGCGCCGATGGCGGCGACGTCGAGCTTGCTATTCAGATTCTGCCCGCGGAGCAACGAAGGGCCGGCGAAGAGCGACGCGGCAACCCAGGAACTGGATTGAAGAAAGCGGCGGCGCGAGTTCGGATAGATCCAGATTTCTTTGGGCATAAAATACGGGGGATGGCTCCTGTTCGAACCGCACCTCCTGCAAGGGGTTGTACGGGAATTCGAAGCCCGGGCAAGCCCTTTTTTCCGGAATGCCGCGGGCCGATCCGAAAACAAAAAAGGCTGCGACCCTCGGCGCTTCGGCGCCCGCGAGTCGCAGCCATGGCAAGATCGCTAACTTACTTCTTCTTCGCGGGCGCTTTCTTGGCGTCGGCGAGGGCGGCTTGAGCGGCCGCGAGACGCGCGACGGGGACGCGGTAGGGCGAGCAGCTCACGTAGGTGAGGCCGGCGCGGTGGCAGAATTTCACGGAATCGGGGTCGCCGCCGTGCTCGCCGCAGATGCCGAGCTTGATGTCCGGGCGGGTTTGGCGGCCCTTGGTGATGGCGATCTCCATGAGCTGGCCGACGCCGGTCTGGTCGATCGTCGCGAACGGATTGCGCTTCATGATTTCGGCTTCCTGATAAGCGCCGAGGAAGGAACCGGAATCGTCGCGGCTCATGCCGAGGGCGGTTTGCGTCAAGTCGTTCGTGCCGAAGCTGAAGAATTCGGCGGTTTCCGCGATTTGGTCGGCGGTGAGCGCGCCGCGCGGGACTTCGATCATGGTGCCGACGCTGTAGGTGAGCTTGACCTTCTTTTCGGTCTGAACTTGCTTCGCCGTTTCGTGGACAATCGCGACCTGGAGGTCCAGCTCCCGCTTGAACCCGACGAGCGGGATCATGATTTCGGGCTTGGCCTTTACCCCTTCCTTCTGGGCGAGGGCGGCCGCTTCGAATACCGCGCGGGCCTGCATGCGGGTGATCTCGGGATACTTGATGCCGAGACGGCAGCCG
>CAYZKY010000060.1:0-33717 GCA_964478815.1 uncultured Verrucomicrobiota bacterium
GGTCGCCAAAGATCACGTCGTCGCCATCGGTGGTCTTCTTCGGCGTGCTGGCGGAGCGGCTGTCGATAGGGCCCTCGGTGGAGCTAAAGTTCAAGAACCACTCCTGGCCGCCGACGAGGATCTTGCGGAGCGGGTCGTAGGCGTCGTAGAGGGTGAATTTGGTGGTAACCGGATCGTAGGCGAGGGAATCGCCCGGGTTGAAAGGATGGTAGAAGTCACTGAGGCGCGGCAGCCCTTGGGCGACGACATAGGAAACCGGCAGGGCCTCGGCGCCCGAGATCGCATCATCGCCCGACGCGCCGTGGAGGAAATCCCCTCCCCAACCACCAAAGATGACGTCGTCGTAGGTGTGGGGCTGGCTGGTATTGAACTCATCGGCCAAAGCCATCCAAGCTGGGTCGGTGCTGAACGGAGTGATGTCGACCGTCTTCTTGAGTGCGCCAGTGATGTGAATGGTGGCCTGCTGCACGCTGCCGGGCGTGGAGATCGAACTCTGGCTGGTGGCAGCGAGGCCGTAGAGGGGCTCAGCGGTGCCGTTCCGGCTGGTAAAGATGCGGCCATCATCGCCGAGGATGCCATCCTGGCCGGTGCCGCCTGAGATCCAATCGTTGCCGTAGCCGCCGATGATATCGTCATCCTGGCCGTCGCCAAAGAGGACATCGTCGCCCTTGAGGCCATAGAGGGTATCGTCACCGGCCTCGCCGTGAAGTTCATCGGCCGCGCCCAGATCGTTGGCGGCAGCGGCATTCCAACTCAAGCCACCCTGGGTATAGTCGAGGAACTGGACGGCGCGGGCGATGAGGCGGATGCGGGCGGTTCCGGCCGGGACGGTGTAGTTATCGTAATTGAAATTGAGGTAGGCCGTGGTGCCGGTGGTGGTGTTGATAACGAGGACGACTCGGAAAATATTGGCATTGTCGCCGACCAAAACATCGGAATCGCGCGTGTGGGAATTGGCGGCTTCGGTGATGACGCCGCTGCTCATGCTGGCCATGCCGAGGTCGTTGCGCCCGATCCGGGTGCCGGCGCCACCAAAGAGCAAATCCGCGCCATCCCCTCGGACCGAGGCGGAGGCGAGTCCAAACAACTGAGAGTTGCCGCCGATCACATCATCCTGGCCGAGACCGGCAAAGAGGACATCGGCACCATCGCCACCTTCCAGATAGTCGTCGCCATCGGTGGACGCTTCGAACGTGGAGCGCAGGTAGAGCAATCCATCCGCGCCGCGATAAGCTCCGACCAACCCCAAAGCGGCCCCGACCGTATTGCCGTATTGATCCTTGAGCGAGTTACGGTAGGCGATGGAACCATCGCCCTGGATCACATCGTGGCCGCGCTGACCGAAGATGGTGTCGTGCCCAGCGCCACCAGCAATGTAGTCCCCACCAAACACCCCGGACGCGCCATTGTCGACGGTAATCACCCAGTTCGCCCACTTGGGCGCGCCATTCGGGTTATTGCGCCAATTGGCCTGATCGCTCGCCGGGTCGTTGGC
Organism: uncultured Verrucomicrobiota bacterium; assembly: GCA_964478815.1. Taxonomy (GTDB): domain Bacteria; phylum Verrucomicrobiota; class Verrucomicrobiia; order Limisphaerales; family SXQI01; genus DASVNK01. Next base: position 1,496 of record CAYZKY010000060.1, read on the forward strand.
GACGGTAATCAAAACGCCTCCCGTCGCGTTGTAGATGATGTCGTCCGCGGAACCGGCCGCTCCAGAATTCTGGAGGGTGCGGAAGCGCGGATTGGTGGCGACGTTCAAGGCACGGCTGACGAGAGAGCCGTTATCGCCGAGGATCAAGTCGTCGTTCTCGTTCCCGTCGAGCACATCATCCCCTGCTCCACCGAGCAGAACATCGTCGTCTTCGTTCCCTTCGATGGTGTCGTTGCCGCCGGTCGCGTTGGAAAGGTCGGTGATCCGGATAACGTCGATGCGATGGGCGGCGAGCGGCGACAGGTTCAGGGCGAGGAGTTCTCCGTTGTCGCCCATGAGCAGATCGGCGTCGCTCACGCTGGTCCCGAGGACGATGGCGGTCTGGCCCAAGCCATTGCCGCCGAAAAGCTGGTCGGCCCCAAGGCCGCCGATCAGGACGTCGTTTCCGACGTTGCCGTAGAGGGTATCCGCAGCTCCCAGGGCGGAAAGCTCGGAGAGGACCTGAGCGACAGAGGCGAGCCGGCCAGAGGCAAAGACTGCTGAAACGAACTCGCCGTTATCGCCGAGGAGGAGATCATGACCGGCGCCGCCGCGGATGACATCAAGATCGATGCCGCCGATCACGAGATCGTCGCCATCGGAACCTTCAATGGTATCCGCGCCACCGACCGAGTTCGGTCCGGGCAGAGTGGTTTTGAAGCTGGCCACGCTATTGAGGCCGGCGGCGTTATAGAGGAGTGAAGCGATCGTCGCATTGTCGCCGGCGATCAAATCGTGGCCCAAGCCGCCGTTAACCGTGTCGCCAGCAACTCCTGCGAAAATGACGTCATCGCCGTCGCTTCCTTCGATCAGATCTGAGCCTCCGGTGGCAGCGGCCAGATCGGACGTTTCGAAGCGGGCGACGGACCAGTTGGGCGTAAAGGCGACCGTTTCGACGATGGCATTATCGCCAAGAATGAGGTCATGCTGGGCGCCGCCGTAAATGCGGTCGCTTTCGGCGCCGCCGATGAGCAGGTCATTTCCGGCATCCCCGTAAATTTCATCGCCAGAACCGATTCCGCCGGAGTGGATGGCAGCGATGGACACCAGGACGTTCGAACCGTAGACGACATCCGACACTTCGCCGAGATCACCCAAGATGAGATCCTGGCCATTATTGCCGTGGATGGTGTCGCCGAGAGGACCCGCGATGAGGATGTCGTCGCCGTCGTTTCCGTCGACGAGGTCCGCGCCGGCAGTGGCGTCATTCAAATCGGTCGCGCGGGCGAGGGAGAAGCCGGAGGCGGTGGGGATGACTTCGCCGTTGTCGCCGAGCACGAGATCGTTTCCAGATCCCGCCGAGATGGTGTCGCCACCAAATCCGCCCAGGAGAATATCATCGCCAGTCTCGCCCTGAATGTTATCCGCCCCGCCGAAATCCGGGAAGAGCGTGGCGAAGGAGTCCAACGAAGCGGGCTGGCTATCGAGGTCGAACTCGGCGAGGCCGTGGTCGCCCGCGACGAAATCGCGGCCAGCTCCAGCGAGGATGGCGTCCGCGCCCATGCCGCCGAAGATAATATCGGAACCGTCCCCAGTCTCGATGCTGTCGTTGCCACCCGAATTGGCGAAAAGCGAGACCAAGAGGAGCAAGGCACTGTCGCGGAAGGAGGCGCGGCCATGATCGCCGAGCACGACGTCGCGGCTGGCGTCGGTGCCAGCAGTGATCGTATCGCTGCCGGCTCCACCGAACACGATATCGGCCCCGCCACCGGTAGAGATTTGGTCGTTTCCACCGTGATCCGGGTCAGTGGTCTCGATCAAGACGAGGATACCCACGGAAAATTGCGCGAATCCGTTATCGCCGAGCACGACGTCGTCGCCCAGCCCCGTCCCAGCATCGATCAAATCAGCACCGCTGCCACCGAGAACGATATCCGCGCCGCCGCCCGTCGTGATGGTGTCGTCGCCGCCAATCGTTGCATCGGTGGTCGTGACCATCACGATGATATTGCCGTCGAACACGGCCTGGCCATTGTCGCCAATAATGAGATCGGCCGAGGCGTCGCTGCCCTGATCGGTGTCGGCGTCGATTATGTCGTTTCCGTTGCCGCCAAGAACGACATCGGCGCCGTTGCCGGAGAAGATGGTGTCATTGGCGCCAAGCCCCGGGTCGGCGGTGCGGATATCGATCAAGATTCCGGCAGCGAAGGTAGCGATGCCGTTGTCGCCGACGATGATATCGATGGAACTGTCTGCCCCAGCCTGGATCTGGTCCTGGCCGTTGCCGCCCAGCACCACGTCGCTCCCATTTCCGGCCGAAATAAGGTCGTCGTATGTTCCAACGACAGCGGCATCCGTGGTTTCGATGCTCAGCAGAATACCCGCTGCATTAAAGGTTGCTTTGCCATTGTCACCGAGGATGACGTCGGCATTAACGCCGCCCGCTATGATATCGCGGCCCACGCCGCCGAGAATGGTGTTATTGCCATCGCCGGCGTCGAGAATGTCGTCATCGCCGAAGCTTGGAGCCGTCGTGCGAATATCGATCAATATTCCGGCGGCGGTGAACGTCGCCTGGGCATTGTCGCCCACGACGATATCGTTGGCGGCATCGCCGCCGGCCTGGACATTGTCCTGGCCATTGCCGCCGAACACGACATCGATGCCACCGCCAGCCAGGATGGAATCATTGTAGTCGCCGGCTATCTCCGCATCGGTGGTTTCGATGCTGAGCAGCAGCCCGAGATCGTTGAACTGAGCCCGGCCGTTGTCCCCCACGACGACATCGCTGGCCGCGCCGCCCGTGATTTGGTCACCGCCCATGCCACCCATGACGGTGTTGTTGCCGCCGCCGACGGAGATTTCGTCCGGCGCGCCCATCGCGGGATCAGTGGTTTGAATATCGATCAGGACCGCACCATCGGTAAACGTGGCGAAACCATTATCACCGAGAATGACATCGGCATGCGCGCCGCCCGTGATGATGTCGTGGCCCGCGCCGCCGAGGATGGTATTGCTGCCATCACCCGCGTAGATGATGTCGTCATCGCCGAAGCTTGGCGCGGTGGTGCGGATATCGATGAGGATGCCCGCAGCCGTAAAGGTCGCCGAACCGTTGTCGCCGACGACCACGTCGCTGGCCGCATCGGTGCCGGCCTGGATATTATCCCTGCCGTTGCCGCCGAAGACGACGTCGAAGCCATTACCGGCGACAATGCTGTCGTCGGATGAGGCAACGACCTCTGGATCGGTGGTGTGAATGGCGAGCAGGATGCCGAGCTCGTTGAAGACAGCCCGACCATTGTCGCCCACTACGACGTCCCGCGCGTTGCCGCCGATAATCTCATCCCCCCCCAAGCCACCCATGACCGTGTTATCTCCCTCGCCGGCGGAGATTTCATCCGGCGCCCCGATGGCCGGATCGGTGGATTGGATTTCAATCAATACCGCTCCGTCCGTGAACGTGGCAAAGCCGTTGTCGCCGAGGATCACGTCAGCGTTTGCGCCGCCCGTAATGATATCATGGCCCGTGCCGCCGAGGATGGTGTTGCTGCCATCGCCCGCGTCCAGGATATCGTCATCGCCATACTCAGGGGCGAGCGTCCGAATATCGACGAGCACGCCCGCGGAGGTGAAGGCCGCCGAACCGTTGTCGCCCACCACCACATCGTTGCTCGCATCGTCGCCGCCCGCGCGAATCTCGTCGCGGCCGCTGCCGCCAAAGACGACATCGATGCCATTGCCGGCAAGTATCGTATCGTTGTAAGCGCCGGTGAGTTCGCCGTCGGTGGTCTGAATGGCCAGAAGCACGCCGTGTGAATCGAACTCGGCGCGGCCATTGTCTCCCAACACCACATCGCGGAAGGGACTGCCGGTGATCAGGTCGTTGCCAGCGCCTCCGATCAAAACATCGTTGCCATCATTACTAATGAGCGTGTCGTTGCCTCCGACCGCCGGATCCACCGTGGAAACGATCGAGGGCAAGCCAAGGAGCGCGCTCACGAAATCACCCGGGCCGCCCGCGCCGAACTGCATGAGCAGTTCCCCCGGGGAACCGTAATACCGCGCGCGGCCGCGATCGCCGATCAGGACATCATCGCCGTGGCCGCCCGTGATGCGGTCTGCCCCCTGGCCGCCGAAGATGACCATCGACTGGGTCGAGGCGGTGGCGTCGATGGTGTCGTCGTCGGAAAGTTCGGGATGGTTATCGTAAGGGCCTTGCGCGTTCAGCACGAAGAAGCCGTCCTGACCCGCCGTCAGCGAAATTGCAGCCGTGTCGTTGCCCAGGCCCGTGTTGATCGTGGTCGTAGTGCGAACACCCGGACGATGATGCGTGCCATCGATGACGAAATGGTCGTTGCCGAAGCCAGACCAGATGGCGATGCCGTCGCCGAAATCGCCGGTGGCGGACGACTTGAACGTGATGATGCCGAGGGCCAAACCGCGGATGTAGATATCCGCCAGCGGCAGCGTGGCTGGGAAGCCGGCGCGGGTGTCGGAAATCACCACGCCCGCATCGCCGACCAACGAAGCTTCATCGCTGAGCATGACGCCGTGGCGGCCGTTGCCGCCATCGATGTTCAGGTGGCCTACGATGCCGTCGAGCGTGCCGGTGAGAAATTCGACAAGCACGGCAAGGTTCGCATCGGCATTGGACGACACGTAGAACCGCTCATTGCCGTCGTTGCCAAACAGGCTCGCCGCGGCGGAGGTGGAGCGCACGTTAAAGACGTTCTCGCCCTGGCTCAGGCTCATGTTCAACAACTCGAACGCGAAGTAATCGACCGGAGCATTGAGGCCAGCGCCCACGATCCGGCTTTCCGTGAGGGTTCCGACGGTGGCACCCGCATGGCCGGAGTCGTGGAGGTTCAACGTATCCTCGCCAGCCCCGGCGTCCTCGAGATAGAACTCATCCTTGACCGCGTAGTTCAGGGGCACCGCCCGCTTCTGCACCTCGGGGATTTGCGCAATCACGGTGGTGGTCGTGGTCAAGATCTCGCCGGTATCGGGATCGACTTCCTGCACTTCGACCGGGGTCGGCACCAGCACTTTAACGATCGCGCCGGTGGCGGGATCGAGCTGAGCGATCCAGACCATCATCGCGCCCTGATCTTCGAAGAAATCCGGGCTGTCGTCGGCCACATCGTCCCCGGGCTCCACCGGGCGAACTCCCTCATAGAAATGAGCATTGCCACGCAGGGTGAGCAGGGCTCGGATATCGTCGAGGCGCTCGGCGTCGTTCCAGATATCGACGGTGTCGCTGCCGGCGCCGCCGAGAATGGTGGTTGGGCCAAGGACTTCCTTGATACGGAGTGCGTCGTTGCCGTCGCCGAGCACCACGCGTGTGGTCCCGGGGCCCGTCGTGTTGAGGCTGAAGTCGTCCCCACCCGGCCCCAGACGGATATCGATGTCCTCAAAATTCTCGAGCTCGAACCCGTCGTAATGACTGCCATTCAGCGCATCGCCCCGACCCATGCCGAGGCCGGTAAGATTCAAGTAGCTGCGCATCACGGGTCGGCCTTGCGCATCGACCACATCGCGGAAGACGGGCCGCATCTTGGGCACGAGGAGACCGTGCTCGTCCGGATGGAGGACAGGCTGGCCGCTCGCATCGAGGACGGGCTCCAGTAAGGTAGTGATGACCGGTTCGAGGGAGTACTGCTTCTGGCCAAATTCATCGAGAACGGCCTGGCCGGTGTTATCGACCACCAGAACCTTGCGGAACATCAGATTGCCGTTGGCGTCGACGGCCTGCTGCCGAACCAGTTCGCGCTCCGACTGGATCGTGCGCGAGAGCGTGCCGGGAATCGGCGCGCCTAATTCGTTATGCACGATGAGGCGATCCGTTTCGTTTTCTACGGAACCGCCATCGAGAATGAGCTTGCCCTTGATGCCGGTGAGGTTGCGCACGGCATCCAGCTTCAGCCAGTAGGGCGGCGGGTCGATCTGGACCGCCGGGGGTTGGACGGTGATCGTTTCCGTGCGAACGACAAACTCCTCGGTAACAAGATCGGGCGGACGGACGGTGACAGTGGCACCGATCGGGATGTTGATTCCGAAGAGCAGGGTAATGTAGTTAATGACGACCCCGACAATTTCGCCACCGAGGCTTTGCCCCAAAGCGTTCAGGTTGAACAAGTCAAACAACCCGACATTGGCGGTAAACAGCGGCTGCGGTTCGACGATCTTGATCGTTTCGACGATGTCACGAGTGATTTGGTAGCCGGGGCTCTGAATGGTGACGGGCGGGGGATCAAAATAGACCAGGGGATGATCGCCACCGATGTGGATCACATCGAGCCCGGAGCCGCCGTTGACGATCGTCTCGATTTGGTCGCTCGTGCTGAGGATATAGATTTCGTCATCGCCGCCGCCGCCGTTGACCTGGATGCGTTCGACATTGATATAGAAAACATGGCGCCCGGCGCCGGCCACGAATTGGTCGGTAATGACGAAGACATCGCCGATCGGCGTGCCGTTGATGGTAATGGTGTCGAAACCCTCACCGCCGTTGATGAAGACCGGGGCATTCTGGAGGTAGGTGTATTTATCGGCCCCACCGCCCCCGGTGACGGTGGTGAGATTGGTCACCAAGCCATTCACGTCCTTTTTCACCAAAAAGGTGTTGATGACGAACGTATCGTCGCCTTCATCGCCATTCAGGAAAAGTTCGGCAGAGTTGTGATCGACTTCGAATTCGTCATCGCCGGAACCGCCATTGATGGTGAGCAACGCGGAGTTTCCGTCGGAAGTGTTCTCGAGATCGACGATCGGAATGTTCGGGTTCTGCGGATCGGGAATCGTCACGACGTTCCCGACGCGCACGGTGTCGTCATCGCCGCCCAAGTTTACGACCGTCGCGACGACCGTATCGATAAAGAAAACGAAATCGTTCCCACCGAGCGTATTGATGACGACCTGATCCAGCCTGCGGTAGGTGACGAATTCCCAGGGATCGGACGCCTGGCCCACCTTGAGGGTTCCTTCGGTGAGGTGTTCCTCATCGGCCGGACTAGACGGAAGGGTGCCGTGATCAAGCTCGACACGATCGCCGGTTTCGGTGGTGTTGACGATAAATTGATCGTTGCCGGCGAGGATGCCGCCGAGATTGTCCACCTCGATCTGGACCCCGGTCGTGCCCGGCAGGTTGAGGGTAATGGTGTCGTCATCCAGGCCGCCGTCCAGGAAGGCATAAGCGCCCGGAGCGGCACTGTCGCCGTTCCCGTCGTAGAGCGTGATCTCGTCTTTGCCGGAATCGCCGTGGAGATGGAGCAGGCCAGCCAGCCCATCAATGTGGAGACGATCGGCTCCGCTCCGCGCGTGGACGGTGGTGATGCCCGCAATCGTGGAGGCGATCGTCAGTTGATCCGAGTATGGCCCCAGGTCGAGATTCACCACTTCGAACGAAGCATATTGGAACGAGCCGAGGATGCCGAAGCCGGTGAGCGACGACGCAGTGAGCGTGCCGGATTGCATCGTCACGGCTCCCGAATTATCCAGCACGAGGGTATCGACGCCGCCAGCCGATTGGTCCTCCCCCTGCACCGACAGATTCGATCGAATGCCCCGCAGGTGGCGCGTGGTGCTGGCAACGACGACGGTATCCGCATCGCGGCCGGTGCGAACGATGGTCGCACCATCGACAGCGTTGACATAAACGGTGTCGGCTCCGAGATCGTCGGTGACATGGGTGGCTCCGGGATGCGTCCCCTGCACGGTGAATACATCATCTCCGCTGCCGAGATCGACATTCAGGGTCTCGACGCCGGCATAATCAATAAGGCCGGTCATGGTCAGGCCGAGGAGGAGTTCCGCCGTGAGGGAACCGGCGGCGCCGGTCGTATCGCCGGAATTCACCGCGCTGAGAATATCGGCTTCCGCCCCGGTATCGATCGTCAGGACCGAGGCGACGCCGATCAAACGGTTCTGGTCATCGCTCACGAGAACGACATCGGTGCCGTTACCGGTGTAGACGTTGGTGTTTCCGGCGATTGTCTTGACCAGAATAGTGTCTCCTCCGCCGAAACTGTTCAGATTTGTCAGTCCCGCGTGCGTGCTCGCGATGCTGAACAGGTCCGCGCCGCTGCCAAGGTCGATCTCGATCTTCTCGCTCGTCGTATAGTTGATCGTCCCGGGCATGCTGGAGAGCTGGAAGGCACTAGAGGTGAGTCCACCCGCTGCACCCAGCGGGTTGGCGCTATCGGAAACATTAATGGTGTCGCTACCCGCATTGCCGTGAATCGAGAGCGCTTTGAGGATTGAACGGAGCTGGCTGTCAGTTCCGCTGACGATAATCGTGTCGTCCTCACCATTTCCGGAAACATTCGTCGGGCTATTATGGGTGCTGCGGATGCGGAGAAGATCCTTGCCCTGGCTGAGCGACAGGTTAGCCGTCTCGAAGGTGGAGTAATTAATCGCGACGCCAGTGGGCATGCCCAAACCGGTCACGGCGAGCGCGGTGAGTTCGCCCTCGTTGGTGAAACCGCTGCCGGCCGATGCTTCGCCGCTCTCGTCGATGTTCAGGGTGTCCGAGCCGAGTTCGCCCGAGACGATGAGCGCGGACTGGATTCCATTCACGGAAGCTCCGGAGCCATTGAACACCTTGCCGACCGTGAGCTGGTCATTCTCGCTGCCACCGAGCACGGACGTGGCGCCCGCGATCGCTTTGACGAAGAGGTGATCGGCGCCGATGCCGCCGCGGACAAACGTTTGGCCGGCGTGGGTGCTTTCCACGCTGAAGGTATCGCCACCCCGCCCCAAATTGACATTGACCGTCTCGAGATTCAGATACTCGATCATCCAGGCGCCAGACAAGCCAAGGCCGGTGATGATCGAGGAGGTGAGCGAGCCGGTATTGGCCGACAGATCGCCCGTATCATCGATCGTAAGTTCGTCTCCTTGCGACTCGCCGTTGACCACGAGCTTCGCGGCCAAACCGTTGGCGGTGCGGAGCCCCCCGGAAGAAGGTTTCGACGCAACGGTGAATTTATCGCCCGCGCTGCCGCCGTAGAGAGTGGTCAATCCCGCGATGGTCTCAATTGCGAAAGAATCGATTCCTCCATTGCCGTAGATCGTGGTCGCAGCGGAATGGGTGTTTTCGACCAGGACCGTATCCGCGCCGCTGCCGAGGCGGATGACCGCGCTTGCGATATCCCGATACCGAATCGAGCCGGGGAAGACCGAGCTGGTAATCGTCTGATACCCGACGGTGCCGACGACGGTGGAACCAAGAGTCGTCGTCTGCGTGCCGGACGCGTTGTCGCTGCGGACATTGATCGTGTCGGAGCCGGCCGCGCTGGTGCGGGTAATGACCGGGTCCGTGGCGACGATCGCGTGCATGCGGTACACCTCGATCAGCGACGGGAAGTTGTTGACGCTGTTCGTTTGCGTGGAGGTCGTCTTCGCACCGGTCTGGTTGTTAATAAAGAGCAGGCTGCCGGAGGAATTGCGCTCCTGGACCAGATCCTTCTCGATGTACCCGGTGACAGGATCGATATCGACGACGTAGACCCCGAGCTTGCCGGCGGAATCGAAGATCACGCGCGCCTTCTCTTGCCAGGCGAAGACGGTCGTGATGCCCTGAGCATCCGTAAACGTCTTACGATTCGGATTCGCAAGATTCTCCGTATTGGTATTGATGTAGACCTGCGACGTGATCGGATCGTGCAGCGAGGGAACGTACGGCGCCTGGGGAGACGAATCGGTGAGCAAGTCGTTCCCATCAATCGTGAGAATGTTATTGATCTGATCGAGCTGCCAGGCCGCCTGGCCGATATTGATCGTATCGTCGCCCGCGCCACCCAGAATCTCGGTCGGGCCGGAAAGCTTGTTCACGGCAATGGTGTCGTTCCCGCCGCCTCCCGAGACGGTGAGCGAACCTGTCGGCGTATCCTGAATGGTGAAATTATCGTTCTGATCGCCGAGCAGGATCGTCATTTGCTCGAAATGCTCGACATCGACGGGCTGGCCGAGGCCCAAACCGCTCAGATTCGTTCCGGTCAGCGTGCCCGCCACCCCTGAACCCTGGCCATTGTGGACGAAGAGCTGGTCGCCAGTGGTTTCGAAAGCGTCGCCGCCATCGACCGACACCTTGCCCTGGATGCCGCCCAGGGAATGGACAGCCGGAACCTTGAAGGCAAAGGGCGGCGGATCCACCTCAACCGGGCCGGGGGTCACGGTGCGCGGCGCGGGCAGGACCGACTTCGTATATTGCAGGAAGAAGGTCGGCGTGGTGAAGGTGACATGCACCTCGGGATCGAAAATCCACCACTTGCCGTAGCCGAAGCTCCAGGAGAAGGAGCTGCTATCGGCGATGGCATCGGCGCTCTGCGTCAGTTGAATCGATGGGATGGCCGGCTTCAGGAGCGCCACCAACGCGTTCAGGTAACTCTTCAGGATGTTGCGCGCATTGCTGATGCTAAAGCCCGTCCACCAGTTCAGCGTGACCTTGAATTGGTTGAACGCGAGCGGCAGTTGTTCGATGACGCTGACGGGCGGATCCTGAACGGTGAACGGCGGCGGCGTGTACTGATAGGCCGGAGGATCGAAGACGGTGATCGGGTGATCCCCACCGAGATGGATCTCGTCGTTGCCGGAACCGCCGCGCACCTGGATTTCCACGTTCGGATCGGAACTGAGGATGTAAATCTTGTCGGCGCCCGAGCCGCCATTGACTTCGATGCGCTCGATATTCGTGAACTGGACAATCCGGCCCGCGCCCACGACGAAGGAATTCGTGATGACGAACACGTCGCCGATGGGCGTGCCGTTGATGACCATCGTGTCGGTGCCGTTGCCGCCGTTGATATTGACCGGGGCGTTCTGCAGATAGCTGTAACGGTTGCTGCCGGTGCCGCCGAAGAGATTGTTCAGGTTCTGCACCTGGCCATCCTCGCCCGTCAGCACGAGGAACGTATTCACGACGAAGGTATCGTCATCATCGCCACCGTGCAGCCAGAGTTCGGCGACATTGTGGTTCACTTCGAACTCGTCCTCTCCGCTTTCGCCGTAAATCGCGGTGACGGTGGAGACGCCATTCGTCATGTGATCCTGATCGGCGATCGGAAGTCCGATGGGATACTCGAGGGTCTTGTTTCCGCCGTCGTTAATCTGCGGAACGAAGCCAACCACGATCGTATCGTCGCCCAATCCGAGGAAGATGGCGGTGGGCGCGGTCGTATCGATCAATTCGACGCCGTCGTCCCCGCCCAGCGTATGCACCTGGAGGCGATCGACCGTCTGGAAGCTGAGGTCGTCCCGATTCGGATTCAGCTCCGGCACCATCACGCGATTCGCGAGGCCGGTATTCGTCGTGGTCTCGACATACAACGGGATCGGCGCGTCCGGATTCGTCATGTCGAATAGCGGCTGGATATTAGCCGGCTGGCCATTCGGCGCGAAATTCTTGGTGCGCTGAATCTTCGTCCCGAAATCGTCGACAGCGTAATAGAGGCCCTGTCCGGCGCTATCCACCTTCTGCATCAAACCGGGGCCAAATTTCTCGCCAACGACAATGACGCCGGTGGAGACCCCGGCCGCGAACGTGCCGCCGATGGAGATTTCGTCCGCCGAGTTCGTGGTGTAGAGGACGACCTCGTCGAATCCATCGACGCCGCCGGAGTCGGCAATGCTAATCTTGCTGCTGCCGATGCCGGTGAGGTTCAGGATGTAATATTCGTAATTCGAATCGCCATCCGCGGTCCCATCGCCGCCATTGGACGCATTGTCGAGCGTTACCTCGCCCGTCCAATTCTGGGTTGTGTAGGAGGTGCCCCCTACGAAGATCTGATTGTTGCGGTCGCCTAAGACGAAGGTGTTGTTCGCGCTGCCGCCTTGCAGCGTGGCGCGCTCGAAGATCGGCAAGCCGCTGCCATTCAGCAGGCTTTCGATCTCCGCGCTGCTGGCGAGATAGCGGTCGGCAAGATCGAGCAGCGTCTTGATCTTCGGAGCCGCGAAGAGCGGATCAACGGGCAGACCATTCTCCGCGACCAGGCTGCTCTTGCGCAGCGGCGTAACACCATCGTCCGCCATGATCTGGCCGGTGACCAGGAAATTGTTGAACAGCGACATGTCCCGGTTCTGAATCTCGATCAGCGTATCCGTATCGGAAGCGCCGCTCGCATCCAGGAAGGTGTCAGTGCCACGGCCACCGGTGACAAAGTCGCTGCCCGTGCCGCTATCCAGGACGTCGTTGTAGGGCGAGCCGATGACAATGTCGCCGCCCGAGCCCGCCCGCATGGTCAGTGCGAGGTTGTTCACATAAAGGCCAGAGGCATTCAGCGCATCCGAACCCTGGTAAGTCTCAATGATCAGCTCGTCGCCATCCGCGCCGCGATTGGAGTTCGTGACGGTGATGTCGACAATCCCAACGCGCTGGATGGAGGTGCGATACTGGCTGCTGCCGATAAAGGTCGGAGAGGACGGGTCGTCGCTCGGGCTGCCCGAAGCGGCGAACTCCAGCGTTTCGATCGCGATGTTGTCGTTATACGCCGTGGCCGTGGTGCCCTTCAGGAACACGGTATCATGCGCGGCATCCGGGGCATTGCTGACGGACGGAGTCGAAAGCGACTCATTCGGCTGGAGCGCACGCCGGCCCATGTTGACGATGATGGAATTGATGATCGACCCCTTCAGATCCTCGATCGTCAGGGTGTCGGCGCCGCGACCGAGATCGATGTCGAGCGATTCGACGTTCGCCGCCGTCAGCGTCAGCGTCTCGTTGTTCCACTGCACGATCAGATTGTTCCCGGAGCGGGTGACGGTGATATTCTCGGCGTTGTTGCCGGCCGTCACGACGAACTTGTCCGTGTCCGCGGCGCCATCGATCGTCGTGTCGACGCCGTCGCCTTTGTTCCAGATGAAGGTGTCGGGACCAGCCTGGCCGTAGAGATTGTCGTTGCCGAGACCGCCGTTGAGGATGTCGCTATCATCCCCGCCGTAGATCGAATCGTTCCCGCCCCCGCCAAAAATCTGATCGTTCCCGGCGTCGCCGTAGAGCGTATCCGGGCCGGAGCCGCCGCGGATTTCATCCGCCCCAGCGCCACCGTAAACCGTGATATTCGCGATGACTTCGTCCGCGAGCTGGATGTAATCGTCTCCGCCATCGCCCTTCAGGATATTGCCAAGGCCGCCGCCCGGCCCTTCATGGATGATGACATCCGCGCCTGTTCCGCCTTCGATGTCCACCGCGGAGACGACGCCATTCTTGATGATGACCATGTCGTCGCCGTCGTCAGCCCGGACAACGATCTTTTTCACGCCGCTGAATTGCTGGCTGCGGCCGAACCCAACGACCTCGACCGTTTCGCCGCCGGGCGAGTTCGGGCTGCCGCCGACGTGCTTGACGTAGAAGACTTCGTCGATTTCGTCAGAAGCGAGCTGGCGGGCGTTCCGGCGCGTGCCATCGCCCATATTGAGATACAGGATGCCATCCAGCTCGACGCTGCTGTTGTTGGCCAACTGATCCGTGGCCGAACTGCCCGCGAGGAAGACCGGGGGCGGCAGTTTGAAGAAGCCGACGGTGAAAGTGGCTCCGACATCGACGCTGAAAAGCCAGAAGTCGAGATGAATTTCGCCCCGAATCGTGATCTTGCCCGTCAACGAATTGTAGCTGAAGGCCACGGAAGCTCCGAGAACATCCCAGCCGAACAGCACAATCTTGGCGCTCGCCCCGCCGCCAAAGCCAAGAACGCCGCCGACGTAGTAGGCGTAGATATTGAAACCCCCGATGATGCCGAACGACGTGCTGCCGATGACCAATTGTCCGGTCAGCCCAATTGCAAATTCACCCGAAGACTGCAACCAGCCGTAGGCGCCGAGCGAAGCAATGCCGAAGAAATTCAGGCTGGCATTGAATGAAATGCCCCATTGACCTTGGCCCAGATTGACGGTGCCTCCGTTTTTGGCCACGGTATTATCCGGCGCCTGGCTGACCCCCGTTCGTGTAAACGGCCCGCCCACCGAAATGGTGAAGCTGGCGTTGAAGCTGAAAATCTCGATGATCGTGACCTTGCCCGTGAGGTTCAGGAAGAAGGATTGAGCGGCGATGCCGTTCACAGCCGCTGTGTTACTGGGCCGGGTATTGAACTTCAATGTGCCCGAGCCCTGAATGCGGAAGATGTTATCTCCGATACTGGCATCCACATTCACGGAGGCGGATAGCACCAACCCGTTATCGTAGACCCCCAGGAAGCCTTCCGCGTAGGCGGAGAGTCCCCCACCAATATTGAAGGTGCCCTTAATGTAGATCGTGAGCGCGCCGGAAGTGTACTTCATCTCGAAATCGAGAGTGGCGCTGGCGAACCCGATGAAGTCCACATTCGCATTCAGCTTGACCAACACGCCGGGCGCCACACTGACGGTATTGATCACCCGCGCCGAATTCGTGGTGTTGAGCTGCAACTCGAAATTCAACGCCGCCCCTATATTCAGACCGACATTGCCGCCCAGGCTGCCACCGGTCGCGATGGTAAGGTTGATGCGCGCCGCTACACCCTGAGCATTGATAATCAGCCCGCCACTGGCGCTGACGAACCCAAGTGGGCCCAAGGAAAGCCGCGCTTGGAGCGTAGCCGTGAACTCGCCGGAACCGACCGTGATTTCGAGCCGGCCGGTCAACGAGAACCCGCCAATGGTGAAGGACCCGCCCACGACCAAAAGGAGCGACTGCGGCGCCACATCGATGGTCTGGTAAGTGGTGGAGAGCGCCCCGGTGACGGGATCGACCGTCTTGGTGCTGATCTGCTTGGTGATGCCGGACGTGTTGATTTGGAAGAGGAAGTTGGCGTTAACCGAAAGCCCGCCGAAAGCATTGACGCCAAGACCCAGCTCGATCCGGCCATACAGTCCGTCCGCATCGATATTGAGCGAAAGGCTGCCGCTCAGGTTGCCGACATAAGCCACCGTCAGGCTGACATTGGCGATCAGCGTGACGCCGGTGGTCGAGATCTTGAGATAGGCTTCGCCGGACAACGTGAGGACGTTGAGCAGCGTCATCGTTTTTTGTCCGCGAATAATGAGATAGAACCCGGCGGGATCGTTTCCGCCCGCAAGCGTCGGCGCTCCGGCCGGCAATACGATGGTCAGCGGTTCGCCCGGATCGAGCAACGGATGGAAGGCCTCTGGAATCTCGAACGTCCGCTCGACGCCGCTGGTGTTCAGCAAGAGTTCGAATGTCCCGGTCTGGCTTACTCCGATGACGCTCGAATTCCCTTGGGTCAGGGTGAGGTTCAAGCTGGCCGCCACGCCCTCCTCGCTGATGAACAGGAATCCTTTGGCGTCGTAGGTATAGAGCGGCGGCGCGGTCGTGCCGGGTATGCCGATCTTCAACTTGGCGAGGACGAACACTTCCAGCGAAAAGCCGCTTAACAACCCATTGTCCGTTTCCCACGCAAACTTCAGGTAGAACCCGCCCACGGCGCGGAAGAACTCGGGATCGGTGCTGACGCTGGAATCGAAGTTGTTCGATTCGTCGCTGTCCATCACCCGGAACACCAGTTCGCCCGAGGCGCGGATCGCGATGGTTTGAGCATCGAGGATGAAGGTCTGCGGTTCCCCGTAAACTTTGAGGTCGGCGCCGTCCTTATCGATGAAGAATTGGGGGCCGATCTTGTCCCCCTGGTTCGGCTCCACCACTTTCCACCGATTCCCTTCGGACACGACCTCGACCTTCGCGGTCGGATTGATGGTCACGCCGTTGGCGGCGAAAGCCTGGATCAATTGGGCGCTGACCGTCGGTTCGTCCAAACCTGAAGGGAGCTGGCCCAAGATCACCGACGGGTTGGAGAGGGTGAAAATCAGGTCCCCCTTCATCCCTTCCAGGCTGATCGTTTCGATCCGTTCCTGATTCGTGGTATTGACCGTTAGCAGCAGGTCGGCCGCGAAATGAATGCCGAACTCTTCGAGCCGATCCAAATTGGCCTGAAGCCGCAGCACGCCCCAGAGTTTCGGACTGTAACTGGTGTTGAAATCGCCGTTGGACAGGAACAGCCCACTGGTATCCAGAATGAAGCGCCCGGCCGCCGAACCGACATTGCCCAATTCGATGAGCCGGATGGTTCCGCTCAAATCCACCGTGAACTTCGGCCCGGTCGCTCCCGTGGTCGGATCGACCGTATTCTGGATGGTCACCACGACCGCACCCCGGATATCGACCAGCGGCTCGTCCGTCAACCCGGCGGCGTTCAATTCGAGGCCGCCCGAGAGGCTGATCTCGAAGGCCGGGGCCTGATTGATGACCCGGAACGAAGCCGTGCCCACCGCACCGGTCGTGCCCGAGGAGTCCTCCCAATTCCCGGCGATGAAGTCGATCTCAACAGTACCGTCGCCCAGATCGCCAGTGTAGAAATAGCGGAAGACATTCGAATTGCCCAAGCGGGTCGGAGCGCCGTTGACCGTGATGCTTGAGCTGCCGCTCGGCGCGGTCAAATTGAACTCGGGATCGGCATCGACAATGGAGTCGAGGTCCAAGGTGGCTCCCTGGATGGGCGTGAAAGCAATGTCGATATAGCGCCGTTCCGGGCTGTTGATGACCGACTGATCGATTGTCCGGCCCGGCATCGGATCCACGAGCGCCGCCACCGCGGCCTGCACGACGAAATCCTCGCTGCGGCCCAGGTTCGCCGTGCCGGCACTATCCGCCCATTCGCCTGCGACAAACTCAATCGTCAGATCGCCCGGCTGCATCGAGCCGGTGAAGCTGAACCGATAGGTATCCGTGGTGCCGGCCACCAAGGTGGGCGGCGCGGCGCTGAGCGTGACATTCGTGGCCGCCGTGCCGGTGAAAGCCAATTCCCGGATGGAATCGGTATCGGCAAGACTGGACACATCCAGCGTCCGTCCCGCTCCGGTGGCGAACCGAATATCGATGAAATGATCCGCGTTGATTTTTGAAAGCCCGATCACGCCGCCCGCGTTACCGACCACTTCAGCGGTCGGGCCTTCGACGCGGAACGTTTGCACATCTGCCGCATTGCCGGTTCCGTTGGCGTCTTCAAACTCCCCGGCGAGGAAGGTGACCGTAACCTCGCCGGGCACCGCTGTGCCGGTGAGGAGATATCGGTAGGTGGAACTCGTTCCAGCCACGAGCGTCGGAGCGTCCCCGGAAAGGACTAGGCCGCCGCCATTCACCGAGAATTCCGGATCGAGATCGAGAACTGTGCCAGCCACCAGCGCGTAACGACCGCCGGCCGGGTTGATGGAGCCTTGATACGCGACATCCAAATAGAGGCGCCCGCCGAATTCGACCAGGTCGATGCTGCCTCCACTGGCCGGCGACGCCAGGCTGGCGACCGAGCCGGCGAGAACGAATTCCTCGGAGTCGACGGCATTCGCATGCACCTCGGGAGTCTCCGCGAGATCGGAATCTTCGAAAGCTCCCGGAGTAAAGCTGGCGACGATCTGGCCCGGCCCCAGCGGCCCGGTGGAAGTAATCAGATACCGGAATCGATTCGTGCCTCCCTCGCGCGCGATGGCCTCCTCCATCGTCTCACCCTGATTGGCCATGATCGGCACGTAAGCGACGCTGCCCGTGCTGGTGTCGATGTCGGTCCGCAGTGGGATCGGCGTTCCGCTGACCGTGACCGGCGCGCCATTGTGCGTCAGCGTGAACTCTTCGCCATCATCCAGGATGCTGCTGAGGGTCAGAGTCTGCGATTCGCCCGCCGCATTGCGCGACGGATTGAACAACACATCGAAGTAGCGCTGGCCGCCTTGCAGCCGATTGTTAAAGACTCCCGCATCGACCGTCGCATTTCCGATCACATCCGCGAGAGTCGCCGTCGGAGTTGCGCTATCGATCGAGACATTCTCGGCGGGCTCCGTGGTGAAGCTTACATCGTCCCCATCTGGATTCTTGAAGCCCATGGAGAACTTCCCGTAGATCGTCAGCAACCGGATCTGGTCGGGAATATCGGCGAGGAACAACACTTTGGCGCTCCCATCCGCGATCTTCGAAAGATCGGCATAGAGCTTGCCGCTGACGCTCAGGTTCCCCGCGGCGAAGTTCAGCCTGCCGACGCCGAGAATCTTTCCATCGGTGCTGATCTTCAGAATGATCTCGCCGTTGAACGCTTCCTTGGACGTGTAAATCGAGAAGAGCTTGGCGCTGCCCGTGATGGTCATGGGCGCGGTGAAGGCCGCCGAGAATCCGTTCAGCCCGGGATTGGCCTGGATCGCGTTGTATTGCGCCACGACCTGGCCGCGGACGGTCGTGATCCAGTCGCTCACCGGCGGCGCTGAGGTGGTGCTGAACTCCGGACGCCGCAGCTCTTTCGGATCGTTAATAGACGGCAGAGACTTGAAGAACTGCACGCCTCCAACGAAGTCATTGATCGACAGACCGGTGAACGGTTCGAGGAGGATTCCACCCGGGACGGAAGCCGTAATCTGCACCTCCAGCGGCCCCAACTCGGACATCGCAAACCGAATCTCGAACCCGCCAAGGCCCGCCATGCTGAATCCGCCCTGGACACCGATGAACAGGACACGCGCATCCACCGGCGTGTTGGACGGAGCCGAAGTGGGGATTTCCTGATAGGTCTGGCCGACCTTCTTCATCTTCAGGATTCCGCCGATTAACGCGCCGCTGATCTCACCGCCAAAAAGATTTCCTTCGATGCTGACGCCGATCGACTTGATATCGACGATCGGAAACTCGCCCGCGAGGAGCTTGCCCATGTCGATCTTAATGCCCTGCACCGCCCCCGAGAACTTGACCGGGAGGCCATTGAAGCCGGTGATCTCGGCGGAGAGCGCCAGCACGAAATCGCCCGGATCGGCCTGGATATTCGGCCACTCGATGCCAATCTCCGTGATCTTGATGGGCAGCCAAGTGGGCCAGCCGATGCTCCCGCCGGTGGCGCTGCCGATCTCCAGGAAGACTCCGAACCCTTCGAAGGTGTGGAAAGATCCGTCGCCCTTGAAGCCGAAATTCCGCGCCAAGCCTTTCAGGCTCAGACTGCCGACGGTGACCGTCGCGCTAATGGAGCCGCTGTAAACCGGACCCGTGCCGCCCGGCGGAGTACCGAAGGCGACAAGATAGCGGTTTACGTCATCAAGAGCCCGCGTATCGATGGTGAGATTGCTGGCGCCGATTTTGACAAAGCCGCCGAACGCCATCTCGAACTCGTCGACCTCAAGAATCAGGTTGTCGAACGAGCCTTCCTCCAGAAGGAACCGCGCCGTGATCGCGTGCGTGTCGAGGTCGGACGTGTTGTCCTTGAGCGTCGCGGTCACCGGCTTGCCGGGCAGGAAGGTGGTGTTCCCAGCAGCGACCAAAATTTCGCCGTCGAATACGAACTGGCTGCCGAAATCGATCTTCAAGCCCGAGACGCCGACTGTCAGGCTCTGGAATTCCAGGATGCCGCCGAAATTGATCGAGCCGGGCTGGCCCGGGGTAGGTGAAGCGGCAGACCAGGTAATGGACGCTGTTCCGATTTGCAGGGCGTTCTCCCAAATGACCAATCCCGGGATCGACGGCAATTGGCCGCCGTCGTCAGGGTCGTAGCTGGTCAGAGCACCGGTGAGACCGAAACGGGGGAACGTGATGCTGGCGGAAGCGATGCGAACGAGTTCCTGAGCGCCCGTCTCGTCCGCGGGATCGTACTTCACCTGTATGCCCGTCGCATTCGCCGTGAAAACATTCTGCAAGGCGACTTCCAGTGCCCCGATCGTCAGGCTGAACTTGCCGGGAACATTGATCGACCCGCCGATATCGCCGCTCACCAAGCCCAGCACATCCACCGACACATCGAAGGTACCAAGGATTCCCGTGAGCGACGTGGTGAAGGCGCCGCCGCTGGCATTCGCCTGACCCGCCGCGCCGCCGAGCGCGAGCGTCGCGCTGTCGAATCCGATGCCGATGGAAACATCGAGTTTGCCGCTCTTGAACTTGAATCCGGCGATGCCGACCGAGGGATTGACCAGCGCCAGCGGGCCGAGGTTGATCACAACGCCCGTGGTCACGTTGGCCATGCCGGGCGTAGCCGTCGCGACGGTAAAGCGATAATCCTTCGCGATGCTTTGGATTCCCGTCGTCGTCTGAAAGCTGTTCGCGCGGATCGTAACCGTGACATCGCCGTTCTTGAAAATACCCTTCGTGTTGGTCGTGTTCTGATCCGGGATGATGTAGCGATAGGTATTGTTATACAGGCGGGTCACCACCACGCCTTGAACCGTGCCGTTCGGATTCAGAGCAATATCGTCGACCCCTAGGCCTGCGAGCGCAATTTCGTCGCCATCGATCGTGCTGTGGTTCAGACCGGTGCCGGATGGATCGGAGAACACCACGTCGATAAACCGGCGGCCGTTGATCAACTTAATATCGATGGTCTCGGCATAGCCCGGATTATCCAGCATCGCCGTCGGCGGAGGCGGAGGCGGCCCGCCAGGCCCCGGCGTTGGCTGGGGAGGAATGACGGTGAAGCGGCGAATGGCAGCCTCATTCGTGGTTCCCGCTCCATCCGCGAATCGATTCACGATCAAGCGAACTTCGTAGTCCCCTTCCGCCAGACTTCCAACCTCGAGTATGGCGTAGCGATAGACGTTCCCCGCCACCAACGTGGGGACCCCTGAAACGGAAACGGCAACCGCCGGGCCGGCGGCTGGGATGCGCCAAAGCTCAAGCTCCAGATCGCCGTCCACGATGGTGGAGGGATCGATCCCGACGCCGTTCGGATCGGTAAACTCGACCTCGATGTACTTCTGTGTCGTATTGATGAGATCCGCGGCAATGACCCCGTCACTGGACGGATTAACCAAGTCGCCGCCCGGCCGGCTGACGTCGGTGGCCGTCGGATCGCTGGCAAACCCAGGAAGGGTGAATCCACCGAGTTTGTAGCTGAGCAGCTTGAACCCATCCGCCCCGCCCATCGAGAAACTCATCGAACCCTGCACGCCGACGATCGGCGAGCCGTCCGCGTAGAGTTGCGCTTCCGCGCTGGTGATGTCGACGAGGAGCTGGCGGTTCGCCTTGCGTGTGAAGCGCGCCGTGCCGGTCAGCGTGAAGATACCGCTCACCGCGAGCGTCACCGAACCCTCGAACACTTCAACCGCCGCCGCGCTGGGGAAATTCACATTGACCGTCCCGCCGTCCAGGAACGTGACCTGCTCGCTCAGAATGGCGCGATTGGACTTGTTAATGCGCACGGTCATCGTTCCGCCGATCGTCAAGCCGTCTAGTCCGACGAAGTCCGCCTCGCCCGTGGCGAAGAGAGCATACTCGGTCGAGGAAAATTCGATCACCGCCAGGCTCGCGTTCTTGACGCGCAATCCGATGGCGCCCTCTTGCAGCGTCCCGTCCGGGTTCACGCCATCGCCGAGGAAAAGCGATACATTGCGCGCCCCGATCACGCGCAAGGCGATGTTCGTCGTCTGGGCGCCACCGGCCGGAATGACATCGACAACGACATTTTGCGCGAGGCTGAAGTCGCCCGCGATCCGCACGTAATCGCCGAACGTCAAAACGCCGCTCCCGAGGAATTCGAAGCTGTTGCCGGGCGAGGCCGCGAATACCACCTCAA
The DNA here is from genome assembly GCA_964478815.1 of uncultured Verrucomicrobiota bacterium. Lineage (GTDB taxonomy): Bacteria > Verrucomicrobiota > Verrucomicrobiia > Limisphaerales > SXQI01 > DASVNK01. The sequence goes on from CAYZKY010000060.1 coordinate 22,993, forward strand.
TCTGCGTGCCCTCGATATCGACGATCTGGTTCACCGCGCTCTGAGTTGTCTCGAAGCGGAATTCGGCATCCCCACTCAAGCTGAGAGAGCTGCCCGTCCCCGCGACAAACGTGCCGCGGAACACTCCAGCCACGCCATCCGGAAGAATCACCAACGCACCCTGGCCATCCGTGAGTCCATCTCCATTGAAAGTGAGATCGACTTCGGAAGCGCCGATCCTGACGATCTTTGTCGGAACACCCGCCAGCGAGGCCGTAACTTGCTCGAATTGGAAATTGCCGTGGATGATTACATCGGGCGATCCCGCGGGACCGACTTCCAAATCCACATCCGCCAGCGTGAGCCGGACGTAAGGGCCGGCCGGCAACTCGAACGTCTCCGGACCGGTGCCGGTATTGACGACTTCGTTGATGGCAACGGTCGAGTTATTGATCGCCAGCTTCAACGTTCCACTGGCCCGGAAATCGTCGTTGCCGAAGGCGCCGGATACCTCCAGCGAGGCCGCCATGCCTTGCGGCGTCAGAATGATCAGCCCGGAGTCGAAATTCACCGTAAGCGTTTCCGTGCCGATCGTGAAATTCAGATCCATCTCGGTGATCGCGATCTTGATCACCCGCTGCCCGCCGGCGTTCGTCGTCTTCTCGATGATCAGCGAGTCGATCATGATATTCTGATCGAACAGAGTGGCACTGAAATTGGTAATTTCGACCCGTTCGGTGCCCATCGCCGACGACAACGGAGCGGTAATGCCGTCGACGCTGATATTGATCGGATTCGTATTATAGGCGGTGGTGGTCGTATTAATCTGCACCTTGGCCGTTCCGACCACCGTAGCGAAGCCATCCACCGAGAAAAGCAGCGTGCCCGAAGCTTCGAGCGCCTTCGTTCCATTGCCGTTAATCAGCAGGGCCAGCGTGCCGCCAGTCACACCGGCCTGCACGGAGCCGATGTTGACACTCGCAGTAACGCCCGTCGCCGCCACACGAATCTGGCTGGCCGGGCCGATCCCGGTCTTGGTAAAGCCCAGATCGCCGGAAATGTGCAGGAACCCGCCCAGTTCCGCCTCGAACCCGGTCACCGACACCGCCAGGAACGGCGCCCCTGGACTGCCCGCAGGCATCGCGCCGTATTCGTAGGAGATTCCATCGACTTCGATCTCCGTGCCCGCCGTGACCATGTTGGAAGTCGTGTTTAGCTTGACTCGGACCGTCGTGGCGGACACCTGCGCGAAGTCGCCGCCGTTTAGGAAAAATCCGCCCTGCGCATCGATAATCTTCGAGCCGTCTGGGTTGATCTCGATCCCGAGCGATCCGTTCGTCACACCGACGGAGAACGATCCCGCCGCGATGCTCGCTTGCACCTCCGACGCGACCGCCAAAATCTTCGAAGACGGCCCGATGGTCTGCTTGCTGAAGGCAAAGTTTCCGCTGATGCTCAGCGCATCCGCCACCGTCACGTTCAGCCCTTTGACCGAGACCGAGACGGTGTTCGGCGTCGAAGTCAGTTCCCCGGTAATCCCATTGATCGAAATGATTTCGGAGGTGCCGGAGTAGTCGTGGGTCGTCTTGTTAAACTTGACTTTGATTTCCTGCGCGGAGGCGCTGCCAAAACCGTCGACCGCTAAATCCAGCGAGCCACTGGCTTCGAGCGCCATTCCGGTCGAGTCCTTGAGCAAGGCGAGCGTGCCGCTGGTCAACCCGACCCGGACCGAACCTGCTTCCACCCGCGCGTAAACATCGCTCGCCACCGCCTTCATGACGGCATTCGGCGCGGTGCCCGAGATTTCGAAGCCGAAGTTGCCTCCGACGGAGAACACGCCGCCCACCGTCACTTCCAAGCCTTCGACCGAGACCCGCTTCAGCGTCGTCGAAGCCGGCATGTCTTCGAACGTGTGGCTCAGCGGGCCGACGGACACGGTTTGCCCGCTGAAAGCAATGCCCGTCTCGTTCAGTTGCACTTTCGCCGAATCGGCGCTCGCGCTCGCGAAATCTCCCGCCTCGAGGAACAGTCCACCCGCTACCTCCAGCACTTTCTTGCCGTCGGGCTGAATGACCAGCCCCAAGCCGCCCGCTTCGACGCCGGCCTTGAAGTCGCCGACTTCCAGATGGGCATTCACGTTGGCGGCCACTACGGTCACCGTCCCCGCGTTCTGCGAGAAGCCGAGATCGCCGCTCAGCTTGATGGCGCCGGCAATCTCGAGATTCAAATTCTGAACCGTGAAGGCCTTCAGCGTCGTCGAAGCCGTCGCGTACTGGAATTCGTAGCTGACCCCGTCGATATCCAGCGTGGTCGCGGTATAATCCGCGCCGGTTTCGTTTAAGACGACCGTTACAAGGGTCGGATTCTGCGGATCGGATGAACCCAAGGCAAACCCATCGGCGGTGAGGCTGACGCTGCCTTGGGCTTCCAGGACTTTGGTGCCGTTCGCCTTCAAGATCAGGCCCAGGGAACCTTGGTTCAGGGAAGCGTTGAAGCTCGCGTTGCCGATGCTGACGTTCACATCGTCCGCGACGACACGAACATCGCCGTTCAACTTCTCGAATGCGAAACTCCCGCTGAGATGGACAAATCCGCCGAAGTCGGCCTCCAGGCTCTGCACCCGCACGGAGAGATAAGGAACTGTGGTTGTGCCTGCGTCCAGTCCGGTGAAGGTGAAGCTCAGATCATCGACTTCGAGGGTGTCGCTCCGCGCCGTCGTCGTCTCATTCAGCTTCACGCTGACTCCCGAGCCGAGCACGGCAGCGAACCCGCCGCCGTTCAGGAAGAACGTCCCCGTAGCCTGAAGCGCCTTCTTACCGCTGCCATCGATTACGAGCCCGAGCTGGCCATCCGTCACCCCCACCGAGAACGAACCCGCCCCCACCGTTGCGGTGACATCGTCCGCTACCACCGTGATGCTGGGAGCGGAAGTGACCGCATCGGTCTGCTTGATGAATCCGAAGTCGCCACTAACATTGAGGAATCCGCCGATTTCTACGTCCAGCCCCAAGACGACGAGTCCGATAACGGGTGCGGCTGCGCTCGGCGCGGCCGGCAAAGTCGCGAACTGATATTGCAGGCCTCCGACCGCGAGGGTCGTCCCGCTGAAATCCGTATTCGTATTGTTATACTTGAACCGAACGGTATCGGCCGACGCGCTCCCAAAGCCGCCCCCTTGAATCTTCAGGGTGCCCGATGCTTCGAGGGCCTTGGTTCCGTCGGCATTGATCTGCAGCCCCAATGCTCCGCTTTCCAGTCCAGCTTCGAAACTGCCGACTTGCAGTCGCGCAAACGCATTTTGCGCCACCGCTGTAATCACTTGAGCCCCGGGAGCGCCCGTCTTCTGGAAACCAAAATCGCCACCCACGCTGGCCACTCCAGCGAACTGGACATTCAAGTCTTCGACCGTGAACAACGTCGTGTTCGCTGGAGCGGCAAGGCTCGCCGAAACGCCGTTGATTTCGAGCAGCAGCGGACTGTTGGCGTAATCGGTCAAGGTCTCGTTCAGTTGAACGGCCACCGCACCGCTCGTCGCGCTGGCAAAATCGGCGGCAGTGATCGTGATGCCCGCCGCTCGCACATCGAGCGCCTTCTTCCCATCCGCGCCAATCAGCAAGGCCAGTTCGGCATCGTTCGCCTCAGCGGTAAAGACCCCGGAAACGCCAAGCGACACGTTGACCTCGCTGGCCGTAATCTCCAACCGTGTCGGCGTCTTGCGGAACGCGAAATTACCGTCGATGTGAACGAAACTCGAAAGATCGAAGGCAAGGTTGTCGGCGCTGAAAGCAATTTCGCTCGCCTCCACCACGAGCGGGGCGCTTACGCCATCCACATCGATGCTGGTGCTGATGTCGGTCGTGGCATTGCTATATTTGACCGTGACTTCGTCCGCGGTGACCGACGCGAACCCGCCCGCAACGATCGTCAGTCCGGTCGCATGCACTTCCAATATCTGTGTGCCCGGATTAGGCGTGGTCCCAGCCGTGAGCTTCAGGGCCAAGGTCCCACCCGTCGTCGAGGCGGTAAACACGCTGCCCAGCGCAAGGCTCACTTGCACTTGATCGGCCGCGACCTCGATCGTCTGGCCTGCTTTGCGGAAACCAAACCGGCCCTGCACCGAGACAAAGTCCGCCAAATTAAAGGCAAAGGACTGCGCCGAGAAACTGACCACCGGCAAGCGAACCGGATTGGGCCCAGCGCTATCTGTCGCGGCATCGACCTCAATATCAGCACTGACTCCACCGACCGAAACCGTCTCGGTGATCGCCTCGAGCTGCTCGTTGTAGCGAACCACAATGCCGCTGCCGGAAAGGTTGGCCAGCCCCGCCGCACTGACTGTCACCGTGTCCGCTTCGATCTGAAGCGCTTTCTCCCCTGCCGCGTTTATCAACAGAGCCAGCGACCCACCCGTCACGTCCGCGGTGAAGACTCCCTCCACACCAAAATGCACCTCGACGTTGGCCGCTGCGACCTCCAGCTCCGCACTCAGGCCCGTGCCCGTTCTCCGGAATCCGAAATCGCCGCGAATGTCGACGAAGTCGGCGAACCCGAACGCGAATCCTTCGACGCTGAAGCTGATGACATTGAGGCCGGCCTCCAGCGGTGCGCTAATGCCATCGATCTCGATGACCGTGGGATCGGCCGCATAGTCGACCGTTGAATTATTATAGGCGACTTCGACGCGTTCGGCGCTCACCAGGTTAAAGCCAGCCGCCGTCACCGCGATGCCATCCGCTGAGAATTGCAGCGCTTTTGTTCCATCGCTATGGACGACCAGCGCCAATTCGCCGTCCGTCGCCTCCGCGGAAAATGCGCTGCCCGCCGAAATGGAAACCTCGATTCCCGAACCCACCACTTCGATCTGCGTCGCCGTCTTCCTGAAGCCGAGTGCCCCTTCGATGTGGACAAAGTCGGCGAAATCGAGGGCGACCCCTTGGGCGCTAAAACTGATCAAGCCGGCGGATACCTCCAGCGGCGCGGATACCTCATCCACGGAAATGGTGGTATCGAAATCCTCGACCGCGGTGCTGTATTTCACCGTCACCCCGGTGGCGCTAACGCTGGCAAATCCCGGCGCGAGAATTTCGAGTTCGCCCGCTTCCACCTGCATGACTTTGCTGCCATCGATATTCAGCAGCAACGCCAGGCCGCCATCCGAGGCCGTCGCCGTGAAAGCTCCCAAGGCGAGCATCACTTCCACTTCTGAGGCCGCGATCTCCAGCGCCGTGGTCGTCTTTCTAAAACCGAAATCGCCGCTGATGCTGACGAAGTCGCCGAGGCCAAAAGCAAAATTATCGACGCTGAAGCTCGTCACCCCATCGTCCACTTCCAACGGAGCGGAGACCGAGCCGATCGTGAGAGGATTTCCGGGAGCCGCGTACGAAACCGCCGCCCCCGTGTCGTTCAGTTTGACGGTGACCGTATCCGCCGAGACTCCGGCAAATCCCGCCGCCGAAACGCTGATTCCCGATGCGCTGAATTGCAGCGCCTTGGTGCCATCGGCTTTGATGATGGCCGCCAGCGTTCCGCCGCTCGCGCTTGCGCTGAACACACCTGCCAGATCCAAGCCGACTTCCACTTGATTCGCCGTGGCGCGGAGCTCCGTCCCGACTTGCTCGATGCCAAACTCCCCGCTGAGGGTCACGAAATTTTGAATCGCGATTTCAGCGCTGCCGCTGATGCGCAGCAGATCGGCCTCGGGAATTTCCAGAGTCACGATCGGGTCTGTGGCCGACGGTATCGGCGTCGATGGCACCGGAGCCCCCGTCTTGTTCAAGGTGAGGCTGAGCGTGCTAGTCAACGTAAACCCGCTGACCCCAACCAGACTCACCGTGCCCGAGACCTCGGCCGCGAGGCCGCTCGGCAGCAGCAGCGCTCCACCCTCGCCCTCCGTCAATTCGAAATAGACATCGTCCGAACCGACACGGGCGGACACCTCGGAAGCGGCAAGCTTCAATACTTCGTTGCCCGCGGTGCCGGAAGAATGGAATCCGAAATTTCCTTCCAGGCTGATCGAACCGAGGATATCGATCTTCAACCCCTCGGCACTGAACAGATTGAAGTTCTCCGCATAGTCGAGCGTGATGGTTTCTCCGCCCGCAACGATAACCTCAGGAGAAGCGAACGCACCATGCGTATTGGACTCGACCTTAAATGATCCTTCCAAGGTCAGCGACGGAATGCCGTCCAGCGCAATGTCGCCCTCCGCCTGAACCGCATAGGTGCCGTCCGGGAACAGCACCAACCCCAGCGCACCTTCGCTGAGGCTCACCGTGATCCCGCCCGCCGCCAGGCTCGACTCCACATCGGACGCGCCGATTTTGATCTTCGTGGTCTGCGGAGTGGTTCCAGTCTTTTCGAATGTAAAATCGCCGGTCAGCGTCGCGAAGGTGCCGACGGTCAAAGTCAGGTCGTCCGCGCTGAAGGACTGCAGGCTGTCTTCCTCCTCCGTAAACTCCAGGGCCGTCGTCCCGATTCCATTCGGAACATCCTCGCTCACTTCGCCCCCGGTCGTGTTGACGCGCACTCGGGCATCACCCGAGACAGATAGTATTCCATCAAAACCGAGCAGCGCCACGGAGGCAGTTACATCAAGTGCGAATGTGCTGATTCCGCTGACCGTGTCGCGATAGGCCACCAGTGCGACATCCGCGTCATCCACCGCCAACCCAACGCTGTCCGTCGGATGCGAAGCTCCCTTGATTCCCAGGAAGATATCCGCGTCCGCGATCCCAACGCGCACCCGTTTCGTGAGGGCGCCGCCGCTGGGCGTGATCGTGTCGAGTTCCACCCCGATCCCGGCCGCCGTCGCAGTCACGAATCCGGCAATGTCGAGACTGACCGACTCTCCAGTGAGCGCTACATCTCCCGAACCCAGCGTGATGGTCGCCGAAATGCCAACGTCATCCCCCGTCGAATCCTCCACCGAAATCGTGAGCGCTCCCCCGGCGCTCAAGGTCGCGGACTTCGCGCTCAGCGTGATCGCTCCAGCGACAACGGTCGTCGGCCCCGACCAGTCGATCGAGAACGGCGTCGAGGAATCCGGCCCAGCCACCGTCAGCGCCGCTTCCTCGAAACTAAACACCCCGCCGAGGTCGACCGTCTGGCCGCTCATCGGAGTCAGGGAAAACTCTTCGAAGCTGATCCCGTTCCTTCCGATCTGAAGATCGGTAATGGAAGCACTCGTCAAGCCGCCGAGCGCGGTTGTGGATACCGTCGCGCTTGGAATCGAAATGATCGGATCGCCCGCCGCCGCCCCCGGACGCAGCTTGATGACCCCCGCGCTCGTCACGCGGAGCACGCCGCCAATCGGCAGATCGAAAGCCGGAATGTCCAGGCTGAGCGACGCCGGGCTGTTGAAGGTATACGAGCCCGTCAAATTGCTGAACGTCTTATTGATGAAGCTCACCCCGGGGAGCAGCACCACATCCGTCGCGGTGACCGTGACGGTTCCACTGATTGATACCGGGCTTCCGTAAACGACCGAGAACCCGATCAGGCTGATCCGAATGGAGCCGATCTGGAGCAACGTCCCGAAATCGGGAACATCTTCCGTGAGCAGCGACGCGTCAGCGATGCTGAATCCATCCCGGCGCAACTGGAAGTCGGTCGCGTTAATCGTCGGCAGATTGGTGAATTGCGGCGAACTGATGGTCAGGCTGCCGATCATCGCGATCTCGTCCAGTCCGCCCGGCGTAATATCCACGTCTTCCGCATCCAGGCTCAGCGCTTCGCCCAGCCCAAGATGGAAGTCGTCGATGGAGATGGTCAGAGCCCCCGTCGGATTAACCCCTCCGAGATCGAACGTGGCGGTGATGCCAGTCAGGCTCGACTGCACGAAACCTCCGTTCGGGAACAAGACCACACTGCCGATACTGATCCCGATCCCCCCAGTAACCGTGACCCCAGAGGCAAAGGTGACATCGAGCGGGTTCGCGCCACCGAAGGTCAGGCTCACGTCCCGCGCGACCAGGAAATCGCCCACTTGAACTTCGTCCGTGCCGCTGACGCTCAGGGAGCCCGATCCGATGCTAAACCCGTTCTTCCGAATCTGGACATCGTTCAACGTCGTCGACCCCAAACCGGAAAATAGCCCCGACGTCACCGTGACGTTGTCCATGCTCGCCACTTCCTGATCAGCCGGCCCGGATGGATCGTAGGTGACGGTAAAATTGGATGTCTCAAGATGTAGGGCCTCGCCCAGCACCAGTTCGAATTGGTCCACGTCCAACTCGAAAACCTTGGTTCCGAAGTCGAACGTTCCCGAGAGCGCGGTCGGCCCGTTGTCTCCCGAATCGGTAATCGCCGCCGTGTAAGCCTGGCCGGGGAAGAAAGACGCCCCGTTCGTGCTGAGGGTGAACCGGCCGCTGAATCCCTCGGTCTTGCTATAGTGAGCCTGGCTGTTCGGGGTCGACCCGGTCAGGGTAATGGTCGGGTTCTTGAGTTCCAGATACCCATTGATGGTCACATTCCCCGGGGTGAAGGAAATGATCGGCAGGTCAAACCCGTCCCCCACTTCCGGAGCCGGGAAGCCATCCTCGATCCAATCCCGCGCCCGTTCGAAGGTATTCGTCAGGAACTGAATGGCGAAAGCCTGCCCCTGCTCGTCCTGAGTAAAGTAATTAAACCCAAACTTCAGCAACTGTCCCACCTGCCCGGAGACGCCGTATTGGGTGTTCGCGAAGGGAACCCCGGACACATCGGCCACCCCTTGGGCCAGCAGCACAATCCCCAGAGCCTCCGCGTTCGAGGCCAGCCCCGAATGCGTCGAAAGTTCGAGATCCGTCGAGCCGCCGGCAATCTGATGTCCAAAGACCTTGCCCGCCCGGATGGGGTTTACGGCATCGAGACCGTCGTACATCTCCCAGGACGAAATCGCCGCCACCGTCCCGTCTCCCGCGTTCTCCTCCGCCACCGGGACGTAATAGACTTCGCCGACGTCGGGCAACCGCCCCCCCGCCGAGGTCATGCCCACCACGCTGCCGGTGATCCCATCCCCGGTATACTTCTCCGCCACGGTCGGTGTCGCGTGGTCGGACGCGTAAATCACATGGAGCTGGCCCATCAGCAAATCCACAAACGCCGTCGGATCGGATTCCGCCGGAGCCAAGCCACCCAACCCCAGCCCGTGGTTCAAATCCAACACCAGGGAATTCCCCTCGGGCACTGAGTTCAGGTTCGTGAGGGTCCCCTGCTCCGACGCGTTCTCGTCTTCGTCGATAAAATCGAACGTCGCGAGCAAATCCCGGTGCGTCTTGGTGTACTGATAGATAAAATCCAGCCGGTCCGGCGAACCGCCCGAGGAAATGCTCGCCAGGGTGATATCCCCGTCCGGCCCTTCGATCGTTCCGCCATCCAGGACGTATTCGTAAGAAAGCCCGGCAATGATCCCGAACAAGCGCGAAGCCGTCTTTTCTCCCCAGTTATCGTTCAGGAATGCCCACGTCGAAACCACCCCCTGGCTCGGCACCCCCAGCAAATAGAGATTATGCACCGCCGGAAGCGCCCCGTCCCCGTAGCTCTGGTTATACGCCTCGCTTTGCACATACGCGCGGGCGACCAGCCCGCCGGTGCTGTGCGTGATAATATCGACCGCCTCCGGCGCGGCGTTATCATGGCTGGCCTTCCACGCGTTCACCGCCTGCTGAAGCGTCCAGCCCAGGTAATCGATCGCAAAGCTGTAGGTATCGTCGACGAGATCGGCCGCCGAGAGCCCCGTCACCACGCCGTCGATCGTGCCGTCGGACGGAGCCACCCCCACCCGCCAATCCCAGTTCGCCACGAATAAATCCTGCCCGAGGGTGTAGCCGCCCAGCACCATCGTGTCGACCAGGTCGGTATAGCTGTTCGCCAGCGGCTCCAGTTGGAGCTTCTCGGGCGGAACGCCACGATGCTTGATCCAGTACCCCAGCTCGCTGTCGGCCGCGAACGATCCCCCGAAGCCCGGGACGAAAATCATCGGGCGCTCCGGCGTGATCGTGCTGGATTGGGCGAACGCGGTCAGGGGCGATTCGGACGTCGTCTGGGCCACCGAGTTCAAACGCTCGCCCACCAGGCTCTCGATCCCTCGCGCCGCCAGATCGTCCGCCAGACTCTCCAGACGGGCCGCCGCCTCCTCAGAGTCCAAATCTTGATCGGAGCCGGGGGACAGTGCTGAACCTTCCAACCCGTCGAAAATATTGTCGATGGCCTCCGCCGGATGAACGAAAAGAGGCTGCCCTTCATCCGCGGGCAAGACAGGGTTTTCCGACGCCTCCATCACTTGCTCCAGGAGAGCAACCTGCGAATCCAGCCCGGCCGATCCATCCACCGAGGGCAAATCGGCGTTCAGAAGCACTCGTGGTTCGAGAGCTTCCATCAAGAACACATTATGTTCTTTAGAACTTCGCATGCGCGAAATGACCGACACCTGCCGCAAGTCTTTGCATCAGCATTATAGCAGACCCTAATAGTGCTAATTTGCCTGTCCGCAAAGACCCGGCCGCCAGCCTATTAAGTTCTGGCGAGGGGCATGTTCTAGAGATGCTAGAGATGGCGAGCAAGCATTATCTTGAAAAATCGTGAAGCCGAGAACTTTCGGCCGATGACCATCTGCGACGGGTAGCGCATGGTAATTTAAGGCAGGCCACTACTCACGCTAGAGCCTTATGGATAGGGTCATTTGTATCTATTTAATAGGTTCTAATGGCCTTTTTGTGGTTCTTCGACGTTTTCAGTGGATGAGGGCAGAGAAGAATTTTAGGTTCG
>CAYZKY010000061.1:0-33629 GCA_964478815.1 uncultured Verrucomicrobiota bacterium
ACTTCGCGGCGGCCTCCTCCTGGCCGTAGTCCATCTTGTAGACCTTCGGCCACTCCGGCCACGGGTTGTCGGCCTGCCGCTCCATCGCCGGTTTCGGCAAAATCTCTAACTGTACCAAGCTGTGGCAGCCGTGGCGCATCGAGGTGCCGACGCAATCCGTGCCGGTATCCCCGCCGCCGATCACCACCACATCTTTCCCCTGGGCCGTGATGAAATCCCCGTTCTGCTTGTTATCCAGCAGGGATTTCGTATTCGCGTGCAAGAACTCCATGGCGAAATGAACCCCCTTCAAATTCCGTCCTTCGATCGGCAGATCGCGCGGCTTGGTCGCCCCGGTGCAGAGCACGATCGCATCGAATTCATCGAGAAGCTGCTTGGCCGGAATGTCCTTCCCCACCTCCACCCCCGTGTGGAACGTCACCCCTTCCGTCGACATCAGGTCCACCCGCCGCTGCACGAGCGACTTATCCAGCTTCATGTTCGGGATGCCGTACATCAGCAAGCCCCCGATCCGATCCGCGCGTTCGAAAACCGTCACCGCATGGCCCGCACGATTCAACTGCGCCGCCGCGCACAAACCGGCCGGGCCCGATCCCACCACGGCCACCTTTTTCCCCGTCCGCCGCTCGGGCGCTTCCGCCACGATCCAGCCGTGATCCCAGCCATGATCCGCGATCGCCGCTTCGATCGTCTTGATCGCCACCGGCGGCGAATGAATGCCCAGCACGCACGAACCTTCGCAGGGCGCCGGGCAAACACGCCCCGTGAACTCCGGAAAATTATTCGTTTTATGCAGCCGGTCCAGCGCCTCATGCCACAGGCCCCGATAGACCAGGTCGTTCCACTCGGGGATTAGATTATTGATCGGGCAGCCGCTCGCCATCCCGCCGATCAACTGGCCGGTGTGGCAGAAGGGCACGCCGCAATCCATGCATCGTGCCCCCTGCTGGCGGAGCGACGGCTCGGGCATGTGATGATGGAATTCCTTCCAATCCTGAACCCGTTCCGTTGGCGGACGGTCTGCGGGCAGTTCGCGCAGGTACTCGATGAATCCCGTGGGTTTACCCATTTCGATCTTCCGATTTGTGGGGAAAAGCTCAGCGGCTACGGCCGATTCCGCCGTTTTCGTTCCGCCATTTTCCAGCCAGTGTCATCTGGAGCGTGAGTTGATAACACTTCTGCCCCTCGTTTCAACAAATATTTCCATCGCCCCGCGCCAAAACGCAACGCCACACCCTCCGCGCGTCTCCCACCACCGGCTTTGCCCAGCCCTCATGCTCACCCGCTTTATCCCAGTTCCATCGTCATAAACACGCTATTCGGGTCCGGCGCGTAACTTCCAAAGGGCGCGCACTCCACGAACCCATGCCGCCGGTACATCGTTCGCGCCGGCTCGAAATAGGGCCACGCCCCGGTTTCCAGACTCAGACGCGAGAAGCCCAGCTCCCGCGCGGCCGAGATAATATGCCGCAACATCGCGCTGCCCACTCCCTGGCGCCGGTGCGATTGCGCCGTGTGCATCGATTTCACCTCGCCGTGCGATGCCGAGAGCCGCTTCAATGCGCCCAATCCGATGACGGCCTCCCCCGCCCACGCGCACCAAAACCGGATGTCCGGCGAGGTTAGCCCGCTCAAATCCAGCACATGCGCACTCCCGCGCGCCGTCGCCGCCCGCGCCGTCGCGAAATGATGCGCCAGCAGCGCCTGCACTCGCGCATCTTTCAGATCCCCCTCCAGAATCTTCGGGCCGCCCATTCCGGCTTTCTGCGTTACACCTGGCCGGCGGCGCGGGACAATTGAATCGAATCTTCGTATCGCCGCGTCAGGCTGCGCAACCGGCCGGCCGCCGACCGCCCCAACGCCAGCAAGAAAGGCGCGGCGGCTCCGGGCGAATTCCGCAAAATCTCGTCCAGCATAGTCGAGGAAATCTTCAGGACCGTGCTGTCGACATTGGCCACGACATCCGCGGAGCGCGGGCCATGATCGAGGATGGAAACCTCCCCAAACGAATCGCCGGGCCCCATCGTGGTCAGGGTCGATTCCTTGCCGTCCACCATGCTGCGAGAGCGGAGTTCCCCATCCAGCACCAGGAACATCGCATCCCCGTCCTCCCCCTTCCGAACCACCGTGCTGAACTGCGGAAAACTCACCACCTCCGCATGCCGGACGAACTCGCGCAACTGGTCGTCCGACATCTCCGCGAAGACCTTCATGCGCCTCAGAAAGCCCGGCTGCAGTTCCGGCCGCGTGCTCCTGTCGCTGCGCTTCCCCCCGGCGCCGCTTGCGGCTGGCCGAGGAAGGCAGCTTTGCAGCTCGCCCATTTCCTGCGCCTGTTTCCACGCCTGTTCCGCCGCCGCGTAAATCCATGTCTCCGCGCCCGCCTGGCCGGTCTTTACTTTCGAGACCAGCGCCGGCAATTCCAATGGCCCCTCCGCGGCAAGAGCGGCGTTCCACACATAGTACTGGGGCGTGATATCCTCTTCTTTCATAGAGATTTCGAGCCCGAGCATAAGCGCCCGGCGTCACATCGCAAGGACGACGAGCAGGCCGGGTGCGATCAGAACAGAAGTGGCGGTCAGAAAGGAACTTGGTGGGCGGGCACTGCCGGCGGGCAAGACGCCCACTCTGGACAGCCGGGACGGCTGTCCTCCCCGGAGCACGAGGGGCCGACCGCAGGCGGAGGCCTCGTTTCGCCGTCGGCCGCGGGGGGGGGGGCGTATTCCAAGTTTTTTCACGTTTCAAGGGGTGAAATTTGCGTAAGTCGTTGATAAATGGGGGCGGCGTTTCAAGCATCGGTGTTTGGGAAAGGGGTTCAAAAGTAAGCGTAGAGGGCCTTGAGGCGGGGCACGGCGAGGGGCTTCCGCAAGGTTTTGGGCGAGGGAGATGGCGAGAGCCAGCAGACGAATTTGACGGAGTGCTGGGTGGCCTGCCGGGCTGTGGTGAGCAGGGGCGAGAGGGGGGGGCCCGCCTCCGGCGCGGCGGCAGTCTTCGGCGGCCGGGCCGGGCCGGGGCGCACTTCGTCTTCCGCCTGCCCAACGACTGCATCTTCACCCCGCGAACCGAACGCCCCCTCACGCCGGCGGATCGCGCGGCGGGGATGGCGTGGGATCGGGTCATGCGCCTGGGCGTGCAGGGGCAAAAGGCCCGCTCACGCGCATGGTGCGGCTGGAGGCCGAAAGGCCGCACCTTCCACCGGCCACCTCGCGCGACGATCTGCCCGCGGAACTGATCGGGCTCATTGACCGGCAACGCTGGACGATCGAACTCTTTTTCAAGTGGATGCAGGGCGGCTTTCTCGGCTAAATACTCCTGCGACCACCCTTTGGCTTCACGCAACCGGCGAATATTTCTCCCCAGAATTTGCTGAGGTTTCACTCGTCCGATGCTGCCAGAAGCAGCCGATGGTTCTACAGCCGATCAGTCACATGACTCGACGGCGCTCAGCGCAGAGTTGAGAGAAGTGTTGCGCCGCCGCAATTCCAGGAACGGCTGATCCGTAACGTGGCGCCCAACGCAGCACGGAAGTCTATCGCAGGCCATCTTGCGAGCCGCGCCACAGTCGCCTAGACTGGCCGCATGACGCCGTTGCTCGATTTGCCCGCGGTTCGCCAGCGAGTGCGGCCGATGTCGGTCGAGTCCAACGGTTTGAGTCCGGAAGGCGAGAGTTCGATTCCACCTCGCGGGCACCACACGCTCTTAGGCTCGAAGTTCTCGACCACGCGATCATGGAGCCCGGGAACCATTTCTCCGTTCGCTCCATTGGTTTCTTCCAGTCGTGAACCACGCTCAGAGCGAAAATGTTGCGCCTCTGTCCGCGATGCTGGAGGCGCTCTGTTCATCCCCTTTACCACAAGATTTTTTGGCCGGGGCAGCATCTGTTGCGGTTCCTCTGCGCGGCGGGGTGTTCCAGCAAGGCGTGAAAACTCCCCGCCACGCAGGGAAAGCGCAATCAAGCGAAGGCGTCACTGTTGCCACATGTTGCCAAGTCAGAAGATTTGCGGAAAATGCCGATACCTGTTCTTGCGAACAGGCGACCCCGTGGCAATCTCTTTCGCCATATGACGTTCCGTTTCATCTCGCGGTGGCTGTCACTCATCGGAGTCACCGCTTGCATGCTTTCGTTGTTTGTCTTGGGGTCCCAAGCCGAGGACACGCGTCTGCTTCGGTTTCCCGCGATTCACGGGAAGCAGATCGTTTTCGGCTACGCGGGCGACCTGTATACGGTTTCCTCAACGGGTGGCGTGGCGCGCCGTTTGACGAGTGACGGAAATGGGTACGAGATGTTCCCCAGGTTTTCACCGAACGGGAATTGGATCGCGTTCACCGGGCAGTATGACGGCAACACCGAAGTATATGTGATGCCGTCGCAAGGCGGTGAGCCTAAACGATTAACCTACACCGCGACGCTGGAGCGTGATGATGTTTCTGATCGCATGGGGCCGAACAACATTGTGATGACATGGCGCGACAATGAAACGGTGGTTTATCGGTCGCGCCGCACCCAGTGGAACGCGTTCAAGGGCGAGTTAACACTCGCGAAGATCGACGGGGGAATTCCGGAAACGCTGCCCTTGCCGCGCGGTGGTTGGTGCAGTTTCTCGCCCGACGGCAAGCAACTCGCCTACAATCGAGTGTTTCGGGAGTTTCGGACGTGGAAGCGTTACCGTGGCGGGCAAGCAGATGAGATCTGGCTGTATGACTTCGAAAGCAAGGAAACGGCGAAGCTCACAGATAATCCGGCTCAGGATATTTTTCCAATGTGGCAGGCGGGTAGTATTTATTTTGTTTCGGAACGGGATGACAATCGCCAAAGCAACCTGTTCCGGTTTGATCTAGCGACAAAGGAAACGAAGCAGTTGACCGATTTCACAGAGTTTGCGGTCAAATTTCCGTCGCCTGGCGCGGAGGCGATTGTCTTTGAGAATGGCGGTTACATCTATCGATTCGACTTGGGGACGCAACAGACAGAAAAGGTTCCCATTGAGATTCACGACGACCGGGCCATCGGCCGAGATGGATGGAAGGACGCGAGCAAGATAGTCTCGAGTTTCGAGATTTCCCCCGAAGGCAATCGGGCTGTCGTGGGAGCGCGGGGGGATGTGTTCAGCGTCCCGGCAAAGAACGGCCCAACACGAAATCTCACGGATTCGCCCGGAGTGCACGAGCGAAACGCGGTCTGGTCGCCCGACGGTCAATGGATCGCTTATGTGAGCGATCAAACCGGAGAGGACGAGATTTGGATGCGCCCACAAAGTGGCGCGGGCGAGGCCAGGCAGCTTACCACTGGAGGCGATACTTACAAATATCACATCCGCTGGTCGCCCGACTCCAAACGGCTGGTTTGGGGCGATAAAAAGAATCGGTTGCAATATGTAAACGTGGAGACCAAGGAAGTGACCTTGGTCACGGCTTCGAATGTCTGGGAGATTGATGACTACACATGGTCGCCCGACAGCCAGTGGCTGGCCTATACGAAGCCCGAAGCGCGAAAATTTCCCAATGTCTATCTCTATTCGCTGGCAAACAGAACCAACGTCGCTCAGGTCACGGACGGATGGTTTGATGTCCGCTCTCCTGTCTTTAGCGCCGATGGGAAATACCTGTTCTTTGTCTCAGAGCGCTCCTTCAAGCCGACCTATGGAGGAACGGAATGGAATCATGTTTATCAGGACATGCAACGCATTTACCTGGTGACGCTGGCCAAAGATACAAAATCGCCACTCGCCCCCAAGTCGGACGAAGTAAAGGAACCTACCGCCAAAACGGAAAAGCCAAACCAAACGCCCAAGGATCGTCCGCCGGACGTGCAAGACGCGGCGAAGCCAGAGGCAACTGGCGAGAAAAAGGATACGAACGAGAAGTCGGAGGAGAAGAAGGAACCGGAGAAGAAGAAGGAAGTGATTGTGAAGGTCGATGCTGACGGCATTCAGCAGCGCATCACTGTGTTGCCGCCGGAGGCTTCGAATTTCGGGAGCCTCGCCAGTGTGGGAACCA
This sequence comes from uncultured Verrucomicrobiota bacterium, assembly GCA_964478815.1. Taxonomy (GTDB): domain Bacteria; phylum Verrucomicrobiota; class Verrucomicrobiia; order Limisphaerales; family SXQI01; genus DASVNK01. The sequence goes on from CAYZKY010000061.1 coordinate 5,995, forward strand.
AGCTCTACTACCGAAAAAAGGACAAGCTCCACTTTTACGATTTTGAAAAGGAGAAGGAAACAGAGGTTGGCGAGGTCGAGGGATATGAGATTTCTGCGGACGAGAAGAAGATGCTTGTGAGAGTGAAGGGCGAATTAGCGATTATCGATCTGCCGACCGGCAAATTGGATCTTGGGGACAAGAAACTAAAGCTCGACCAAGTCAAAGTCCTGCTCGATCGGCGTGCGGAATGGAGGCAAATCTTCGAGGAAGGCTGGCGTCAGATGCGTGATTTCTTTTACGACCCAGGCATGCATGGCGTGGATTGGGCGGCGATGCGTGAGCGCTACCGTCCGATGCTCGAGCATGTCCGGCACCGGGCCGACCTGACTTACGTGATTGGTGAAATGATTTCCGAGCTAAATGTGGGGCACGCTTACATTGGTGGAGGAGATTATCCGAAGCCAGAACGGATCAAGCTAGGACTGCTGGGAGCGGTGCTTGAACGGCACGACAGTGGATACTACCGCATTTCCACGATTCTGCCGGGTCATAACTGGGATTCGAGATATCGATCTCCCTTAACGGAGATCGGAGTGAAGGTGAACGAGGGAGATTTGATTCTCGCGGTGAATGGGAAATCGACCAAAGATATGACCGATATTTACGCCGCACTGGCTGGGCGCGCAGACACGCAAGTGACCTTAAAGGTGAATTCGGAACCTCACGAGGACGGGGCGCATGTGGAAACCGTAATCCCGACGGATAACGAACAGCCACTTTACTATCTCAAATGGGTCCTGGGTAATATCGATGCGGTCGAAAAAGCGACGGACGGAAAAGTTGGATACGTGCACGTACCGGACATGGGGGTGCCAGGCCTTAACGAGTTTGTGAAATTCTACTATCCCCAACTACACAAAGAGGCCCTGATTGTGGATTGCCGCGGCAATGGCGGGGGTAACGTCTCACCCATGATCGCCGAACGGCTGCGTCGCGAGCCGGTGATGTGGACCGTTGCGCGCAACGGCGCGGTCAACGTCGATCCAAGTGGGCAGGTACTTGGGCCGAAAGTCCTGTTGATAGACCAACACAGCGCGAGCGATGGGGATATTATCGGTTACCGTTTTCGCAAGCAGAAGCTTGGGCCAATCATCGGCCAACGCTCATGGGGCGGAGTGGTGGGTATTCGCGGTTCGCTGCCGCTCTTGGATGGTGGCTACCTGAACCGTCCCGAATTCAGCCGCTTCAGTCTGGGTGATCGCGAATGGATCATGGAAGGTCACGGAGTTGATCCAGACATCCATGTCGACAACGATCCGGCCCGCGAGTTCGCGGGAACGGACGACCAACTCAATCGAGCGATTGAAGAGATTAAGAAGGCCCTGACCGAGAATCCCGTGGTCATTCCAGAAGTGCCTGCTTATCCCGACAAAAGGAAATGAGTTAGATTATACCAGTCGGGCAGACCAACGGGAGCTATCCCTCTGGCGGGGAGCGAAAGGCAGCGCAATCCTGGTACCGCTCGTCCGACGCTCGACATCGAAACGCTACCTTCAAGTTCCTGGGAGATCTCAATTCTGTTTTCATTCAAGGGTGTCAGAGAACCTGTCGGAGAAAAGCGGTGACATCGTCGCTCAATCACAGCCAAGTTCGTTCCTTCCTGGAGCTCAATTGCAACCCATCTGAGCCATGACTCACCGTATCCGCTGCACCTTCAGGTTCGAGAACACGAACTGATACCCCGCCCGCCGGATCAATTCATCCGATGGCCTGTGCGTTCCATAGGCCGGGCCGCCGTAGGAGACGAACGTTCGCACGGGATGTCCCAGATGTTCTCGCATGTCCGCTTGCGAGCCGAGGATTTCGCTCTCCCGCTCCGCGTCACTGAGCGGGCGCAACGACACATGGGAGCGGGCGTGCGAGGCCACCGCATGCCCTCGCTTCTCAGCGTCCCGCAACTCGCTCCAGGAGAGCGCCACCCGGCCATCGGGATACTCCGCCGCCTGCACGCCGATGTCGTGCGCTTCGGCATAAGACAGTTGATCCCGCGGTGCCGCGTTCACGAAGCCCGTCAGCACGAAGTACCACGCCACTAGCCCGGCCTCTTCGATCAACGGCAGGATCACGTCGTATCCGTTCCGCGATGCGTCGTAGAGCGCCACGATCAAGCCCGGCTTCCGTTTGTGCCAATGGCCCGTCGCGAGGTAACGATCCAGATCCTCTTCCGTCACCGCGCTGAACCGCCGGCCCCACGCCGCCAGCTCGCGCCGATATTCCGCCGCGTTCCCCCGCGACGTGCTGTGGTAATTCACCGTGCGAATCAGCGCCTGCGTTTCCAGCCCCCGGGCGACTTCCTCCACCGCCCGCCGGAATTCCGCCGAACCCGCGTTACTCACCACGCCTCCCGCCGAAATCCCGCAGCGCCAGCAGTTCCACCAGCTTTTGCGCATCTGCCGCCGTCGCCCCGGGATTCATCGCCCGAAATGCCTCCGCCACCTCGCGAAATTCCCGCGCCAGCCTCGCCCCCTCGCCGTCGCTCACGTTCTCTGTTTCTGGCGGGCCGGCCGCAAGATTCTCCCCCAAGAGAAACATCGGCACCCCCTCCTCCAAATCGGGCGAGCGGTCCAATCGTTTGAGATCGGCTTCCAGCCGCTCCACCCCCTCCGACGCATCCGCGCCCTGCTCCCCCAGCCGCGCGCACGAAACCAAGCCGACACAACCCGCCGCCGCCCCCAGCGCCAGGCGCGCCAGCGCCGCCCGTCTCCTCATCGAATCTTCCATAGTCGACGATCTTTCAGGCTTCTAACCGGGCCTTCGCCATCGCAGACTACAATCCAAACCACCGCGCCCGGCGGCTCGAACCGAAGCGTTCCTTGTCCGCGCGCAAGGCCGTGGAGGGCGCATGGTACACCCCGACCGGGCCTTCCGGGTTGGAAAAAAAATCGACGTCCACCCGGCCGATCCGCCCCGCGCCGAACTCGATGTAACACGAGCCCGTCCCCTTGTGCGTCACGGGCGCCTCCCGGTTTTGCAGCCGCGCGATCAGCGTCGCCGCGACCGCCCGGGCGGCCCCTTCGGCGAAGACCCCCGCTTTCGGCGTGCCCTGCCGCGCGCAATCGCCCACGGCATACACATCGGGGAAACGCGTCTCGAGCGTCTTCGGTTTGGCCGGGACATATTTGTCCTCCGTCATGCCGCTCTCCTCGAGGACTTTCGGAGCCCGGATCGCCGGAACGCCCAGGAACAGGTCGTATGGAAACTCCCGGCCGTCGTCGATCCTGGCCACCTTCCGCTGGGTATCGACGGACTTCAATTCCCGGTCGGCCACAAACGTGATTTTCCGTTCCGCGAATGCCGCCAGCAGTGCCCGCGAGGTCTCGGGCGACGGAGGCACCGGAGTTTCGAGCGGCAGAATCAGCGTAATCTCGCAAGCGTTCCGAATGCCGCGACCGACCAGATAATCGTGCATCATCAGCGCCGCCTCGCTCGGCGCCGGGGGGCACTTGAAGGGTGCCCCGCCGACCGCGATGAGAATGCGCCCCGCGCGGAAGGTCGGAAGGATCTGCCCCAGCTGCGTCGCGCCCGCCACGGTGTAAAACTCCGTCGCCTCCGCCATCCCGGGCGTTGCCGCGAAATCGTAGTCGGCGCCCAGCGCCACCACCATGAAGTCCCCTTCATGCACCCCGCGAGCCGTCGTTACCCGCTTGGCCACTGGATCGATCGCCGTAATCCTGTCCTGAACGAACCGCACGCCGGGCTTCAGAAAGCTCCGGTACGGCAGCCGCACCGCATCGGCCGACGTGCGGCCGAACATCACGTCCAGCTTCGAGTATCCGAAGACGAACGCATCGCTCCGGTCGATCAGCGTGATGTCCAGCTCGTTGCCGAGAGCTTCCGAAAGCGTCGTGCAAAGTTCCAGACCGCCAAACCCCGCGCCGAGCACCAGTATTCGCTTCTTCATTTGGGTGTCCAAGCAGCCATCGTGAGCCGGACTCCACCGTTTGTGAACTCATTTCTGAACTGCAAACATTCCGTCTCGGCCACCGTGTTTCTCGAAATGCTCTGATTTCCTAATCGGTGCTTGCTGCCCGCACGTCTGCCGATAGGCTGCCTGCCCGTGCGTCGAATCGGGTGAGCACACGTTCCCAAAACGAAAAGAAATTTACCCACTGGATCGAGCTGCCCGGAGACGCGCGCCGATACTGGCTCGACATTCCCGGCCGGGCGGGTTGGCAGGCGCGCTACTTGAAGGAAGTGGATTCCGCCGAAACGACCGTGCGCTTCTGGCAGGAAATCTACGATCCCTCTGGCCGGCTCGTTGAAATCCACGAGAAATACCCGGTGGATAAAGGCCACCGAAAAGCCTAGAGTATGAGCATGTTGGTGACCAAACTAACCGTTGCGTCTCAAATCGCGGCTTACCTGCGTCGCGAGATGACTCTGGGGCAGTTGGTCGATTGGGCAGAGCATACCCTCATGGATGCAGAGCTGGACGAACGCCATATCCAGACCCTCTCCGCCGCCTTGGCCCGGCTCGGCGTCGCCGATGTCCGCGCCTTCGGCCTTACCTGGGAGGATTGCCAGGAACTCCTGCGTCAGCTCGGCTTCGCCTCCCGCGTCGAACTCGTCGAAGCCGCTTCGTAATTCGAGCGGATTTCCGGCAGGTGAGAGTCCGGTTGTCCTTTTCCGTCGTCAATTCCCTTGCTTCACGCGCGCGCCTGGCTAATCTCCGTCACCGCTTTAGCAAATCGATACGCCCGCACCGCGATGCCAATCATATGAGCCGACCGCACCATTCGCTTCTCCTGCTCTCGCTGCTCTCCTTGCTGCTGGCCGGCTGTGCCAGCTACCAAGTCCGCCCGCCCAGCACCGACCCCGATGGCCGCGGCTACCGCGAGGCCACCCTGCACGGCTTCGGCTGGAAGGCCATCCCGGTACCCGCGACCAATTGCCTGCACGGCTTCGACAACCTCTACATCGAGGACAATCTCGCCTTCGATCTCGCGGGCGTCATCACCCTCGGCCTCTGGAAGCCCATCGGCGTCCGCTACGAATGCCGCGCCCCGGCGGAGCTTATCGATGGGCCGATCGTTCCCTCGGCCTGGACGAACCGCACCGCGAATGCCTTCTTCTGGGGGATTTGGAAATCTCCCCTGGTCATCGCCGAGAACAAGGCGATCGATGGCTTCCACGACCTCGCAGTGGCCGACCATTTCGGCTACGATCTGGCCAGTGTCGTCACCCTGGGCCTCTGGAAACCGATGGCCGTCCGTTACCGTTTGCGTCCCGACCCTTTTCGCTAAGCCCTTCCTCCCGGAGCAATCCCGCATGCCAAACACTTTCGTTCCTCAAGCGGCTCCTCTCACGGGCCGCCATCGCGCCTACGAGCATCTCCTCGAAGGCCTGTACCATTTCGAAGCCTACGCCGGCACTGCGGCCGCCGATGCGCGGTTCGCGGCCTACCGGGCGCTCACTGCCGAGCTTCAGGCCATGATCCAGCACGCGGTCGCTACGGGTCAGGAGTTGCGCGCCCAAGGCAGCGAATGGTCGCTCAGCCAGGTGGGCCTTGCCAAGGATCGCCTGGTCGGCACGAAGCTCCTTCGCCTCTTGCGGCTGCCCATCCAGCAAAGCGATTTGGCGGAAGGCTATGGCGGGGACGCCGCCAAACTTCGCTTCTTCGAATGCGGCGAATCCATCTCCGTCGTCAATCGCGTCCTCCGCCGGGATGGCCTCGCCCTGAAAGCCTCCGGCTCGAACGATGGCCAGACGCTCGCCGGGGCCGTCTCCACCGGCACCCACGGTTCCGCCTTCTCGTTTGGAGCCACCCCCGATTTCGTGGTCGGCCTGCACATCGTCGCCGGCCCGTCCAAGCATGTCTTTGTCCAGCGCAGTTCCGCGCCGGTCGTCAAGCAGGAGTTCGCCGACAAAATCGGCGCGACCTTCATTCAGAGCGACGAACTCTTTAATGCCGCCCTCGTCAGCTTCGGGTCCTTCGGCATCATCCAGGGCATGCTCATCGAGACGCGCGATCTCTTCATGCTGCATGCCACCCGTTTCTTTCATCCGTTCAATGACGGCCTCAAACGCGCGGCGAAGCATCTCGACTTCTCCGGCCTCGACCTATCCTTGTCCCCGCTCCCCGCCGCCGCGCCGCGCGACCGTCCCTACCACTTCCAGATGTTCTTCAATCCGAACGAAGCGGACCGGCCCACGCGCGCGTCCGTCCTGATGATGTTCGAGGACGACTGGGCCAAGTATCGGGACACCTACGCCACGCCCAATTGGGACAACGGCGCGGCCGGCCCCGGAGCTTCCGGCCTCGATCTTATCGGCGCCTTGTTCAATCTCCTCCCGGCCCAATTGACCCGGGGCGTCGTCAATTCCAACATTGAGAAACAGTTTCGCGAGTTTTACCAGATGGCCCTCCTCGGCGACCTCTTTCGGGGCGAGCCCAACACCGGCAAGCTGCAAGTCACCGGCACCGCCGTGCCTCGGGAGCGAGTGCTCGAGACGCTCGAAGTCGTCTTCCAGACCTACCAGAACTTCGTCGCCCAACACGGCACCATCCTCCCCCTCATCGTCTCCTGCCGCTTCGTCAAAGGCACCAAAGCCCTCCTCGGATTCACCAAGTTCGCGGAAACCTGCACCCTCGAGCTGGACACCATCTACTCCCCCAAATCCGGCCAATACCTCGAAAACGTGCGCCAGGCCCTCGACCAGGCCGGCATTCCCTTCACCGTCCATTGGGGCAAACTCGAGGCCTGCCTCACCGCCGGCCGGCTCCGGAACATCTACGGCGAAGACCTCCAGCGCTGGCTCAAAAGCCGCCGCACCCTCCTCGAGAACGACGCCGTCTGCCGCGTCTTCACCAACGACTACCTCCGCCGCTTCGAGCTCGATCGCTTGATCGACTGAACCGCCCGTTGCCACCTTGGGTAAACCATTCCAACAACTCCTCTTCCTCTCTTCCTCGCCCAAGGAGAGCACCGGGGTGAGAATTCCCCTCAACGAAGTTGTTGCCGCTCCGTCCTCCAGCGATTCCCGGAGCCATTCCCGGAGATTTACACCCGCGCCCGAAGCTGTTATCCCTTCCCCATGATTCAGCCGGAAGAATTGGTGGGCGGCGAATGGGCCGAATGGTACCGGCTCACCCCGGCCCAACGCTGGCTGGAGAGCGAGAAGCTCTGGCAAACCTATCTCGCCCTCGGAGGCTCGCTTGATCCCGAACCCGATACGCAAAGTCCTTTCTTCGATGCGCGCGCATCGCGTCCGCGCCCTGCTCATGGGCGGCCAGGCCTGCGTGTTCTACGGCGCGGCCGAGTTTAGCCGCGATGCCGACTTCGCCATCTTGGCGGACCCGGCCAATCTCGCGCGCTTGCGCAAGGCGCTGGCCGAACTGCGCGCCGAGCCCATTGCTGTCCCGCCCTTCGAAATCAAATTCCTCCGCCGAGGACACGCCATTCATTTCCGCTGCCAGCACCCCGAAGCCCTGCGCATGCGCGTGGACGTCATGTCCAGGATGCGCGGAGTGGACCCCTTCCACAAACTCTGGAAGCGCCGCACCACCTTTCAACTTCCCGGCGGCGAAAAGTGCCATCTCCTCTCCTTGCCGGATCTCGTCCAGGCCAAGAAAACCCAGCGCGATAAGGACTGGCCCATGATCCGGCGGCTCGTCGAGGCCCACTACTTTGAGAACCAGCAGTCCCCCGCGCCCGCGCAAATCCGGTTTTGGCTTCACGAACTTCGCACCCCGGAACTCCTCATCGATCTGGCTGGCCGCTATCCCGCCGCTTGCCGTCGCCTTGTCCGGCATCGCTCCCTCCTCGCCCACGCCATATCTGGGGAAATCGCTGAACTTGAACACGCCCTTCTGGCCGAAGAAACTGCCGAACGCCAGCGCGACAAGGAATACTGGCTGCCCCTCCGCCAGGAACTGGAAACACTCCGTCACCTCCGCCCCACCTGACCGCTTCTTCCCCCCAACCCCCATTCCTCATTCCCCTCTGCAGCCCAACGGCGCGCTCCGTGCCGCACCAGACAATACGATTCCCCCGCGCCCCAGCCACCTCTCGATCACTGCCTGACCGCTCGGAAAAACTCCATCGCCTCGCTGCGCGACAACCGCACCGAGGTAACGCCTGCGACATTCGCGAGCACTCCCGCTTCCGCCCACTCGATCAGATTGGTCGACGCTTCCAGCCGGTACACTGCATCCCAATTCCCCGCCAGCGTCAGCGCGATCTCGTTCTCCACCTCCGTCCCCTCCATCGCCAGGAGCGGGCCATCGACGGCGGGGTCGCTCCAGTTCGTTCCATCCCGCGAAACGAGGGCCGAAGCCGGAACTAGGAATCTTGGGTTTCCAAATAAGCTGTAGAGACCTGCCTGGAATGTACCCGGACCGAGATTCGCCTCAGTCTTGTAGCTCACGTCTTGCCAAGCCACGCCATCTCGAGATGTTTTGATCAGCCCGTTCCATCCAAATCCGACCTGCTGGCCATTCCCGGCAATGAGCCCGGAGAAAAACCCCGGTTCCTCGCCAAGCGCCGCCCAATTCGTCGCGGAATTTGAACCAAACCAGTCTCCGCAGGAAGCCACCCATCGGCCTTCCGTATAACTCATCGAGGTGATCGCTCCAGAATTACATCGCGTCTCGATTCGCCGCCACTCTTCGCCGTTTTCGGACTGGAATAGCGATCTTCCTGCGGCTACAAAAGCCCCATTCGTATAAAGGAGCGAAGTTAGTTTTTCTCCCAGATCGCGCCCCTGGGCGAAATGTACGCCATCGGTTGAAAGGAAGGGCATCCCGTCGTTGCCGGAAATGCCCACCGTGGCGGAGTTCCCTTGGACAAGGCTCTGCATCTGGCAAATGACGGGCCGCCGCGGCGTCCAATGCGAAGGGTGGGTCGCGGTATAAATCTCGCCATACCCGCTGATGACGGCGAAGTGCCCCATCCCATAAGCCACCCCGCCGGACAATCCGGCTGGCTCCTCGTAGTCGGATATCCAGTTCAGGCCATCGGGGGAATACTGGAGGCTGTAACCCACTCCGACAAACAATCCGCCGCCGTAGCAAATGGACACCAGACTATGCGCACGATGCGACGTCCAGGAAATCCCATCCGTCGATCGGGCGATTTCCTCGGCGCCGAAAACGCCAAGGCCAACCAGGACATGCACCCCACCGCCATAAGCGCCACCTTCAAAGTAGGTGAACGCCGGAGCCCGTGTCGCTCGCCAGTTTACTCCATCTACGGAAGTGTAAATCGAGCCACTGACATCGAAGCCGACAAATTGGCCGCCTCCGAAATAAAGACCAGCCACGGCGAACGGGAGATTCGTGGTCACGGCCCAGGTTCGAGCGTCCGTAGAGGCAAGTATCGTTCCCCAGCCTGTGAGGGCGACGAAGGTATCATTACCAAACGCCACGGCTTGGAACCAGTTAGTATGTCCAGTCGCTCTTGTCTCCCAGTTGACTCCATCGGTCGAGAGGAAGATATTGCTGCGTGAACCGAGTGCGATGAATTGATCGCGGGCCACTGTGATTCCATAAAAGCTCTCCGCAGTTGGAGCCGGTTGTTTCACCCACGAGATTGCATTCGTCGAGACGATCACCGTGCCGGCGTCTCCCACGGCCACGAAACGATCTCGATGGAACGCGATGCCCCGCAATATGTTCGTATTTGCCTCCGGCGTGCTCCCTCCGAGAATGCAGTCAAACGCCGGAGTCTGCCCGTTCGCGGCTAGCAATAGCATGAACCCGAGTAGGATGGCGATCAATCCCGAATGCCGAAACGTCGTGAGATGCAACCCACCGCCTCCAGTCGAAATACCGCCTGCTCGACCGGGCGCCCCGCCGCCGCATTGCACGAACCTCCGCCTCATGGACTGCTTTGCGTAAACCTAAAAGCAATCTCACTTTCCACAAATGAAATCCTGATCCCTGTCAGTGCCGGCGTTGACGCTTCAAGGCCAAAACCGTAACCTGCCACCATGACGACGATTCTTTCCGCCAACGGCTCGCTGGAGATTCCCGAGGAGTTTCGCGCGGCCGACGGCCTCAAGCCCGGCCAGCGCTGCGACATCGAGCGCATGGGGCGTGGAGAGTATCGCGTGCGGGCGGCGGAGGCTGGTGAGGCTCCCGGAGGCAATTGGGTGGAGTGGTTGTTGGCGTGTCCGGAAAAGGGCTGGCTCGGCGAGCCCGGCCGGAGCGAGAGGACCTCGCTGCGGCCCCCTTCCCATTTTTCCGAGTGAACGTGAAACCGTGGCTGATTTCCTGCGCTGTGGTGTGCCAGTGTTGAATCCCTTCGAGTGAGGCACGCCGGACCTCGCCACTTTCGTCTCCCACCGCGCTGCGGCCAGCGTCCCGCAACTCCTTTCCTCGGCCCTTGATTTTCGCCGCCGCCGGCGTATTCTACCTTTGTGACTACGATCAACATATCGCGGTCATCCGGATCGTCTCCGAACAGCAGTCCCGGCCCGCCGCCGAGCCTCCCGTTCCGACCCGTCCTCGGATGGCCCCACGATAACGTTACTCCAGGGAGCGAACCTCCCTGCGCTCCCCCCTGCCCAAGCGCCTCCATCCCACCCGGCTCCACCTACGACTCGACCGATCCGACCAATCCGTTCGAGTTTTTTCGCCCCCTCGAAGCTCCCACGTTCGGAGTCCCGACTTCAGTCGGTCCGTCCATCTCGCCCCTTTGTCCGTCAAAAAAGCAGGGGGGGGTGCTCGTCCAACCGCGCTTGCCTTCCCTCCAGTCAACATTTCCCCCACCTCTCTTCGAAAAACAGGGGGGGCCACCTCGGTTTCGTTCCCAGCCCTTCCGACCCAAATACCGGGGCCTCCCCCCAATGTCGACTCCTCCATGCCCTTTGGCGGTCCCTTTGCCGCCCGTCCTTGCCCAAAAAACGCCAAAAAAACCCGAAATGCCCCTTCCTGCCCCCAAGTTTTCCCTCCTCCGGCTCCCGACGGCCCCCTGCCGGCCAAAAAAAATGGGGGGGGTGCCCGGCCCAAACCCGCCGGAACCACCCCCTCGCCTTCCTTCTTCAAAAAACAGGGCGGGGTGCCCAGCAATGGTTACTCGCCGCCCCTCGGTCCGATCGGCAGGGGACACCACCGGTCACGGCAGGCAGATGGCGGGGTCGGTGCCCTCCGGCGCCGAGAGCCGCCATTCGCCGACAATGCGGCCCCCCTCCTCGGTATCCAGTGCGTGCCACCCGGTTTCCCGAAGCCGGCGGACGAATGTGTGGCTTTGTGCCGCGGAACGGGAGAGACGGGGAACCTCGGCATTGGGGTTCTTCTGCGTCACTTCGAACTGGGCCTTAAGCTGCGGAGAATACTTTTCCAGGTACCCGATCTGGCGGTCGCGGGCGCAATCCCCAGTCGGCGAGAAGACAATGGCGCGCACCGCGTCGGCCTCCGGGCCGTCGATCCCGGCGATGGGAGAGACGGAATCGGAAGGGCAGGGGAAGAGCTTTTGGGCGCTTTGATCGTAAAAGTAGACTTGGCCGCCCGTGGTGCGCTGCTCCCGCCACCAGGACCAGGCGAAGTAAGCCGCCAGCCCCAGCATGGCGAGGCTGGCCAGGATTTTCGGCCCGTTCTTTTTGAGCATGAGTGCCTAATGTGGATCGGCCTTGGCGGACCACCAGCACTCGTCCCGGTTGCACGGGATCTTGTTGGGGTCGAGCGAGCGGGCGCCGCCATCGGCCGTGGCGTAGTTCGATTTGCGCTGGTGGCGCGTGGCTCCGGGATCGTTCTGGAGCAGCCGGTTGAAGCCGGGATTGTTCGCGCCGCCGGCCTCCTTCCAGATCCACCAGCGGTCGTCCGGCCAGCCGCCCCAATCGCTGTGCCCGTCGCCGAAAAAGAGCAGGTTGACCGGCCGTTGAATCATCGGCCAGCGGCAGAGATTATCCTCGTATCCCTTCGGCCGTCCGAAGGGAGGCTGCGCGCCTCCGGCATTCCAGTGAACATTCACCGCGCCGATGCCGCTGGCGATTTTGATCTCGCCGGCCGCGAACTGCCCGACCTTGGCCCGATCGCCGCGGTGGTAGACGTCCTTCTTGTTCTCCACCGGACAATCGTAGACCTGCGCGTTCTTGCCGACGTAGTTGAACAGGTAAGGCCGCCAGCTCGATTCGGCCTTGGCGGCGGCGACCATCTCCTGCATCGGAGGCAGCCAGTCGTCCGCATCGCTGGAATACATGTGCACGGCGAGGGTGAGCTGGCGGAGGTTGCCGATGCACTTGATGGATTGGGCCTTTCCCTTGGCCTTGCTGAGGGCGGGCAAAAGCATCGAAGCCAGCAAGGCGATGATGCTGATGACCACCAGCAATTCGATGAGCGTGAAGCCCAGCCGCTTGTTTCGTTTGGGCACCCCGCCGCGCTCCGAAGTGGGTCGGTGACACATAGGATTTTCCCCGTCGTCGGCAACGTAAGCGCGGCCCGCGCGGCGGAGCAAGGGCAAAAGCGGCAGCGATTCCGCAAAGTGGTGCGGATTGGCTTGTCCGAGCTGCGGGAGGCTCTCATAGTCGGTGAAGGGAACCGTCTTGTGGAATCCGCCGCCGCCAGGTTCAGGACGAACAGAATCGCCGCGCTCGCCGCGTCCGGCCTGGCGGTGCTGGCGGGGCTGTACCTGTTGTCCTTCCGTCCTGGCGAACCCTTGGAGCGGTGGAGTTTCGATCTGCCGCACCGGTTTGTGCCCAGAGTCACGATCCCTGCATTCCAGATCGTGTTGATGGACGAGCAGTCGCACAACGAGCTGCGGCAGCAGCCCGGGCAGATTTGGGATCGGTCGTTGCATGCCGAACTGATCGAGAAACTGGCGAAGGATGGCGCGCGGTTGGCGATCTTCGATGTTTTTTTCGACGCCCCCAGCCCAACCAATCAGGCAGAGGCCGACCGGGCGTTCGCCCGGGCCGTCGAAAAATCCGGCAAGGTGGTGGTGGCGGGCACTCGGGCAAAGAGCAATCATCCGAACTTTGCCGGCGGCCAGACCTTTCGTCCGGCGGAGGTGTTCCGGGCGGCGATCGGCACCAACTGGGGCGCTCCGACGATTCTGCAGGACCCGGACGACCGGGTGCGGACTCATTTTCGCGAATTGCCGGACGACCCGAGCCTGCCTTGGGTGGCGGCCCGGCTGGCCGGGGCGCCGGTGACGCAATCCGAGGCCGAGCGCTTTGGCCCGCGATGGCTGCGGTTTTACGGGCCGACCGGTTCCCTGCCCCGGCTCGGTTACAACCATGCGCGGCAGACCGCGCCGGGGCATTTTCGAGACATGATCGTGTTTATCGGTTCGAACCTCACGGTCAAACCGCAGGGGAGCACGGCCGATTTTTATCCGGTGCCGACCGGCGGCTCCGCGCCGGGCGTCGAGATCGCAGCGACCGCATTTTTGAATTTGCTGCGCGGGGATTGGATCCGCCGGGCGTCTGGAGTGACGGAGACTTTGCTCATCGTCCTCGGCGGCTTGGGGTTCGGCGTCGCGATGGCGATGCTGCGTCCGCTGCCCGGCCTGGCGGTGGCAGCCTTCGCGATGCTGGCGGTGGCTGGAGGAGCGATCAGCCTGTTCTGGGGGGCCGGAGTGTGGCTCAACTGGACGGTGCTGGCCGCCGTGCAGATCCCATTGGCGTGGGGCGCGGCCGCGCTGCTGTACGGGCGCCGCCTGGCCCGGCAGATCGAGGAGACGCAGGTGCTCGCCGAATCCCGGCGGCCGGAGGGAGAGCGGCTGCCAACGACCGAACCGGCCTCGACGGAAAAGCTCCGCATTCCGGATTTCACGTTGATCAAGCGGATTGGAGCCGGCGCTTACGGCGAGGTGTGGCTGGCGGAAAACCTGGCGGGAATTTATCGCGCCATCAAAGTGGTCAACCGCGTCCGCTTCGAAACGGAAAGGCCTTTCGACCGGGAATTCGAAGGGTTCCTCAATTTTGCCCCCGCTTCGCTGAGCGAGCCGGGCTGGGTGGGCATTCTCCATGCCGGCGAAGGCCCGCGGGATGAGTATTTCTACTATGTAATGGAGGCGGCGGACGATCTGCACTCGGGACAAGAGATCGATCCGGAGCACTACACGCCGAAGACCATCAGCCATATGATCGAAGAGCGTGGCACGCTGCCGGTGGACGAATGTCTCACCATTGGAGTCGTCATCGCCGAGGCGCTGCAAGCCCTCCATGAACGGGAACTGGTGCATCGGGATATCAAGCCGTCGAACATCATTTTCGTCCGAGGGCGGCCAAAGCTCGCGGATATCGGCCTGGTCACCCTGATGGGGGAGGTGACAACGCAAGTTGGGACTCCTGGGTTCATTCCAAAAGAAGGGACGGGACTGCCTCCGGCGGACATCTATGCCTTGGGCAAGGTTTTATATCAGTCGGCGACGGGTTTCGATGCGCGGCTGTATCCCGGCCTGCCGACGGGTTCGAGCCCGGGCGGCCATCCCCAGCGGCTGCTGCGCTTGATGGAAGTGGTGGACAAGGCGTGCGCGATGTACCCCAGCGATCGCTACGCCTCCGCGGCGCGGATGGCCGAGGCCCTGCGGGAAATCCAGAAATCGCCTTAACAGCCAACGACTTCGGAATTCACTCCGTGATGGTCAAAGTTCCATCCGCCGCGCAACGGAGCGAGCGGGCGGCGAGAGGAAGAGTGACCTGGGCGCGGAGACGCGAGGGGAGTTCCAGTTCGAGCGTCGAGCCCGGCGGCACGATGGCGACTGGACTCGAGAGCGACCAATAGCCCGCTCCGCCTTGGACTTCCTTCAGGATCGTGCGGGACGGTCCGGCGGCGATGCGGATCTTGGCGCCCAGCGCGGCGGGGTTGTGGGTGCTCCCGCGAAAACCGACGCGGACGCCCGGGCGGGCGTGCTGGTTCCGAAAGAGACGCGTGCGGCCGCTGTTCTGCGTGACCACCAGGTCGAGCCGGCCATCGTGGTCGAAATCGGTCAGCGCGCAGGCCCGTTGTTCGCCGTCAAGGGAGAGGCCGCTCACCGTTGGAGCAACCGGCGTGAATCCGCCCCGGCCATCCCCGATCAGCAGCACGCCGGCCCCGGCGTCCTGGCGCGGCATCCCGGCGTGGGTGCCGTAAAAATTCTGGGCGAGGAACAGGTCTTCGTGGCCGTCGCCGTCCAGATCGCCGACCGCCAGCCCGAAGACCGGCGCGAATTGGGCCTGGATCGGCAGCAGCACCGGCTCGAAATGCGCGCCGCGATTGAGAAACACGGTGCTGTGGAGCGTGCGGACTTCCAGCATTTCGGCGCGCCGAGCGGCCTCGCCCAGCACTTCCTCGATCCCGGCCCGGGCAAACGCGGCGTAGCTGATGAACCGCTCCGCCATCGCGGGCAATCCCGCCTTCAAACTGCGCAAACCCCGGAGAGGGACGAATCCTCCGAGTTCCGAGTCATGCACGGCCTCCAGCGAATCGACCGTCCCATTGCCATCGAAATCGCCGAAGTAGAGACGCAATGGTTGATCGAGGGAAGCCTTCCAGGCGGAATTCAAACCCCAGTTGCCGGCAACGAGATCGGGGCGCCCATCTTCATCGAAGTCTCCGGTGGCCACGCTGTTCCACAAGCCCGTGGCGTTCGCAAGGCCGAGTTCGGCGGTGCGCTCCGTCAGGTTGCCGTTTTCATTGAGGAAGACGCGGAGCGGCCCCCACTGGCAGGCCAGCACGAGATCGGGATCGCCATCCAGATCGAGATCGCTGAAGACCGCGCCGCTGACGAGCCCGGCCCGGGGAAGACGCTGTTTGGGGGCGAAGCGCGTGCCTTCATGCGAGAATAGCATCGAATCCGCCGGCTCGGGAAATCGGCCCGCCTGGAGTCGTCCTCCCATGAACAAATCGAGCAGGCCGTTGCCGTCGACATCGGCCCAGGCCAGCGGACCGATGCTCGCCAACTGGCCGGGCAACATTTCGCCCTGGGTCCGCCGCCGCACGTCGAGCAGCCGAAGTTTGCCGCCGCGGGTCTGGCCATCCTCGGCGTTGGCCAAGCCCACCAGCAAGGCCTCGCCGAGCCCGAGGATACCCGTCTCGTCGCGAGCGGATCCGCGTCCGGGCGCATGCTGGGTCACATTGGTGAATCCGCCCTGCCGGTTATTCTGGAAAATGGCGAGCGAACCGCCTTTGCCGGTGGGGACGATGAGGTCTTCCCAACCGTCTTGATCGAGGTCGTGCCATGCAACGCCTGGTCCGAGGCCGCTGACCCGGGCGGAAAGGAGGGGTTGCAGGTCGAAATCGGCGTGAGGATCATCGTGGTGCTCATGGCCGAGCATGGCGGAGGCATCGGCAAACCACGGATGGCCAACCGGCGGCTCCGGCGCTTTCGAGGCGGGCGACACGGCGGCGGGTTCATTAACCTGGTAGGAACGACCCGCTTCGACTCCTTGCACCACGGAGATGGCGCCACTCCGCCAGCGCACCGTCAGCGTCCCGCTGACCCCCGTCCGGGCGGCAAACACGCGGACGGCTTCGTCGCCGGAGAGGTAACGCCCGCCCGCCAGCATCTCCTGACTCTGGCGGATCGGGCCTCCGTCGAACTCGATCCTTGCGCCGATGCCGGCGGTATTCGGGGGCCGGCCGCGCAAGCGCACGGCAATCCTTGGGGCAGTGGCGTTGTTCCGATACCACCGGGCCGGTCCGTTCAACTGGTTGACCGCGACATCGAGGTCGCCATCGCCATCGAAATCCGCGAAGCCCATGCCGTGGGCGATGCCGGAATCGTCGAAGCTCCAAGCCTGGCTGGCGTCGGTAAAACGCAGACCGCCTTCGTTCCGCCACGCCACTTTCGGCCGGGGCCATGCGCCGAAGCGATGGCGGAGCCCCAGGCGCTGCATGCGGGAGAGGGTTTCGCGGCGCTGGATTTCGTCCGCCTCCCGCACGACATCTTCGTTCATCGAGTCGAGGGCATTCCCGGTGGCAACGAGCAGGTCCTCCCAGCCGTCCAGGTCGACATCGAGAAAGGCGGCGCTCCAGGTCCAGTCGCTCGCCTCGACCCCGGCGAGTTCGCCGATTTCGGCGTAAGTCCCGTTGCCGCGATTGAGAAAGAGCATGTTCTGCGAGTATTGCGGGCGGAGTTCGATGGCGCGGCCCAGACCGGGAAGCACGCCCGGCCGGAGCTTTCGGCCGGCCAGGTTCCGGCTCAACATGTCGGCCACGAAGAAATCGTCCCAGCCATCGCGATCGATGTCGGCGAAATCAACCGCCATCGAATACATGGCGGTGTGGCGCAGGGCCGCGGTGGGGAGGGCGCGGAAGGTTCCCTTCCCGTCATTGAGCCAGACGCGATCCGGCGATTCGAAATCATTGCAGATGTAGAGGTCGGGGGCGCCGTCCTGGTTGATGTCGCGGAACATGCAGGACAAGCCCCAATCCACCGGTGTGGTGGCCAGCGGCTGCCCTTGTTCATCCAGAAATCGGCCGCCGCCCCACGAAACCTCGGTGAAACGAAATCCTCCGTCGTTCAGGTAAAAGCGGTCGGGCTCCCCGTTCTCATGCACTTTTCCATCGGGCCCGAGATAGAAGCGCCCAACCAGCGCCGGTTCGTCGGGAGATCGGCCATGGTACGACTTCAAAGCCGGGCGGCCAGCCCGGAACTCGGTTTCGAACCGGGGCTCGGGATCGTCCCGGACCGTTTCGACCCGGTAGTTGGCGATGTACAAATCCAGATCGCCGTCGCCGTCCGCATCCCCCAAGGCCAGCGACATGCCGGCCCGGGCCGGGTTGAGGACGACCGCACGGGCGAAACGGCTTGCGCCGTCGTTCGCGAAGAGATGGGTGCCCTGGCCAAGGGTGTTGACGAGGAGATCGAGATCGCCATCGCCGTCCACATCCGCAAAGGCCGCGCCGGTGGCATCGAGCCCCGGCAGGCCGACGCCGGCGGCAGCGGTTCGATCTTCGAAGCGCCCCTCCCCGAGATTGTGAAAGAGCGCGTTGTCGCCGTCCAATCCGGCCAGGAAAAGATCGGCGCGGCCATCGCCATCCGCATCGCCGGCGGCGAGGCCGGAACCATTGAGCAGGTTTTGGTTCGTGGTGTAACGCGCCGTGCTGAGGGTGTTGGCGAACGGCAAATCGTAAGCGGTAAAACCGGGAGGAAGAGTGCCGGGTGGAGACAGGGCCGCCTGGCCAAACGAGGCCACCGACAAGGCGGCAGCGCAGCCTAGAACCGCACAGCGTGCTGTCCAGACGATCTCCACGGGTAACGAGATGTATACTACGCATTACACCCGGGCGGTTGCCAAGCAAGATTCCGCGATGGCGGCGGAGAGGGCAAATCCTGGCGCTTACCCCCACTCCGCTTCTCCAGGTTTTCCAATCGATCATTCGGCAGGCCGGGCTCGAGAACGGGGGGGTGGGGATTTTTCGCCCCCTCCCCCTTTCCGACCGAGCGTGTTTAATAATGTTTTTCGATACGGGCCCGTGGCAGACGGCCTCCCCGGCTGAGGACTGGGGTATAGGGGATGCCACCTGAAGCCCAGGGGGTTCGATCGGGAGTAGCGCACAGAAGGTGGCGTGGTGGGTGGGGATAGGGCAGGGGGCGGTCGCGCCACGGTGGAGGGGGCCAGAGGGGGGAAACGGGAGGAGGTGCCTTGGGGCGGGGTTGGGGGTGGTTGGGGGCAAAGGGTCCGGTAAAACTTGGGGGCGGGAAGGGGCATTTCGGGCATTTTCGCGGTTTTCTGGGGGCAGATCGAGGCTGCTTCGAGGAATCTGCCCTTGGGGTTGAGGACTGGGGAATGTTGTCTGGAAGGGGATTCGGGAGGCATGGGTAGGCGGGGCAAGGTGGACGGGCTCTCAGGGGGTGAGCACGTAGAACCAGTCGAATTTGGAGTTGCGGCCGGAGGACATGGTTTTCCAACTGGCGAAGGCGACGTGCATGTCGGCCCAGGCGTAGTTGCCTCCTTTGCCGTGCCGAACATAGGGAGCGACGGGGATGGTGGGCGGGTAGAGGTAGCCGTAGTTCCACCAGGACAGGCCGCGCGCAGGGTCGAGGCCGTCGCCGTTCATGCAGGTTTCGGCGGGTTTGGTGACGGCGCTGAGTTTTTTGGCGTCGAATTGGGTGTAGCCCAGGTAGGCGTAGTTATGCCCATATCCGCCGTAGCCTTGGTAACCGGGGACGTTGGCGGGGATGACGTTGGTGCCGATCTTGGCGGTGGGGCAGGCGACGATCTTGTTCTTGGCGACGAGATTGGTGAAGGTGGAAGCGGTATTGGCCGCGTAGGGCGAGATCTGGAGGAACCAACGGCTGGGGGCGACCCAGCCTGATCCGGGCGGCACTTCGGTGCCGGCGACCGGGAGGTAATCGGAATGGTCGGTGGCATAAAGCATATAGCCGAGAGCGATCTGCTTCTCGTTGCTGACGCACTTGACCATGTGGGCTTTGGCTTTGGCTTTGGCCAGCGCCGGCAGGAGCATCCCCGCCAGGATGGCGATGATCGCAATGACGACGAGCAATTCGATCAGCGTAAAGGCGCTGAGGCAGGTGGCGCTGGGGCTGGTTCGTGGCGGTTTCATCGATATCTCCTCAGAGCCCGTCCGCCATTCTCGGACAGGCTCCTGAGAAGGTGGACGCTCAACTTCGTGCGTCAAGCAAAAGGGGCAACGAAACGAGGGAGCGCGCCCCCGGCCTGGCCACTATCGCAGTCAACGGTTCAAACAGGAGGTGACCTTCGGCAAGCGCAGCGGACTCGGCTCACGGCGTCGAAAGCCGGTAAAACCGGGTGGAATTGGCGGGTGCATCGACGATTTCTTCGATGCGATCTTGAGCCTGCGCGGGCACGGACTTGAGAATCTGCCAGGCGCCGCTGGCAAGGCTCTCGCGCCAATGGACCGTGCAGCCGCGATTCGCCGCGACCGGGAAACGCAGGGTCACCTGGCCTCCCGCGTAGCTCACGGATGTGATCGAAGGCCGCGCCACGCCCTCCCGTCCGGGGCTGCCCCCGCGTTCGCTGCTGAGCCGCCAATTGGCCGGGAACGTCACGTCCCCCTCGAGATTCACGACCTCGAGCGAAGGCCCGAGACCGTCGGCCTCCGCCGGCCACTCTCCGTCATCGAGGTAGGCAAATTCCTGAATCGTCACGCCTGTGGCATCCTCCAGCCGCACGACTTCGCCTGCGTTGTTGAGGGAGCCGGTGAAGCTTCCCGCGACCTTGAGCTCCGCGCCATACCGGAAGGCCGCCGCCGCCCGATTCTTCACCACCAGCACGCGCTCCGAAGGGCCGAGCCTGGAGATATCCGAGCCCGTGAAATCGAACGTCACGGCCTTCAGCAGCTTCACGCCCGCGAGCGATACTTCGCCCGGGCCGATATTCACGATCTCGATGAACTCGAAATCGTCGCTATCTCCAAAACCCGCGGCCAGTTCGGCCTCGGTCGGATCGTGCGGATGATACATGAGCTCGGCGATGCGGAGATAATCGCGCTGCGGAAAACCGGAAGCGGTCGTCGTGACCGTGATCGTATCCTCGCCCACCTTCGCGCCGTGAAAGGTGTAGCCTTCGATCGTGAGCGTGTTCGCGCCGCGATGCAGCGGGAAGGTCATCTGCCACTTCTGGTCATCCACCCAGTAGACCGGGAGCGCATTCGTTTCCCCGGCGAGCCGCAGCCTTTGCGCGTCGAACCACGCGCGGCCTTCGAGCGTGACCGTCGAGGTCTCCACCGGGAAGTCCGCGCCGCCATTGGTCATAATCTCGAACGGGAATTTCGCCCCGATTTGCGATTTCACCGAGGTGCCGCGCTGCGTGGCGTAGCCGGGATATGCATTGTAATTCTCGCCGGTCAGGGTGCTGAAGTGACGCGCCCACCGCGTGAGGTAAGGACTATTATACACGGTGTTCACCATATCCAGGAGGTGCCCATAGTAGAGCCGCCGAAAACCGGGGAGGCGAAGCATCTTATACACGTTCTGACCGCCGAAAATGGAGGCCGTGGCGCCCCGCGAAAACGCGAACTCCCAATCATTCTGCAAGCCCACCACGCGGCCATCGCTGGGCCGGACATAGAACGCGAAATTGTGCGGGTTTTCCACCCCATACACGTCGCCGATGCCGGTGAGGTTCTGCAACGCGAAGAGCCGCGCCCACTCGTCAACATCGATGACCCGCGCCGCCGCATCCCGCAAGGCGTTGCCGCTCAGGCTCAGCGCCTTGCCCATCGCGATGATCTGCGAGAAGTCGTCCCGCTTTCGTTCGCTCTGGATCAGGATGCCCCAGCGGTACTGCTCCTTGTCGTTGCCGAGGTTCGCGATGTCGAACGACTGAATCCATCCGATCGGCATGGGTAATTTATATCCTTCCGGATCGTTATTGTGCGTGGCCTGAAACTCGCGAATGCCTTCGAGTTTGAAAACCGTTCCGTCGTTGTCCCCCTCGAATTGCGAATCGACATAGGTGTCGTCGTAATTGGCCAGATTCAGCCGCGCCGTCCCGATATTATCGGCGCGGTGGGAGACGAGATAGACGATGTCGTCGTAGTTGGCCGGCAGGCCGCCGACTTGATTGAGAATGTGCTTGATGAACGTCTCCACCAACCCGCGGCGGCGCACGATCACGGACGCACGCGAACCCCGAAACAAATGGTCCGCGGGCAGTTTAATCGTGAAGCCGGTGTTGCTGGGCGTCACGCGGCTGAACATGCTGCCGTGCATGCGCATCTTGGCATCGTAAAAAACCTCCCGTTCGTCATGCACGACGGTGCAACCGAGCAGGTCGTCGCTCATTTGATTGGTGCTCGCATGGAGCCGGCTCGAGTCCGCGGAGGTCATGATCATGCGGAAGGTCTGCTTGCCGAGCGTCACGCGGGACGTGCCATCCACCTTGATCAGCGCGCGCGACTTCGGCCCGGCGGGCGGGTAAGTCGAGACGGCCCCGAGTTTATCTTTTCCTTCGACGTAAAATTGGATGATCGCGTTATTGATCTGGGGCGAAATGGCCGCCGAATAGTCCGCGCTCTGCGGCGCGATGGGTTGCATGTCGAGCGTTCGCCAGGTGCCGCCGTTTACCGCGTAGAATAAGGTCATGCTCGCGATTTCGTCGGGATCCTCGGCGTGGACACGCACATTGATGGTTTCGAAGTTCCTGGGGATTACCGGCGTGTGTTCGAGCAGAGTGTAAGTCGGGCCGGCATTGGCCACCCAGGTCGAGTTGCGCCGGCCCGGTGTGCCGAAGTTCTCGGGCATGTCCAGGATCGTCACGGCCGTCACCTTGTTATAATAAAGCTCCGTCTTGAGCTGGGGCGATCCCGCGACCCATTTGGCGTCGAAGCTGATCTCGTAGTCCCGCCCCGTCGTTACCGGCACCAGGGCGCCGGCGGCTTTGAGGGTCGTCTCCAGCCGGTTATCCATATAGCTCATGGGCCCCGTCGCCACGAGGTGGAGCGCGGTATCGGCGGCGTTGTCGGCCCGGGGTTCCACATAGGTATGCGAATGGGTGCCGAGCAAGCGCCAGAAGCGCGCTCCCTCGGTAAAGTTCGTGTTTTGCAGCAATTGCCTCGGGCCCCCCGTCGTGGGGAACTCGGTCACCGTGATGTTGTCGATCAGCGCTTCGCCATCCGAAAGCAGGCCCATCCGAAACTCGTGGAAATTGAAGATGCTCGGCGTGTAAACCGGGCGGATCGCCCGCGCGCGATAACTGTAGCGCCGCCACGTCGAATGGCCGCTCTCGATGCTGTCGGCCCACGCCGCCGCCACGGCATTGTCCATGTCCGGGTTGCGCAGTTCGAGGGTCGAGCCGCCTCCGTTCGCGTAGGAGGGCCAGGGATGCTCGTTGAAGTAAGAGACTTCGTCCGCGGGATTCCGCTGCGCGTCCAGCAGGAGAATCCTTCCGGCGTGATGCGAGATCCGCCCGCGAAAATCGCCGATCACGGCGATGTCCGGATATTTCGCGCGCAAGGTGGCCGCATCGTTCGCTACGACCAAGTATCCTCCGGCGGGCAGAATCGATTGCACCGGAAAGACGAATTCGATTTCGTCGTCCAATTGCCAGCCGCTCAGATCGACCGCGCTGGTGGAGCGGTTGTACAGCTCGACCCATTGCTCCTCTCGCTCCGCAAATTCGGCGGCGTTGGTCGAATAGTGCGGTGGGTGATGATACATGACCTCGTTGATCACGATGTCGCGATGCAGCGAAACCTGATTTGGCTGCCCGGGAGTCGGCGTCTCGGGAAATCCCCACGCCGCGCCGTCGGATGGCCCCAGCTTCGCCCGCGTGCGCGCATTGACCTCGACGCCATCCAGCACCGCCAGTTCCGGGCCTTTCAGGAACAACGCCTCGTTCGGCGGCGGCGTGAAACCAAGCTCCGTCTCGGCAAATGCCGCCAGGGCACCAGGCTCCAGGGTCATGACGGGAAGGGCGAACTGTTGACCGGCCCGGGAGACGATCCGGCAGCCCTCTGTCGACACCGTGGCGGAGCCGCGATTGATCAATTCCACGAAGAACGATCCGCCGAGCCCTGCGCCGATCTCGTGGAAGGCCAGGGCGGAAGGCTCCAGCGTGGCGGAAGTGAAATTGACTTTGCCGGGCGTGCCGCCTTCCGTCGCGCTGGCGCGCCAGTTCTCCCCCCGGCTGCTGGCCATGAAGCGGCCCCGCTTGCTCAGCGAAGCGCCCGAGCCGTCTGCCGCCACGGGCCAAGGCTCTGTATCGCCGAATTCCATTTCATCCATGAGCCGACGATTGTGGTTGAGCAGCCGCAGCTTATCTCCGGAATTGGAAAGCCGCTGCGCGAACGGGCCGTAAAGATTGGTCGCGATCAGCGCATTCGTCAGCTTCTCTCTCACAATGGCGACCACGACATAGCCATTCGCCGCGATGATGGCGTTCGTCGGAAATTGAAAATCGATCCCGCCTTCGATCCGCCAGTTCGAGAGTTCGATATCGATCGACATCTGGTTGTGCAGCTCCAGCCACTCCAGCGCCGGGTCGTCGTCCGCGGCTTGGTACATGATCTCGTTGAAAGCGACGACTGCGTCCGCCGCCGTCTTAATGTTCGGCAGGCCGTACGGGGCCTGCGCGCGGGTCGCGGATTGGCCCAGGAGCAGGCCCAAAAAAAGAAGGACGGAGCAGGCGCACCACGCGGCTCGCGGGTTCAAACGACGCATCATGTTCGGCAACGGGACGATTCAAAGGTCGAAACTTACAGCCAGTTTCATGCCACCGTCGACCGATATCGCGGGACAAATGGGAGCGTGGGGATGCTCCGATAAGTCGGGCGGCAGGGAACACTTTCGTGCGATGGGGTGCGGGGATAGATGGGCGAGTGATGCGTGTTACCGAGCAGTGGAGGGCGGGCGGCCGACCTGGGAGGGGCTTTGGAGGTAGGCGATGAGGTCGAGGAGTTCCTGGGGCTCGAGGGGGTCGAGGAGGCCCTCGGGCATCATGGAGAGGTTGGACTGGCGGCGCTCGACGATTTCGGAGCGGGGGAGGGATTCGCGGCCGGTCTGGGTCTGGATGGTGAGGGTGGTTTCGTTTTCGGCGGCGACGATGCCGGAGATAAGGCGGTCATCGCGGGTTTCGAAATACGAGGCTTTGTAGATGTCCCAGACGGTGGCGTTGGGATCGACAATGTTTTCAAGCAGGTAATCGAGGTTGGCGCGCTGGGAGCCGGTAAGCTCGGGGGCAAGGGCGCCGCCGGAATCGAAAAGGGTGTGGCAGGCGGAGCAGGCGCGGTCGAAGAGGGCGCGGCCGCGGGAGAGATCGGCCTGGGCCAGAGCAGGGGGCGTGAGCTGGGCTTTCAACTGGGCGATGCGGTCGGCTTTTTCGGTGGCGATGGGGCGGATGGCGCCGAGGGTTTTGAGGCGGTCGGTGAGGGCGGCTTGACCGTAGGCCTGAATCTGGCGCGCAACGAACGGGGTGATATCGCGAACGGGAACGCGTTTGGCCTCGACGGCTTGCAGAAGCGCCGCGGCGGTGGCGGGGCGGGAGGCGAGGGTCTGGATAGCTTCGTTTTTTTCGTCGCGGTTGAGTTCGGGGTACTGCTCGAGAATGAGTTGAGGCACCGTAGGATCGTCGAGATGAGCAAGACTGCGAAGGGCGGTGGGGCGGAGGGCGGGGTCGCGCAGGGCGGCGCGGAGGAGGGCGGCGAGGCCCTCGACGCGGGCTTGGGCGAGCGCTTCGAGGGCGTCGGCGCGGGCAGAAGGTGCGGCGGTGGCGTCGAGAGCGAGGGCGCGGAGTCGGATGGCGGCGGATTTTTCGCCGAAGACGAGGGAAAGACGGGCCGCGGTGGCTTGGGCTTCGGCGGAAGGATGGGCGGCCAGTTTTTGGGCGGCTTCGGTCCAGCGGGCGGGCGCGGTGAGGCCGCGGTGGCCATTGAGGGCGGTGTGGAGGCCCAGGAGCACGTCGCGGGACCAATCGGGATCGGCATTCTCGGCGAGGAGACCGGTCAGCCGGTCGAGCGCGCCGCGCAAGGCGAGGCGTTGAGCGATGTAAGTGCGGACTTTGGGAAGGCGGGCTTGGGCGAGGAGGCGGACGGCAGTGGCTTCGTCCGTGCTGGCGATGGGCTCGATGCCGTACCAGAGGAGCAGGGGGATGTTGGCATCGGTGGCGTCTTCGGCGCGGGAGACGAGGGCTTCGGCCAGCCCGGCGCGCTGCCCGATGGGAATCCGCTGCAGGCCGCTGGCGAGCGTGAGGCGCACGACCGGGGAGGGCTCGCGGATGGCGAGCGCGGGGAGTTGAGCGAGCAGGGCAGGGGAGGGCGGCGCATCCAGGGCCAGCCGGATGGCCCAACTGCGGACGGCGGGCGCGGCCTCTTGCAGCAGGACCGCCAGGAGGTCCGGGGTGACGCCGTCGACGGCGTGGACGGTCCAGAGCACGCGCAGCTTGGCCTCGGCGGTGCGGGCCTGGCGGGCGAGTTGCAGGAGGAGCGTGCGGACGACGGGCTGAAGCCTGCCCGCGGCGGCGCGCTCCTGCAACAGGCGGCGGGCTTGCGAGGCGGCCCAGATGTCCTCCCCCATTTGCATCCGGGCCAGTTCGGCATCGGCCAGGCGGGTGAGGTCGCGCGGCGCGGAAGTCGGGCCGTGGCTAATCTTGAAGATGCGGCCGTTATCGCGATGAATGTCCTCGTAATCGTGGCATTCGCCGGCGTCGCTCCAATCGGAAACGTAAATATGGCCGTCATGCGAAGGGACGATCGAGACGCCGCGGAACCAGGTGTCGTCGACGCGAAGAAGGTCGTTCGTGTGGCGGCCGATGTAGCCGGAGCCGTGGGGCACGAGGCGGTCGTGATTGATGCGGTGGCCGTGGATGTTCACGGTGAGAAAGCCGCCCCGGTAGGCGGCCGGCCAGTTGGTGCCCTGGTAGACCATCGCGCCGGAGTGAGCATGGCCGCCGCCCGCGACGTCGTTTTGCGGATGCGCGGCCCCTTCGGTCTTCCAGAAGCCGCCCGCCCAGTGGATATGGTCGGCGATGCTGGGGATCAACTCGAACGAGTAGGGGTTGATGTCCTGGCCGAACATCCGCTCGTAATGCGCGCCGGGGATGACGTGAAAGAGATGCTTGATCACGCAATTGGCGATGAAGAGATCGCCCGTTTCGTTAAAGCCGAGGCCCCAGGGATTGGTGGTGCCGTGGGCGACGGCTTCGACCCGGCGCTGCGTCGGATGGTACCGCCAGACGCCGCAATTCATCGTGACGCGCTCGGCGTCGGGCGCGCCCGGCCGGCCGATTTTGGAGCCGGAGAGAATGCCGTTCGCGCCGTAGAGCCAGCCGTCGGGGCCCCAGGTCAGGCTGTTGAAGACATTGTGCTTCGCGCCCAGGAACCAGCCGTCCAGCACCGCTTCGCCGGGGCCGTCGGGCACGTCGTCGCCATTGCGGTCGGGCACGAACCGGAGTTCGGGAACGGAGCAGAGATAGACGCCGCCGAAGCCGATGGCGATGCCGCTGAGATTGCGGCCGTTGGCGAGGAAAACCTTTTTCGAATCGAAACGCCCGTCGCCGTCGCTGTCCTCGAAGATCAGGACGCGATCCGAGCCTTCCGCAGGCTTCCAATCGGGGTAGGAGAGACATTCGACGACCCAGAGGCGCCCGCGCGCATCGGTGGCCATGGCGATCGGTTGGACGACGTCCGGCTCGCCGGCGAAGAGGCTGGCCTGGAAACCTTCCGGCAGAGAGATGCTTGCGGCGGCACGCGCAACCGGCACCGGCGCAGGGGCATCGGCGGCGGACAGACCCGGCTGGGCAAAGGAAAGGCTGAGGGCCAGCGCCAGCATCCCGGACAAGTTCGATGACATGCCCATTAAGTACCGCGCCCCCGCCCCGCTGCCAATCCGAATGCGCCGGGCGGCGTGTCGCTTTGGGTACGACCCGAGTGGTCGCGGCGGGCTCATTGGCTTCCGGCCTTGCCTGGTTCGCAGTCCGGCGGGCCAGGGTGGAGCACAATATGAGGGACGAACGAAGAACGAGCCGGACGCCGCCGCAGAGCAGGAGGGCCAGAGAGAAAAAGGTGGCTCCGCGCAGCGGGCTATTATTTTACATGCCGGCGAGCACGGGCGTCCCGCCCGGCAAGCCACCCCGCGAAAAACGCACCTATTCGTAGCGGAGGGTGTCGATGGGATCGAATTGGGCGGCTTCGCGGGCGGGGGTAGAAGCCGAAGAAGCGGCCGGTGAGAGGTTGACGCGAGTTGACGGCCCGGAGGGGCCGCCTTAATAGAAGGGAGGATTGAAGACGCGCAGGGAACAACTGG
>CAYZKY010000062.1:0-33224 GCA_964478815.1 uncultured Verrucomicrobiota bacterium
AGAGATGGCTAAATTTGTACATTTTATTCGTCGAAAATCCGCACTTTTCTCACCCTGAAAAAATTACACCCGAGTCGAGCACGCGAGGCAATCGATGCTTTGCAGGGGTGAGGCCACTCTGTAGACTGAGACCTCTCAGCCCAAGATAGATATGCGTACGATTTTCAGGTCATTCGCGAAGGTTAAAGCAGTTCTGACGGCCATGATGCTTCCCATTTTGACGGCCGGGGCGGCCGACGCTGGCGGCAGTCCTTACGCGGTTGGGGCCGCGAGCGTGGATGTGACACCGCAAGGCCCGATCCGCCTGAGCGGCTACGCGGTGCGAAAGACGGAGACGGAGACGGTCAACCAGCGGCTCTTCGCGAAGGCTTTGGCGCTGGCGGCGCGCGGGGAGCCGCCGGCGGTGGTGGTGACGGTGGATAATTGCGGTGTGCCGAAAGAGATCCGGGATCGGGTGGCGGCGAATTTAACGCGCAAGAAGGGCCTGGCGAACGAACGGTTTGCGATTTGCTCGACGCACACCCACAGCGCGCCGCTTCTGGCCGGGAGCATTCCCAACATGTTCGCCGAGCCCGTGCCGGAGGAGCAGATGGCTCGCGTGCAACGATACACGGACGTCCTGGCGGAAAAGATCGAGCAGGCGGCCCTGGCGGCGTTGGAGGCGATGAAACCGGGCCAGCTTTACTGGGGGCAGGGCAGCGCGAATTTCGCGGCCAACCGCCGGACGAAAGGCGGGCCGGTGGATCATGATTTGCCCGTGCTGGTGGCCAGGGATGCGAGCGGACAGATCAAGGCGGTGCTGGCGAACTATGCCTGCCATTGCACGACGGTGGGTGGGGACTTCAATCAGTTGCATGGCGATTGGGCCGGGGTGGCGGGAGAAACGATCCAGAAGAACCATCCGGGCGCGGTCGCGCTGGTGGCGATCGGGTGCGGGGCGGATTCGAATCCGGACCCGCGCGGCTTGCTCGACCAGGCGCGCCAGCATGGCGAGGACGTGGCGCGCGAGGTGGAACGGTTGGTGGCGGGGAAATTGCAAGCGGTGTCGGGCCGGCTCGAATGCCGGGCACGGGAGATCGAACTGCCGTTCGAAAAACTGCCGACGCGCGAACAATGGGAGGAACGGGCGAAGCAGCCGGGCATCGTCGGGTATCATGCGCAGCAGAATTTGAAGAAACTCGACGCGGGGCAGCGGCTGCCGGAGACCCTCCCGTATTTCATCTCGGCCTGGAACTTCGGGCAGGACCTGGCGATGGTCTTCCTGCCTGGGGAAGTGGTGGTGGATTACGCGTTGCGATTAAAGAAAGAGCTGGATGGCCGGCGGCTTTGGATGAACGCCTACGCGAATGACGTGCCCTGCTACATCCCGAGCGAGCGCATCCTGCGCGAGGGCGGCTACGAAGCGGAGTCTTCGCTGTGGTATTACGGCCGTCCCGCCCGCCTCGCCCCGGCGACGGAAGGAATGATCGTCGCGACGGTGAAGGCACTCGTGCCGAAGGAGTTTGGGATCGCACCATAAAGCGCGAGGTGCAAACAGTCAGTCCCCGACTGGAAGAGACAAAGCGTGCCCCCCGCAAAGCGCGGGTCTGAAGGGTGATAGCGATGAGCGAGCTTCTCCAATTCGAACGCGTCACAAAGCGATTTCCCGGCGTGCTTGCGCTGGACGAGGTGAGTTTCGGCGTGGCGAAGGGGGAGTGCCACGCCTTGATCGGGGAGAACGGCGCGGGCAAGAGCACCTTGGGAAAAATACTCGCGGGTGTTTACACCGCCGACACGGGCGAGGTCCGGCTGGAGGGCGTGGCGGTGCATGCGCCAAACCCGCTGGCGGCGCGGCGGCTGGGGATTGCGATCGTGCATCAGGAACTGGCGTTCTGCCCGAACCTGACGGTGGCCGAGAATCTCTGCCTCGGCGATTTGCCGCGCCGGGGCGGCTTCGTGAAACGGGAAGCGATGCGCG
This sequence comes from uncultured Verrucomicrobiota bacterium, assembly GCA_964478815.1. Taxonomy (GTDB): domain Bacteria; phylum Verrucomicrobiota; class Verrucomicrobiia; order Limisphaerales; family SXQI01; genus DASVNK01. The sequence continues at coordinate 1,958 of CAYZKY010000062.1, forward strand.
GGCGGGCGGAAGCGATGCTGCGCGAGATCGAAGCGGGGATCGATCCGGATGCGCTGATCGGCGACTTGACCACGGGTCAGGAGCAGACGGTGCAGATCGCGGCGGCTTTGGGCGTGAACGCGCGGATCGTGGTCATGGATGAACCGACCAGCTCGCTCTCCGCACGAGAGAGCGAGCATCTCTTCGGCCTCGTCGACAAGCTCAAGCAGCGCGGCACCACGATCCTCTACGTCTCGCATCGGATGGAGGAGATTTTCCGGCTGTGCGACCGGATCACGGTGTTGCGGGACGGGCGGCACATCGCGACGGAGCGCACGGCGGAGACGAGCCCGGGGCGGGTCATCGAGCAGATGATCGGGCGGACGGTCGAGGCGCGCGAGCCGCGCCATGTTCGAGGCGAATTGGGCGCAGAATTGTTGCGCGTCGAGAATCTCAGCTCGCCGGGGAAGTTTCGGCACATTTCGTTTTCCTTACGGCGCGGCGAGATTCTGGGATTGGGCGGATTAATCGGAGCGGGCCGGAGCGAGATCGCCCAGGCGATCTTCGGGCTCGATCCGGCGGCCACCGGCTCGGTGCTTATCCGCGGGCGGGTCGAGCGCATCGGCAAACCCGAAGAGGCCTTGCGGCTGGGGCTCGGCTTTCTCCCGGAAGATCGGAAGCGGCAGGGGCTGGTGTTGACGATGAATTGCCGGGAGAACAGCTCGCTGGCTGCTTTGCCCCTGCTGGCGCGGGCCGGGTTCATCCGGCTCGGGGCCGAGCGCAGCCTGGCGGCGCGTTTTTCGGAGCAATTGCGAGTGAAGACCCCGGAACTGGACGCGCCGATCTCGGGTCTCAGCGGCGGGAACCAGCAGAAGATTGCCCTGGCCAAGTGGCTGGCCCGGGAGTGCGAGATCCTGATCGTGGATGAACCGACCCGCGGTGTGGATGTAGGGGCCAAGGCCGAAATTCACCATTTGCTCGATGAGCTGGCCTGCTCGGGAAAGGCGATCCTCGCGATTTCCTCGGAATTGCCCGAACTCATGAACCTCTCCCGGCGAATCATTGTCTTGCGGGAAGGCAGCATGGCGGGCGAATTGCCTCGGGAAAAGTTCAGCCAGGCCGAGCTGATGCGCCTCATGGCGGGCCTGGGAGCAAGCGAGACATCGGTACGCTGAAAAGGCGCCCCCCCCGAGGCGCCTTTTCTATCCCCACTTCCCTAACCAACACTAACCAACTAACCAACACTAACGGATATGCGAGGCAAACCTTACGCTCAGTTGAGATTCTGCCAATAGGGGAAAACCCTGAATTCCGGGCCGGGGTTCGCCGCCGTTCGTTCCGCGAGCCAGCCAGGCATAACGGGCTGCACTTCGCCACCTTTCGTCCTCTTCGTCCTGCGGCTGGATTTCGGGAGTATTGACATCTGTGGCGGTTCGGCAAATTTTGGCAGCCGTTAACCGTGCCGGAACGGGGCGTTCATGGTGAATGCCGCGACCGGATGTACTTTTTATGCCGATCCAATTACGAGAAGCCGCCAAGTCCCGTTTCGATGTGCTCGCCCTGGGCGAATGCATGGTGCGCCTGTCCCCGCCGGGACACGGGCGCATCGAGTTCGCTAAAACGCTGGAGGTCGACGTCGGCGGGGGCGAGTTCAATGTCGCCTACGCCTGCGCGCGGCTGGGCATGAAGACTGGCTTCCTGAGCAAGCTGCCGGACAATTACGTGGCGAAGATCGTCATCAATCACGCGCGGTCGGTGGGGATGGATGTCTCGGGCGTGGTGATGGAGAAGTACGACGGCGTGGGCCGGAAGAATCGCGTGGGGCTCAACTTCACGGAAGTGGGCACCGGCGTGCGCGCGAGCGTAACGATGTATGATCGCGGCCAGTCTTCGGCGAGCCAGATGAAGCCGGAAGACCTGGACTGGAAGCGCATTTTCGCGCAGGAAGGCGCGCGCTGGATTCATACAGGCGGCATTTTCACGTCGCTCTCGGACGCAACGGCGGCCACGGTGACGACCGCGCTCAAGGCGGCCAACGAGAACGGCACGATCACGAGCTACGACCTGAACTTCCGCAGCAAGCTCTGGAGCAGCGAGAAGGCGATCGCCGTGACGAAGAACATCATTCCGCATGTGCAGGTGCTCATCGGCAACGAGGAAGATTTCCAGAAGGTGCTGGGCTTCGAAGTCGAAGGCACGGACGCGAACCTGCGCGAATTGCCGGTGGAGGCTTACAAGCGGATGGTCGAACGGGTGGTGAAGGCGTATCCGCACGTCAAGGCGGTCTGCACGACGCTGCGCGAGGTAAAGAGCGGCCTGATCAACAACTGGGGCGGCATCCTTTACTATGACGGCCAATTCTACGAGGCCCGTCAGTTCAAGGATCTCGAGATCGAAGACCGCGTCGGCGGCGGCGATGGTTTCTCCAGCGGCATCGCCTACGGCTTCCTCAGCGGAATGAGTCCTCAGGATGTCGTAAACTTCGGCGCGGCCCACGGCGCGATGCTCCAGACGACCCGCGGCGACACCTCGCAAGTGACGCTCGACGAAGTGATGCACGTCATGAAAGGCGGCAGCGCGCGGATTCAGCGATAAACTGAAACGAATTCGAAGCGGCGTGGCTTCCGGGCCACGCCTTTTTTTTATTCGGCCGTGGTGAAATGGGCGGCTGGCTCAATCCGCAAAACTTGAGTTTGAAAACTCAGGCGGACGAGGTCTATTGGAATGGGCCTGCGTCCATTGAAAGTCGTCTCCATGACGTCGTGGGGCAACCCACTCAGGTGGATGGCGGGCTCAATTTGTTTTTGACGGTCAGTGGATTCGATTTCGAGACATAATGATGCTCGTTGTTCGGGTAGTTCGATTCGTCACAAAGATCTACCAGGCGGCTGACTTTTTCTTGGAGGTAATCGTAGTATCGAGTCTCGCCACGTCCGAAATCGAGAGTTTCGGCATCGACAAGGCTTCAGGAATTTAACCCGCTCCTGTCGCGGAAATTAAAAACAGCCGTCGCAACTCGCTGTAGGTATGGCTGGGGAATTCGTGCGCTATCCATCGGCGTTTGTAGCCTTCTATCCCTTCATCAACCAAAACATTCTCAAGCGAGGCGATCACGGCGCGGATGAACGTGGGCGCTGGACACTTGCATTCGAAAACTTCGATGCCGCTTTCCGCGCTCATCTCATCTTCGAACCACAGAATTCGGATGCTCAGCACATTTCCATTCCCGCGAGCTAGTTGCCAGCGGTGCATGCCAGGCTCGTCGAAGAATTCGAAAGACTCTTCGTCCGCACCTTGGAGGAGGAGAAGCGCTGCTTTCGCCATGTCGCCAAGTGCATCGGAAAGATAACTCACCGACATGTCTCGAAACTGAGTGCCGTGAATGACACGGGCGCCTGCCCATCCGGCTCCCTCTAGTTGATAAACTATTTCCACTCCCCCGACCTGCCTCCCATCAATCTCCGCGGTAGACGCAGCGGGCGGTGCAGGTTTCGGCGACGACGATTTCGCTAAGGAGCGGGAGCTTGGGCTTGAGGCGCTGCCAGATCCAGACGGCAATTTGCTCACTGGTGGGGTTCTCGAGCCCAGCAACTTCATTCAAATACCGGTGATCGAGTTGCTCCCAAAGCGGCTTGAAGGCGTCGGACATTTCGGCGTAGTCCATGACCCAGCCCAGCTTGGGATCGCACGGGCCGGCGATGACGATCTCCGCCTGAAAGCTGTGGCCGTGGAGCCGCCGGCATTTGTGGTTCGCGGGCAGGTGGGGCAGCAGGTGCGCCGCCTCGAACTGAAAGGTTTTCCGTAGTTCCAAGTTCATTTCCGAACGGACAGCCTGCCAGCGAATAACCGCTTTTCCCAATGATTTTCCCAGAAGAGGTTTGGGATCGGAAGATCAAGGCTGAGCGGGGGTGACGACCCGGTAGTACCGCCCCGAGCTTTCGGTGAAAGCCGGATCCGCGACCGCGACCCGCCGCCTGGCCGGGTAGGCGGGTTGATCGCCCAACTTCTGCCAAGCGCCGCCGGCCGCGATCTCCCGAAATTGAACCGTGTAAGACTGGCCGGGGGCGGCTTCGAACCAAAGCCGCAGCCCAGCTTTCGGATCGGCGGGTGAATGTTCGGGAGTGATCTCCAAAAAACTGCGGTCATCGAGCGGATCGGTGCCGGTGAGCAGTTCCTGGAGATTGCTGCTGCCATCGCCATCGGCATCGAGCCAGCCATCCGGGCCGATCCGTGAATCGATGCCGAAAGCGGCTTCCCAGGCATCGGGCAACCCATCGGCATCGCGGTCGACGGTGTTCGAGAGGCCGGGACTGCCAGCCCCACCGACCCACAGCAAATTCGGAGAACCGTCCGGAACCCTGCCCTCGGCCAGCCCAGCGGGTTGCCGGCCGTACAAGACGACATCCACCGCGCGTCCGCTCGATTCGAGAAGGCCGATGCTGCCGCCATGCGCGTTCAGTTGGAAATTCAACTCGTTGCCGAAAGGTTCGGCCCGCCCGTCCGCGATCAGGCGAAGAAAGCCGCCGCCGGCCAGAAAACTGAGGCGCGGGAAGGGAGATTTCAAGGGGGCCGCCAAGTTGTCGGTCATGGCGAGACCGAAGAGCGCGACGGGGAACGGCTCCGGATTGTATACTTCGAGCCAATCCACCTGACCGATCCCGTTGGCCAGCCACTCATTGATCTTCAATTTGGCCGGGGAACCCAGGCCGTAGGATTGATTGGCCTCGCCCGGCGTGGGTTGGTTCAAAAGCCATTCGTCGGAGCCGGCGAGCCGCCCCACCGAAAGGTCCCGGATCTGCGGGCCGAACTCGACGGCATCTTTCAGCAGCCAGCCCTCCGGGGAGGGCGCGTAAAGGGCGATGGCCTCGCCATTGACGGAAAGGGCGAAACCCGCATGCAGCCCGGGATCGTTCCTCTGGCTGTCGCACCACACCACCAAAAACCCGCCGGCAGGAATCACCGTATTCGGGGGAAAGGTGAATTTCCCCGGTTCGATCCAGTCGTCGGTCAGGCCCCAACCGGTGAGATCCTGCGGTGTGGAGCCCGGATTGTGGAGTTCGATCCAATCGGAAAAACGTCCGTCGTTCGAAACCGCGCCATCGTTATCCGCCATGAATTCATTCAACCGCACCTCGCCAGGTGCGCGTTCGAATCCGATGGTGAAGGACGTCTCGACGGATGGAACCGAAGGCCGGCCGACGGCGTCGACATAAGTGCATTTCCAAAGGTAGGTCTCGTTCAGCTTGAGCAACCCGGCCGGCACGTCGAACGAAAGGAGCTGGTTGGAGGAAGTGAGATGGAGGAGAGGCTCCTCGTAATTGCCGCCCGTCCGGCGAATTTCCCAGGTCGTGGCGACGTGGGCGGGCGCGGGATTGGTCGTGTGGGCGTACGGCGTGGCGCTGAGCGCAATCATGGGCGACACCCGCCGGCCATTGGCGGGGACCGCATTGGTGGGGCGAACCGGCCTCTCGAAGGCTCCGAGGTTGACTTGCCGGTTCACGTTCGTCAGACGCGACCGCGCGAACGTGGGAATCGTGCCGGAAGTGATGCCCAGCCCGCGCAGGTTGTCGGGGTGCAGCAGGGTGTTGTTGAGGAAAAACAGCTTTTCCTTGTACTCCTGCCGGAACGCTTTGTAGAGGCTGTCCTTGAAAATGTGCGTGCCGTGCGTGTTGGCCGAATTGCCGGCCTCGCCCCGGTAGATATTGACCGACGGGCCGGATTCCCCACCGCTACCCATGTCCGAATCGAAATCCCAGGGGAGCATCGACCATCGGCCATCGCTCTTTTGCCAAAGGAAATAGTTATGGACGGTGTCGTCCCAGGTGGACATCCAGTTGCGGACGGATAGGTACGTGAGCACGGCGTTGGTATCCCACGCCTTCGAGAAGTACTCGCGCAGGGCCGGAATGCTCTGCGCGGCATTGGCACCCCGGGCGGTGCGCACGCCGTTGATCATATCCTTGAAATCGCCGTAGCCGCGCCAATCGTCGTTCTTCAAGGAATAGACCCATTCGTAGCGCCGCAGCTCGCTGAAGCCGGAGGCGGCCGACAGGCGGCTGCCATCGCCCCGGCCATAGGGGATCGTGTTGTCGAGAATGCCGCTCGACTTAAAGATCCTTCCGGGCGTCTCGACCACCGCCTCGCCCCGCAGAAACGCCATGCGGCGGTGGTAGTCCTCCAGCAACAATTCGTCGTGCTCCTCGATTTGCAGGCGAGTGAGGCGCGATGCGCGATTCACATACAAATCGACCCAGCGGGTGTGGGACGTGGGCAATCCAGCAGCGCGGAAGATCGCGTGGGCCGCGATCGTGACGGAATCCTTATCCGTGATGAGCAAGGTGGGCTGGCCTTGAAAACGGGCGTAGCGGGGAAATTCGACCTTGTAGGACTGCCGGCCGGCGGAGCGGCGGTAAAAGCTGCCGTTGTAGCGCGCCTGCACGTCGTAGACCGTGCCGTCGTGCGCGAAGATGGCGGGTTCCGTCCAATTCCAGCGGCCATTGGGAACGGTGTTGCTGCGGGGGCGATATCCGGAATTCGGATTGTCGGCCATGTTGCGCGCGAGGTTGCGGATGCTGTTGCTGGAAATGAGCAGGTCGTAAATCGGATTCGAGGATGTTCGAATCTGCGGGACGAAGTACGCGTGCCAGGCGAAGGGATCGTCGGCCCGCGGCAGGACGGTCTCCTCGCCATCGCCGCGGTCGGCGCGGATGCGGTAGCGGACGACGCTGCGGGCCACCTGGCCCGGCAGGTCGGCCAGGAAGCGGGCTTGCCCAACCAGCCCGGCGGGGAGCATCGCCTGCACCTGGCGCAGTTCGTTCGTGAAGTCGATCAGGTCGACGAAGTATTCGACGCGCACGTTGCTCAGGCCCTCGGCGGAAGTGAACAGGCATTCCAGGCGGGCCGGTTCGCCAGGGCGGACGATGCGCTGCCCTTCGGACACCTGGCTCACGCGCCACTGGGCCACCACCGGGAGCGGCACGGCGCGGACGAGATGGTTCGGCCGGCCTGGCGACGGCTCGCCGGGGATTGGCGAAGCGAGCCAATTCGCGGGATCGTTCGATGGGGCCGTAAAGCTGACACGCTCCAACGAACGGCCCCGGTACTGATGGTCGATCTTCTGGAGCCGCGTCCAATCGTCGCCCGCGCCGAAGGCGTCCGCACCCACGGGCCAGGGGGGCCGGGGCGAGTACTCCACGGAGTCGACAATTTGCCCGAACTCATTGACGAGCCGGACGGTTTCGCCGTCGTTGTCCAAGCCGCCGTCCCAAGGGCCGAGGATGTCCTGGCCTTCCAACTGATAAGCGGGGACGGCGCGCAACCGGTCGGGGTGGCGTGCGACCACCCGATAACCGCCGGCGGGAATCGTGGCGGTGGCAGGGAACACATAACGCGCTCCGCCCGAGAGCAACCAGCCATGGAGGCTGACTTCGGCGGCGCTGGGATTGTGGAGTTCGACATACTCATGCACATCCCCCGAGAGATCGAGCGCCGGCACGCCCTCCGTGGCGAAGGCCGGTTCCTCGACCGGGTGGTACATGATTTCGGAAATCAATATCTCCGCCCGCCCCAGACCGATGGAAAAGCAGAGCGCCAGGACGAGCCTCACTGAACGGATGAAACGCATGTGTGATCGACCCACCCAACCAAATTGATCCAGGCGCGAAAGTCAAAGGAAGAACCCGGCTGCGATCAGAACTAACTGAGAACGGACGGACGAACCAACGCTTGGAAGCAGGGGACGGGACAAAAAAACCTTGAGGAGGGATCGAACCGGTTTTCGATATGCAAAAGTAGTTGATGAACAATAGGTTCTGAGGAAAATCAGGCTGTTTTTCCGCGTGTCATTCTTGTGTTAAAACGTGTCAAACGCGTGTCATTTCGTGTCAATGTTGTGTCAGAACGTGTCATTCTTGTGTAAGTGGACGTGTCAGAACGTGTCATTCTTGTGTAAGTGGACGTGTCGAAGCGTGTCGATCGAGCGGGTGAGACTCGCGGCGGCTGGCGATCAGTCTCCGGAGCACGCGGCGCAGGATAAGAAGCTCGCACCCGACGCGCGGGCCGAAGCCGGATCCCCACTCTCCAACGCGGTGGAGTGATGCCGCGCCGCTGGCGCTGGGGAGCGGACACGGCCTAAAGGGGCTTCAGGGCGGCTGTCTTGCGCGACCAGCAGAAATAACCGCACCCACTTAAGACACTCTATTTGAACCCGTGGCGCAGCGCGGAGACTTTTCGCTGCGGAGCCCCCTGGAGCCGGATGTTCACGATGCCACCCTCTCCATGAGAAAACCCAGGGGTCCCGCCCCGAGCCTGGACGAGGGACGTGTCGAAGCCGTTGAGGCTCGAATAGGTGATGGACACCATTCCGCCCGAGCCGGTGCCCGCTTCGGCGAATCCTTCGATGAGGCCGCCAATAGCATGCATGATTCCGCCGCCCACGAGGGTTCCGGTGCGGATATCGATGCTGCCGCCGCTGCCGCCGCCCGCGTAACGGCTGCCGGGACCGCCATCGGCCGCAATCAACCCATCGACCGCAAGCTCCTGGCAAACGATTCGCACCCGGCCGCCGCCGTTGCCGCCCGGCCCACTGTCGGAACCGCCGCCGGAGCCCAGGTGATCCGGCCTGGTGGGATCGCCGTAGGTGGGATTCACCCGGCCGCCCGCGCTGCCGATGCCTCCGAGACCGCCGTAGCTGCCGCCATTGCGGCGTTCGCTCCCGAGCGAGTTTCCAACCGTTCGCCCTTCGTTGAAGCCGGCATTCGGGCCGCTCCGGCCGCCGAGATAGCCCCGCTGGCTCACATCGATGCTGCTGGTCGTATCGACCAAAAGCCGGAAGACTTCGATCTCCAGCCGCGGTTCGAAGCTGAGCGTGGCCGGCGGGTGGGTGAGCCGCGCGCCGTTGCGCAGGCGCAGCTCAGCCAGCTTCAACGCCTGGGCGACCAAGGTCGCGCGATCCAGGATGAGCACTTCATCCGCACCAAGCTCGGGCAGGGGCGTTTCGCGGCCCGCCCCGCGGAAGGTCAATTCGCCCGCGGCATTCGCCGCCTTGCGGTAAACCGTGCCGGGCGCGCCCTGGCCGAGACCGGTGCCGCCGAGGGCCTCGGCGCCGGCCACCGCATTACCGGAGAGGGTCGTGTAGTGGATGGCGATGCGCCCGCCGCCGCCGCCGCCGGATTCGGAGAACTCGACGATGCTGCCGCCGTTCGCGCGGATGACTCCGTTCCCCGAAATCGTCGACGCGTGAATGTTGATCGTCCCGCCGCTGCCTCCACCGGCGTAACGGAGGCCGCCCCCGCCATCCGCGGCCAGACGACCCTCGAGGCTCAAGGTCTCTGCCTGCAAGCGCACCCGCCCGCCGCCGCTGCCGCCGGGACCGCTGTCCGAGCCGCCGCCGCTGCCGAGTTCCGCCGGCTCGCGGAAATCGCCGTAGACGGCATTGACGATCTGTTCGGCATTGCCGGGAGCCCCCAGCCCGCCGTGGCTTCCGCCGGCGCGGCGAGCGCTCCCGGCGAGATTGCCCAAGGTCCGGCCTTCGTTGAAGCCGCCATTGCTGTCGGAGCGGCCGCCACGATAGCCCCGGTAGCTGACATCGATCGCGCTCCCCGCATCGATCGACACCGTGCCGCCAACCGCGAGGTCGAGCCCGTATTCGGCCGCGATCGTGGCCGGCGGATGCGTGAGCACGCTGTTGTTCTCCAGCCGCAAGGCGCCCGCCACCAACCTCCCGCCGCGATCCACCTGCCGAGTATCGCCATCGAAGATTTCCACCGCCGCGGAGTTGCGAATGGCCACCGAGTCGAGTTGGAATCCTCCGGAATAAGGCTGCCCCGCCTGGGCCACCGCCGTCATGGCCCCGTCCGGCGTGGCCACGGTGATCGTATCGTGGGTATTGGCCACCACCAGGAATGTCCTGGACTGCGTGGTGTTCGGGTTCAACAGCGAACCCACCAGCGATCCGGGCGCAAAGTTCGCGTTGGTGTCGGTGAGGGTGTTGGCGGTCAAGGCCGTGCTCGGCCGCCCCTTCAGCGAATGCAGGGGCGTGGCGCGGCTGGGGACAATCCCTTTGCCATCGATCACCAGCTCGCCGAACGTCGCGCCGGGCCGGTGCAGATACACCGTCCCGGGCGTTCCCAGGCGCAATCCGGCGGCCCCCGAGGCAACGGAAATGCCCGTTAAGTCGAAACCGCTGGCGTCGGTGTAGGAGACCGCCACGCGCCCGCCGCCGCCGCTGCCGGACTCCGCGAAACCGTCGATCGTTCCACCGTTGGCGTGAATCGAGCCCGCCCCTAGAAGAACCTGGGTGACGATGTCGATGCCGCCGCCGCTGCCGCCGCCCGCATAGCGGGAGCCGTTGAGCCCATCGGCGGCGATCTGCCCCGCCAGTTCGATCCGGTCGGCGAGAATACGGATCAAGCCGCCGCCGTTGCCGGCGGGCCCGCTATCCGATCCGCCGCCCGAACCGAGTTCATTCGGGTTGCGGAAGTCGCCATAGGCGTGGTTTACGACCTGCTCGGCATTCCCGAAAGCGCCCAAGCCCCCATAGCTGCCGCCGTTGCGGCGGGTGCTCCCGGGGACATTCCCCAGCGTGCGACCTTCGTTGAAACCGCCGTTCGCACCGCTGCGCCCGCCCAGGTAGCCGCGCCCGCTGGCGTCGATCCGGCTGGCGGCATCGATGACAATCAAGGCGGCGTCCAACTCCAAACGGGATTCGGTATCGAGCGCCGCCGCCGGATGGGTGAGCACGGCCCCATTGACGAGGCGAAGCTCATCGACGGTCAGCCTATTCACGACCATCCGAGCCTGATCGAGCAGGAGGCGTTCGCCCAACGTGGTTTCCGGCAGCGGCGTTTCGCGGCCCGAGCCGCGCACCACGATTTGGCCGGATTCTCCGGTGCGTTTGAGATAGATCGTTCCCGGCCCGCCGTGGTTCAACCCCGCGCCGCCCAAAGTCTGGATATTGGCCAGCGCCGTGTCCGCCGCCGTGTTGTAAAAGAGGGCAATGCGGCCACCGCCGCCGCCGCCGGATTCGGCGAAGCCGTCGATCGCGCCGCCATTGGCCCGGATGCTCCCGGCGCCACTCATCGAACCGGCTTGAATGAAGATGCCACCGCCGCTGCCACCACCGGCGTAGCGGCTGCCGTTCAGGCCATTGGCCAGGATTTCGCCTTCAAGCAAGATTTGCTGCGCGACCAGCCGGAGCAAGCCGCCGCCGGAACCGGCTGGGCCGAAGTCCGCGCCGCCACCAGAGCCGAGTTCGTTCGGGTTGCGCAGATCGCCGTAGATATCATTCACGATGCGCTCCTGGTTGCCGAACGCCCCCAAGCCGCCGTAGCTGCCGCCGTTGCGACGGGTGCTGCCTGGCAGGTTGCCCAGAGTCCGCCCCTGCTGCAATGCCGGCGCCGTCGCGGTGAGCCCTCCCGCGTAACCTCGCCCGCTCACATCGATCCGGCTCCCGGCTTCGATCAAAAGAGTGCCGACGGTCAATTCCAGCCGGGACTCCGTGTCCAATGTCGCCGCGCGATGCGTCAGCACCGATCCATTCACCAACCGCAACTCTCCCAGACTCATGGAACGCGCGAAGACCCGTGCCTGATCCAGCGTGAGCCGCTCGCCGGCCACAATCTCCGGCGCCGGTGTCTCCCGGCCCATGCCGCGCACCACCGTGTGGCCCGGGGCATTCGCCACCTTCACGTAAATCGTGCCGGCTGCTCCGTGGTTGAGCCCCGTTCCGCCCAGCGCCCGCACGACCGGCGCGAACGTGCCATCGCCCGCCGGCGTGTAGATCGCGATGCGTCCGCCGCCGCCGCCGCCCGCCTCGGCGAATCCGACGATGTCGCCACCGTTGGCTTCGACCGTGCCGGCACCCTCCAGCGTTCCCGTGTCCAGGCGGATGCCGCCTCCCGAGCCGGCTCCCGCGTACCGGCTTCCGGCCAGGCCGTTCGCGCGGATCGCTCCGTCTACAAGAATGCGCTGGGCCAAGATGCGCAGCAAGCCGCCACCGTGGCCGCCCGGGCCGAAGTCCGCGCCACCCCCTGAGCCCGGCTCGTTCGGGTTGCGATAATCGCCGTAGACCGCCGCCACGGTTTGTTCCGTGTTTCCGAAGGCTCCCCACCCGCCATAGCTCCCGCCGTTGCGGCGAGTGCTGCCCTCCACGTTGCCGAGGGTGCGGCCCGCCTGGACGCCATTGCCTGGCGTCAATCCGCCGAGATACCCGCGGCCCGAAACATCAATGGCGCTGTTGGTATCGACCATGACGGAGTCGGCCTGAATTTCCAGCCGGGGAGCCAACGCGAGCGTGGCTCCCGGATGCGTCAACACCGCGCTGTTGATCAAGCGGAGTTCGCCCAGGATGAGCTGCTCCGCTGCCACCAAAGCGTCGTCCAGGACCAGGCGTTCGCCCGCCACCAACTCCGGCGCCGGCGTTTCGCGGCCCCGCCCCCGGATCGTCAACAGGCCGGTCTCAGTGCCCAACCGCACATACACCGTTCCGGGTGCGCCGTCATTCAGGCCATCGCCGCCCCGCGCGTGTAGATTGCCGGCCAAATTGTCGGAAATAGTCGATGCGACGATTGAAATTCGGCCGCCGCCGCCGCCGCTGGATTCCGCAAACCCTATAATATACCCCCCGTCGGCCCGGAGTGATCCGTTGCCGCTGATGGTGGCCGCCTCGATCTTGATGCCACCACCGCTCCCGCCGCCCGCATACCGGCTGCCGGTGCCGCCATCGGCCAGGATCTGGCCCTGCAGCTCGACATTGACGGCTTGAATCCGCACCAGCCCGCCACCCGCGCCCGCCGTGCCGAAGTCCGACCCGCCGCCCGATCCCAGTTCGTTCGGATCGCGGAAATCTCCATACACCCCATTGACCGTCTGTTCGGTGTTGCCGAAAGCGCCCAAGCCGCCGTAGCTGCCGCCATTTCGCCGCGTGCTGCCCTCGACGTTGCCCAATGTGCGGCCCTGGCCGTTCGGGTTGCCGGCCATTCCTCCGCCGAGATAACCCTTCGCGCTCACGTCGATCTTGCTGCCCGCGTCGATGGTCAAATTGCTCACCACCAAATCGAGCCGGACATTGGCCTCCGGCCCCGCCGCCGGATGCGTCAGCACCGCGCCATTGATCAGCGAGAGCGAGCGCAGCCGCACCAGGCCATTCACCGTCACATTGCGGCCATCGATCACCACGTCGCGATTGCCGTCGCCCGGCTGCACCGGGTTCAAGCCGAGGGCGACCTCGAGGTTGTCCGGCAGGCCGTCCCCATCGGTGTCCGTTAAAGTCGGGTCGGTCACGAACCCGTCCGATCCCGCGATCACTTCTTCTCCGTCGCGCAGGCCATCCCGGTCGAAATCCTCATCGCCATCCCGCACGCCATCGGCGTCGGAATCCACTGCGCCCGGGTCGTACCCGAGCAACACTTCGCCGGCATTGCTCAGGCCATCGCCGTCGAAATCTTCGTCGCCATCCCGGAGGCCGTCGCCATCGCTGTCCGGATTGTCGGGATTCGAACCGAGGATCACTTCGAGAGAATCCGGCACGCCGTCACTGTCTCGATCGGCGCCCGGAGTGAAAATCCGCACGTTCCAGGTCAACGGATTGGCCAGGCGGAGGCCGAACAGGTCGGCCATCGTCGCACCCAGTTCCACGCGATGCGGTCCTGCCGCCAGCGGCGGCGCGAACGCCAGGATGGCTCCCAGCAATTCCTCGCGGAATTCGATCGACGCGGGGGCCAGCACCCGGTCGTCGGCCGTGCCGAACTGGCCGTCCGGACCGGCCGCCGTTACCTTGAACGACTCCGCATTGATCGTCGTCGCATCCATCGGTTCGCTGAAAAAAGCCGCGATCGTCGAGGCCTGTTGCAGAATCGCCCCATCCGGCGGCGTGACCAGCCGCACGCGCGGGGGCGTGGCATCCTTCACGAGGGCCAGCGTGAACTCCTCCGACCACGCGGTATTTCCGCCCGTGTCCGAAGCCTTGGCGCGCACGGTGAGATTGGTCTTCTCGGCCGTCGCCTCCGGCGCCACTGCCGTCCAGGCGAATGGATAGTTGCCGTCCGTGCCGGCCTTCGCTCCATCCACGTAAAATTCGACGTTGCGAACCTGCACATCGTCGGTCACTTCCGCGCGGAGGAAGATGGGCTTCCCTTCCTCGACGAGGCCCTCGGCCTGCCCGTGGGTCAACGTCACGGTTGGCGGCGCCCCGGCGGCGTCATAGGGGAGATAGCTGACGACTTCCATGCCCGTGCTGTCGGCCACGTAAGCCAGGCCGTTGTAGATGGACAGTGCCCGCGCCACGCCCGGGGTGGGCAGCGTCGTGAGCAGCCGGGTCGTTACCGCGGGGTTTTTCAGATCGTAGAGATCGATGTCGTGCGTGCCGTCATTGCGCGGGTTCACCCCGACAGCCGCGATCCCCAGTCCCGAACCGTTCGGCACGATCTGTTTGAACGAATTCGGCCCGGCGTCGACCGAAAGACCGACCTGCTGCATGGCGGCGGGGTTCGAAACATTGTACACATCGTATCCGGGGTAGACCGTCGCATACGCGAAACCGCCGCCGAGCGAGAGCCGTTTGCGGCCAGTGATTCCTTCCGCGAAGTACCGTTGATGCGGAATGCGCCCGCGGAACACCAGGAAATCCGGCGCGAGGGACCACGCGACCAGTTCGCGGTCGGTCAACGCGAACAAGGTGCCTCCGTCCACGCCGAGATCGTGAACGAAACCTCCGGCTTCGATCGTTTGCAGGATCGATCCGGTGCTCATGTCCACCGCCGCGATCTTGCCGTTGTCGAGCCCGACGAACGCCACGCCCGCCGAAGCCGCCACCGCCTCCGCCAAAGCGCCGAAAGTCGTCTGCCGCGCGACGCGCGCCTGCGCCGGATTCGAGATATCGATCACGGCCAATCCCGCCAGGCCGTCGGCCACCGCCACGAAATTGCCGGAGATCGACACCCGCTTCGCCGAACCCGGCGTGTCGACTTGAGCCACGATCACCGGATTCAAGCCGCTGAAAATATTCAACACGCTCACGCCGGCCTCGCCGCCCGCCACCACCGCCAGATCGTTCAGGGCGGCAATATCCATCGCGGTTCCCGCCACGGGGACCGAGGCGATCACGCCCGTACGGGCAATCAATCCGCCCAGCGGATCCAGCCCTTGTTGCACTTCCGCGCCGTCGAGAATCCCGTCATCGTCGGTATCGGCGACGTTGGGCTTCGTGCCCAGCGCCAGCTCCGCCTCGTTCGCCAGGCCATCCCCATCCGCATCGTTCCCCGCCGCCTCATCCAGCGCGACAAACGGCATGTTGGCCGTTCGGCCGTTTTCCGGCGCGATCAGCCGCACTTGGCCGAACCGCAGCGTCGGCACATCCAGCACGGAGACCTGGTAATGACGCTTCGGGCGGACGATGAACCGGTACCCTTCCATGCGCGCCCGGCTCGCGCGCGAAACATATTCGCCGGTTCGGAGATCGCGCACCGCGATCCAGAACGGCCCTTGCGCTGCACTTCCTCCGTCCAACCGGACCAAATCGCCGTTGTCCCGCATGATATACGTATTTCCGTCCGCGACGATCAGCGGCGTGTTCAGCAACGGGCCGAGTGTGAGATCCGGGACGGCCGGCGATCCTTGGGCTGCCTGCCGGAGCGGGCCGGGCTGCGGAGTTGTTGCGCGCAGCGTGCCGGTTTGGACGTCGCTCACGGTCATGGTGACGTCGAAGCCCTGCGCGTTGGCGTGCTCCTGCAAATTGCCCGCCACAAGGTCCAGCGGCGTCGTGTCGTTCTCGTTAAAATCGTAACGATCATACACTTCGTGAGTCGACGCGGCGACCCAGGTGTAGTCGCCCGTTTCGGGATTTCGCACCACACCGACCTCGCCACTATCGGAATGCACGCCCGCCTGTCCGAACGAGACGGAGTACTGGTTATCGGTGCCATTCGGGCCATAGAAGACGACCGAACCCTCCCGGCGTTCGTTCGGAAGGACAAAGCTTTCCGCGTCCGGATGCGTCCGCAGATACTCCTGGATTCTTTCGACGGTCCGACCCCGCTGGGGAAAACTGGCATCTCGCTCAAAATTGGGGTGATTGCGCGCGGTTCGGGATTCGGGCGAATCCGCGGGCAGGTGGACCGGCTGGCCCGAGCCATCCAGAAAGTGTTGCATGAAGCGGCGAGAAAGCCCGTTCCCGTTCTCGTCCTTGATCGGGGAAAGCACGCCGGAATCCGTTGGATAGTCCGGCAGTTGATCGAAGGCCGCCATCAGTCCGTGCAGAGTAACATTCTCGACCACGTACCAGGTGTTTACAGGGAGATTCCAAAGCCGCTCCGGCAAATTGGTGAACCGGCTGAGAATGCTCTCCTGGGTGTATTCCGGCTGCCACGGGCTTTGCACCTGGGAGCCGTTGCGCGTGCCGTGCCAGCCGGGTTGGAGCACGCCCACGCCGGGATCGGTTGCCACGAAGTTGCCGTCGGCGGTCACGGTCATCGGGCCGACGACCTCCCAATCGCCGGTATCGTGGTTGAAGCTCCAGAGCGCGCTCTTCGCTCCCGGAGCCAGTTTCACGCCTGTCACCGGATCGGGCAGATTGGGGAAACGCACCGGCACGGGCCGGTCGAAATTGCTGGGGCCATCCGTCTGAATCGTGATCACCAGCGGGAATTCCAGACCCGGAGGAAGTGGGCTGGGCAGACGATCCGGCGGCACGGGCGCAATGCCGACCCGCCCGCCCCGGTTGCCGTTATCGCTGAACAGGGAGTTGGCCGGAACGGTGATCTCGACTCCCGCGAGTTCCGGATGTTTGGTCAGCACTTCCGGCGGAAAGGGCACGGTCGTGTCGTTATTCGCGCTGACGAATTGCAGCGTGCCCGGGACGATGCGCGGCAGATAAATCTCGCCCGTGCCGGCCGCGAGGTTGTTCGCCACGCCCGCCACTGCCGTCCACGATTTCCCCACCACGGGATAGTACGCGCCGTCCGGCCAGTTGCTTTCCGGGGAGGTCCGTCCGTCGATATGGACGAAGAACACGCCCGCCGGGGCCGGTTCCAGCTTGAAATTCCCCATCGCATCCGTGACCGCCCGCAGCGTCTCTTCCTGGCCGTCCACGGTGATGGTGACTCCACTCAAAGGCCGGTTCACCGAACCTCCCTCCGGTCCGGTCGCCAATTCCGAAGCGAACACCCGGCCGATCACCGCCGTGCTCGCCACGGGGGTGAGGCTCACGGTGTCGAAGGTGATGACCGCATCTCCGCCTTCCGTTCCGTTTCCATCGAGATCGAGCGCCCGGCCGGCGGCATCCGTCAGCCCCGCCCCCCGCAGCGTCACTTGCACGCGCGCGCTGCCTGGCAGGGGTTCGAGATAAAACAGGCTCGCCTTCAGCCGGTCGGAAGAAAGCTCCACCCGGGAGAGCAACCGCCGCCCCCCGAACTCCGCGAAAAAGGTCGTGGTGTCGATCGCCGCCGTCGTGGCCAACGGCCGCGAAAATCGGAAGATCGTTTCCCGAGTGACCGCCACGCCGCCCTCCCCATTCACCGGAGAGCTGTCGGCCAGCCCGGTCAATGGCCCCGGCCCGGTATTCAGCCGCAGCCGGAAATACTGCTCCCGCTGGCTCGACGGCAGCACCACCGTGGCCTGCCCGGCCGCGATCGTCGGCGACTGGGTGACGGCTTGCCAGCTCGTCGGATTCCCCAGCACGAATGCTTGTTCGAGCTGGTGGTCGGTCTCGGAGGCGTTCCATGAAATCCGCACCTGCCCTGTCTCCAGCCGCTGCACCGCGAGGCGCGGGTCTGGGGCTGTTTGGCCGTAGGTGGAAGCGACGATGGTGAGGGCCATCAGGCCGGAGAGAATCCCATGCATGCTCATAAGGTGCGACAATGTTGGGGTCGGCAACGGGTTATCGTAATACCCAAACTCCTGATACGCAATCGCATCGGCGGGAAAAGACTTTCCCTTTAGCGACATTCGGACGTATCGGGCACCCGTCAGACTAACACGTGCGCGCCTGTTTTTGCGCTAAGGCATTGCCTGATTCGGTGATCGGAAAAGCACTGAATGCGTTCCAGTGCTTTGTCCCAGCCTCAGTCAGCGGCAGCGTTCACTCCTCCGCATCCGCCCGTTCGAAGGCTTGCATGATCTTGTCGAAAGTCTGCCGCAGCTCCGTGTAATTCCGCACATCCACCGTGAACCGGGCGTCCCGGTTGGGCCGCGAGACGGCGTGCCCGTCGGCAAACAGGATGTCGGCGAACTTTTGGCGATGGTGCGAGCGCGGCTTCACATTGTAGGTCGCCAGATCGGGCGGGCAAAGAAACTGCGAATCCATCACGAGCGCGCGAATCGGAACCCCTTGACGGTTATTCCCCAGGTGGTCCAGCCGGATATTCGCCGGCACCCGCGTTTCGTTCGGGTTATCGAACAAATCCGTCACCCCCGCGTGCCGGTAGTAATAACTTCCTTGCGCCTGATCCCGCCCCACTTTCGCGAGTTCGGCGTTCGCATCGATCCTCTGGTCGCTGCCGGGTGAGAACAACACCTTCGGCTGCGACGCCAGATGCTGTTTCAAGAGCAACCCCAAGCCAACCGGCGCCCCACCCCACAACGAGAGCAGGCTCGTCGGCGCTCCGGTGGAATTGTAGAAGCTGGCCGGGCTCGCGAACGGCGGCGCCTTGGGCCCGTAGGGAATCGATCCGTCGTACTCGTGGCTGTAGGCATGAAGCGCCATACCGATCTGGCGCAAATTCGAGAGGCAGGCCGCCTTCTGGCCCGAAGTCTTCGCCCCGGCCAGCGCCGGCAGCAGCATCCCCGCCAGCATCGCGATGATCGCGACGACCACCAGAAGTTCGATCAGCGTGAATCCCCGCTGGGTTTCGGCATGCATGTCTTCGGCCGGCTCTCGGCCAACCGGTCTTCAAGCTAGCCTATGGTTCCGGAGCGGCCACCACGGAGAAGAACGCGTGCGGATTGGCCCCTAGCGGCACCAATTTCGCCACCTCGCCCCCCGTCCCCGCCACCGCCGTTTCCACATCGTTCCAGGCGCTCAAGCCGGTGGAGACTTTCAGTTGATAGCGCATCCCGGCTTCGGTCGCCCAGGAGATGCGCAAATCCGAGCCCACGCGCGCATAGGCCAGCGCCAATGGGCTCGCTGGCTCTTCCACGAACGTGAGGCGCACATTGTCCAGGTCCCAGTAACCGCCGATTTTGTCCTGCGCGGTGGTCGACACCAGCAGAATGCCGATCGACTTCCCCGCCCAGGGATCAGCCGCCGCGACGACCGGAGCCTCGGCTGTAAAATCCACGAAATGAGTCAGGTTCGGAAATGCTTCCGTGCTATGGGCGATCGTAGTCGATGCCACCGGCACTTGCTGGCCCGCCGCATCGCGATAGTACAACGCCATCATCATCGTCGCGCCCAACGGCATCCCGCCCCCTCCGCCAATGACGCCCACCGTCAGCCGGGGGGCGCGTCCGACCTCGAACTTCGCGTCGAAGGCGTGCGTCGGCACGGGATTCAGAATGTCGACCGAATCGTAGTCCTGAAATATCCCCACCGTCGGCACCGAGACGAGGAACAAGGCCTGATTCCCATCGATGTTATCCTTGTGCGCGGCGTCTCCCACCGGCGTGTTCTTGAAGGCTCCCGTCTGGTTGATCCAGTGGCGCTCTGGCGTTTCGGGGTTCTCGGGGTACCAATCCGGCTTGGGCGTCTTCTGCCACGATGCCAGCACCGGGCTCGCGAAGTCGGTCGGCGGAAGCTCGAAGGAATGGTTCGGCACCGTCGGCTGGCTCACCGCCGAGGTCAGCCGGACATTGTCGATATCCCAATACCCGCCGACCTTGTCCTGCGCGGTTGTCGAGACGAGCAGAATGCCCATCCGCTGCCCGGCCCAGGCGTCCCCGGCTTTGACGGGCGGCACCGCCGCGGTGAAGTCCACGAAGTGCGTCGTCGTCGGAAACGTCTCCGTGCCATGCACGACCGTGGTCGAAGCCACCGGCACCTGATTGTTTTGCGCGTCCCGGTAATAGAGCGCCAGCATCAGGCTCGCGCCCACAGGCATGCCGCCGCCGCCCCCGATGATCCCCACGGTCAGTGCGTAAGACTTCCCGATCTCGAACCGCTCGTCGAACGCCCGCGTCGGCACCGGATTGAGCAGGTCGACGGAATCGTAGTCCTGAAAGATGCCCACCGTCGGCACCGAGACCAGAAAGAGCGCCTGTTGCCCGTCGATATTGTCCTTGTGCGCGGGATCGTCCGCCGCCGTGTTCTTGAAGGCCCCGGTCTGGTTGATCCAATGGCGCTCCGGCGTTTCGGGGTTCTCGGGGTACCAATCCGGTTTGGGCGTCTTCTGCCACGCGGAAAGAACCGGGCTGGCGAATTCCGTGGCCGGCTGCTCGAACGAATGGTTCGGCACGGCCAGCGCGGCGGCCTGGCCGGAAACCCCGCCCGCCAGGAGCGCCGCGCCCGCCAGCAACAAACTGAAAGCAATCTTTGGCATATTTAATTTCATCGTTCCGATTTTCGACCGGCGGCATTCAGAGAACGAATGCGCATATATTCTTATGTGCAGTCCGTGGCCAAACCGCGAGCCCTTTCTTCTGAGGAACGCCCGTCGGGCCGGCCTAGGATTGGCCTCGCCCATCCAACGGTTCGCCCGCGAACTTAACTCGATCCGCCGCCGCCGCAAGCGATCGCTGGCCGCCCCCCCTGCCGCTCAACTCCGCGGCTGCCCCGCCTCGTCGATCGTCATGACGCGCACCCGGAAAAAGGCCTGGCCCTCGCAACAATCGGGCAGCACCGCCTCCCGCTTCGGATCCGGCTCCGTCACGCGCACGAACGGCGCCCCCAGCCGCTCGGCTTTTTCGACCACATACCAATGCGCCGGATAAGTCGCCTCCGTGATCGAGTTGAACAGCAGCGCGGAGGGGCCGTCCCAGCCCAAGCGAAGGCCGCCGGATTCGCGAACGATCGAGCGTATTTTGGGATGCGGCCGGTACCCGACGACACCGCGCAGCCCCAGGCTCCCCTCCCAGATCGAGTCGCCCCACGTCGCGAACTGCAGATCGCCGCCGCCCCGGCTGTCCCGGAAGCGGATCGCGCGCTGGCCGTTGTCCTCGATCACATAACCGTACGCGATCATGCCATGCACCCGCGGATTGGCCGCTTGATTGCCCGGCAAGCTTCGACGCAATTGGTCGGGATTCTGCAAGAAGAGCATCACGGGATACCCGGCGTCGATCTCCGCCTTCAATTCCTCGAAAGTCATGCCGCTGCCCGTGGGGACGTTCGGATTGGTTTCCACCAACTGGCTGAACGTATCCGATTCGTACCCGCGCCAGCGCGTCCACTCCCGCCAGCCGGACTGGATGTCCCTGACCGGCTCGCCCAGGAGCATCGGCGGCGTGAAGTTGACTCTCCGGTTCCCCTGCTTGTCCCAGAAGTTGAAGGAAAATGCGTCGATGTTCCCGCTGCACTCGTTATCGAGCGAATTCCATTTGTTCTGGCTGGCTCCGATAAAATCGCCCAGGCAATCCGGCGCATGCTCGGGGCGTCCCGCCAGCACGTAGGGATCCGGTTCCGTGCTTTCGTAACTGTAGGAGAATTCGCTGAAGAAGTACGTCCAGTAATCGTCGATGTGCCCGGGCTGATCGTCCGGACGGCCGTCGAAGCCTGCCATCGAAGCCCAGAGCGAACGCACTCCGCGGTTGGCCCCGATCGTCGACAGTGGCGCGAGTCCCCCGTTGGTCGGGCCGGTGTAGAAATCGGGAAATCCATTCCGATCCCAAAAACCCATCAAGTTGCCCGATGCCGTCCCGAAACAACCCGTATGCCAGCTATAATCCGGGACATCCAGAACGAAGAGATTCTCGGCAGCTTCCGCCGGCTTCAGCGCGCTCCAACCCCACACAGCACCCAAAAGCAACGCGGCGGAAAAGCCGGACTGAGAACACACCGACCTCATTGTCCCAAAAGCTTCCACCGGTCGCGGCGCGTGGCAAGTGGCGGTCTCCAGTTGTGCTGGTAAACGCCCAGGGCTCGGCCCGCCCCGCCGCCGATCCGCATTCCCGGCTTTCCCGCCCATCGCTGCTCGCGTTACAGGAACAATCGCTGCAACACCGCCAGGAGGCCGATGCCGCCGGTCGGAATGAGCGCGGCGATCAGCGCCGGATCCCGCGGCAGCGGCGAGTACGCGCCGGTATGCACCGCCTCGATCTGTTTCCGCGCGCGGCCGAGATTGGCGGTGTAATTCTTGGCGGTGATTTCTTCCGGGCCGATCTTCCAGGTGTGCGGCTGGTCCGCATGCTCGACCTCCCAGGCGGTGAGCCGGTCGATGGAGTCGCGCCGCACGTCGTACGCCGCGCGCCGCACGGAAACGGCGCAGGCCAGCACGAGAGCCCCGTTGAGCAGGAAGAAGCATATCAACGGCCAGGTCCATGTCCAGTAATCGAAGAACTGCGACCGCGCCACCAGCATCAGGCAGAGCAGCGTGAAGGGAAAATAGACCAGCACGCTGATGTCGTTCGTCTGCCGGGCGGTGAACTGGACATCGAGCACTTCCGCCGCGTGCGCCGGATCCAGCCCCTCCTCCCGCGCCGCCCGTTCGAGCACCGGCTGCGGCCATTTCGTCCGCCCCTGTCCGAGACGCCAGATCATGCACGCATTCAGCCGCACCGCGTCCACCACGTAAAAGGCCACCACGCAAAACGCGAGAATCGAGAGGAAGAGCATCAGGCTGTCGAGCACCCCCGTGGCCGCCCCGCGATACGGCGAATGGGGGAAACCCACCGCCGCCGTCAGCGAGAATCCCACCGTCAGATAGTAGGCCGCCAGCGGCACCGCCCGCGTCAGCCGGTTGCGCAGCCAGCCGCGCCGGACGTACCCCGCGAAAAGCGCCGCCGCGTCCACCTCCCCTTCGGCTCCGCGCCGTTTCGAGGTCCGGGTCATGTCCCGCATCCAGAGCATAAGCGAGATGTGCTTGCGGCATCCTTCGAGATCGCGCGCCCACGCGTAGATCCGCGAGCGATGCCAGGCCCGCCCCCAGCGCGACGCGCGCCAACTCCGGCGAAATTCGGTCATGCCGCGCACCTTGCGGTAGGTATCCGTATCCCGCACCGTTTCCCATGTTTTCGACCGCTTGAGGCGCTGGATGGGCCGCAAACGCCCGATCCGCCGCGCGTGCCGCAGCCCGGGAAAGATCATCGTGGCCAGCGCGAGCAGCGTCGAAAGGCGCAGCCACGGGTCGCCGAGGGGCGGCAGGAACTCGGTTGTTTCGAGCGCCGCCAGGATCAAGATCACCCCGCACCAGGCGAGCACCAGTTTGGCGGAACGCCGCTCCCGCACCTCCCGTCCGCTCGGATCGGCCTTCGGCGCGGCTTCGTTTGTCAAGGGCAGCATCTCGGCGTCGCCCCCCGCGCAGAAGTACGTCTCGCACAGCGTGAATTTCCGGATGCGGTGCCGATACCACGCCAGCGCGAGCATGGAGACGGCCAGCAGCACGGCGAACCCCCGCACCACCTGCGTCGGCCACACGCTCACTCCCTCGGCCAGAAAATACGGCTCCTTCATCTCTCCCGGACTTCTGGTGTTCAACCAAGCCACAAACAACGAAAACGCCAGAAACCCCACCGCCCAGATCACCATCTGCACCGCCACATGTTCCCGGGCCAGCCGGTCGCGGATTTGGGTGACCACGGAATCCTGGGCGGGCGCCCGCGCCAGCGTGCGGGCCAGCCCATCCCACGCGCCCAGCGCCAGCAGCGCGATCGGGCCCAGCAGCAACACCGCCACCACCAGTTTCAGCGAGAGCCACCGGTCCGGCGCCAGCACTTCGCCGGAAAGTTCCACCGCCTGCGTCCTCCCGATCTCGAACACCTTCGGCTTCGGCACGGCTCGCTTCCCATCCCCCAGCAAATCCTGGGTGGCCATGAACACGCCGGTTTGGTACCCATCCCGAAACGGAGCGACCGATCGCGCCGTCCGCTTCATTCCTTCGGGTGCCAGGCCGAAAGGAGCCGCCACGATCAAATTTCGCGTGAACGAATACACTTCCGGATCCAGATATCGCGCATCCAGGTCGGTCGTGAAAAACAGCGCCTCCGGAAAGACCGGCCGCAGGGCCTGCATCAGGATCAGCTTGTCGTAAATGTCGCTGCCCAGGACCCCGATCGCGACGAAAGCCGGCTGTCCCGGGGGGGCATTCCGCGCTTGTTCCTTCATCCGGTTTGCCAGCCGCCGGGCATAATCGATCTGCGCGTCCCCTTCCGCATGCTTGAATTGATCCTCGCGCAACCCGGTTTTGCTGCCCGCCGCTGGCTTGTCTCCCCGGGTCGCTTCCGTGCCGTCCAGCCCCCGCAGATAGCTGAAACTGTGGAGATTCGCCGGCCAGCTCGAACCGCGGCGGACCGGGGCGCCTTCCGCCAGCAACCGCCCCATCAGATCGTCCATGGCGTGGGTCGATCCGGCCGCCGATCCCAGCGCCGCCGCAAACGACAGCGGCAAAAACCGCCCATACGCGGTGTCCGCCTCCGCGATCACGGCAATCGAGCCGCTGGCGGGATCGACGCCCCGCTCCCGCAGTTCCCCCACCAGTTCCGCCGCCACCTGATCATCGTTGGCGGTGAAATTCTTGAAGCTCGCGAGGCCCGCCTTTCGTTCCAACTGATGCTTCGTCCAGGATCGCGGCACGCCGTCCCGCCCATAATCGTTGCCGAAAAGCAATTCGTCCGGCGCGGTCGCTTGGGGGGACGCGATGCGGAACCGTGCGGTCAGGTCCGCGGCTTTCCTCCGCCCGATCGTCAACGTTCCCTGCCGGCTGGTCGTTCCCGGCCATAAGCCGGCCGTGTCCTCCACCATGCTCAACAGCGTGTTCGAAGACCGGGGGCCAACCAGCCGGAAGGCCACCGGAGCCGCGTCCGGATTTGTCGAACTCAGCGCCTCGGCCAGCAACAACAGCCGCCGCATCGGGTAATCGGCAAAGGATTCTTCCGGCAGCCACAGCAGCAGCAGATTCTCCCGCCGGGCCTCACCCCCCGTTTCCGCCCGCCCTTGGAACCACTCATACGGCAGGACCAATTCCGCCTTCGGGAATTGCCAGCTCCCGTTCGTCGGAGCGTCCACCAAGGGAGGAAAAGCTTCCCTCCTTTTTTCCAGATCCCGGCCGGCGGGCCACGCCACCTGCGCCGCTCCGAGGTTGCTTCGATCGGCCGGGACATACCCCTCCTCCGCCAAGGCCATCTGCACCGCATACCGCAGCCGCAGCCGGACTTCCTTGTCCTCGGCGTACGGAGTCCCCTCCACGAATACGCCCAGGACCGACACGTTCGCGCCGACTCCTTCCCGCTGGCGCACCTGCTCCCGCAGCTCCGCGATGGGCCGCCCCTTGTTCGTGGCCGCAAGGACCGCCGCGATGGGGTCCTCCCACAGCCGCGCCGGGACGGTCTGATCCCCGATCTGGGCCGATGCGGGAATTCTCGGATGGGCCGGCCGCAGCGTCGCCACAGGCGTGCGCGTCTCCAGATAAGCCAGCGCCGCCGTCAAGCAGGCCAGCGTAAAGGTGATCAACGCCGGATTGAACCGATTCTCATTCGCCACGGGACAGCCCCTCCTTCCTAATGGAGCCCATTTTTAGCACCCCCGCCGCCGCCAAGGCAATCGCGATCTAATGCGATCTAATGCGGGGTGCAATGGTGCATTGGGGGCGCATCTGGACACTTGCCCCCGTTGCGAGCAGCTCCGCCTCGAAACGGTCCGGGAGTTTTTCCATGGTGAGGCTGGGCTTGGGGCCGGGGATGCGGGCACCCCCCCCTCTTTTTTTCGGAAGCGGGGGAGGAAATGTTGACTCGAGGGGAGAGAGATGGTGGCGGAGTGGCACCCCCCCCATTTTTTGCGGATGGCGGGCGGTGGGGGTGGGAAACGGTTTGGGCACCCCCCCCTCTTTTTTTGGAGAGGCAGGGAAGTGGAGGGGAGGGGCGGGCTGCCTGGGGCCAAGGCATCGGACACTCGAGGAGAATAATATCTCCTGGGGTGAGGTCGTTCGGACGAGGGTCTGAACGGGGCAGGCGGGAGCGCAGGGAGGGGAAGTTCCCTGGGGCAGAGTTATCGTGGGGCCACCCGAGGACGGGTCGGAACAGGAGGCACGGCGGGCCGGGACTGCTGTTCGGAGACGATCCGGATGACCACGAACGGCTTTCGCGGTCATAGGAGGAAGGTCGCGCACGACGGGGATAAGGTCAAGCGGCCGATGAAACTTTTTTGAAAAGTCTACATTTCCAATGAAGGCCGTCGTTCGAGCGGCGAAGCAGCTTAGAGAAGATCGGGCAAGGGTGGCCACCGATGGCCACGACGCAGCGCGCCATCCTGCCGTATTGGTGAATCAGAGCGGCGATGCGGGCGAGTTGGCTATGTTCTCCCACAACCATCGCGCATCGTCCGCATCCACCGAGCCGTCGCCATTCAAGTCATAGCGAGGATCGTTGGAGCCGGTTTCAATCATAGACAAGAGCCATTCCAAATCGGCGTCGTCCACTGACCCGTCGCCATTCACATCCCGGAGTTGAAGGACAGTAACTGTCGTTTCGCCCGAAGCCGATTGAGTGCCGTCGCTCACTTCGATGGATAGCGTGTAAAGGCCGGGCGAAAGCATCAACGCGTTGAAGGTCACCAACGCGTTGTCCGCGGGTGAAGACACTGTCTGGGTATCGAGCAATTCAACGCCATACCGCAGCGTCACGGTCAAGACTTGGTTTGTGTCCGCATCGGAAACGGTCGTTTGAATGGTGACGAGCAAGCCAGCCTCGGAAGCGCCCTCGAACGTCACATTCGGAGGGATCACCATCGTTGGTGCGTTATTCTCGGTCGAGATCTCTCGGTCACCGTTGCTCGCTTCGCCTGCGTTCGCATCGGCCGCCGCCATGATCGCTGTGGCGGCGGCGTCCTGGATGGTCACCGTCGCCGACGAGGGAGTCCCAACGATATAGCTGGTCGCGCCGGCGAGTGTCACCACCACCGTCTCATTGCCTTCCACTCGGGTGTCATCCCGTACATCGACGGTCTTGGTTGCCGTGGCGGCGCCTGGCGGAAAACTTACGGTGTCTCCAATCGAGGTGTAGTCCGTTCCGCTGGTCGCGGTGCCGCCAACCGTGAAGTTCACCCGCAAGGAGTCCGCCGTGAAACCGGTGCGGGTGAAAGTAAACGTGCCCGTCCCCGGGCCAGTGTGCGGTTCGCCGGCGCTCGCATCGGTCGCCACCACGCTGATTGTGGCGGCGGCGTCCTGGATGGTCACCGTCGCCGACGAGGGAGTCCCAACGATATAGCTGGTCGCGCCGGCGAGTGTCACCACCACCGTCTCATTGCCTTCCACTCGGGTGTCATCCCGTACATCGACGGTCTTGGTTGCCGTGGCGGCGCCTGGCGGAAAACTTACGGTGTCTCCAATCGAGGTGTAGTCCGTTCCGCTGGTCGCGGTGCCGCCAACCGTGAAGTTCACCCGCAAGGAGTCCGCCGTGAAACCGGTGCGGGTGAAAGTAAACGTGCCCGTCCCCGGGCCAGTGTGCGGTTCGCCGGCGCTCGCATCGGTCGCCGTCACCGTGACTTGGGCATCGTCATCCTCAATGGTCACCGTGCCGGAAGAAGGAGACCCAATGACATAGCCAGTTCCAGCGATCAAGGTCACTACGACCGCTTCGACTCCCTCCACCACGTTGTCGTCCAGCACAGTGATCGTCTTGGTCGCAGTCGCTGAATTGACGGGAAATATAAACGACGTTCCGACCAAAGCGTAGTCGCTTCCGCTCATCGCTGATCCACTGAGCGTGAAATTGACGGACAACGCCGCAGCAGTTGAACCTATCCGACTGAAAGTGAACGTGCCGGTTCCTGCGCCAGTTTTCGGCTCCCCCGCCGTCGCATCCGTCGCGAGTACGGTCACGACCGGTGGCTCATCATCCTGGATTGTTACCGTGGCGGAGTTTGGACTGCCAACCGTGTAGCTGGCGCTGGGCGCCAACGTCACTATCACCGTTTCGTTGTTCTCTACAACACTGTCGTCCAGCACACTCACGGGCTGGGTGACCGCCGGCGCACCTGCCGCAAATTGCACCGTTGTGCCGATTGAGGAATAGTCTGACCCGGTGGTCGCCGTGCCACCTACCGTATAGCTCACCGTCAAAGGGCCGGCTGTAAAGCCAGTCCGCGTGAATGTGAACGCCCCTGTCGCCAGGCCGGTACCTGGTTCGCCGGCCGCTGCATCGGTCGCGGTCAGCGTGACCCGGGCATCGTCATCCAACATTGTCACCGTGGCGGACGAAGGCGCCGCAACTTCATAGCCAGTGCCAGTGGCCAAGGTCGCTACGATAATTTCGTCTCCCTCCACGGTACTGTCGTCCAACACAGTCACGGCCTTGGTGGCTGTCGACGAACCTGCAGCAAATAACACTGTTGTGCCGATGGGGGAATAATCCGACCCGCTGGCCGCCGTGCCGCCCACAGTAAAGTTAACAGTCAAAGGCCCTGCCGTAAAATCAGTCCGGGTGAACGTGAACGTCCCTGTCGCCAGGCCTGTACCCGGTTCGCCGGCCGCTGCATCGGTCGCGGTCAGCGTGACCCGGGCATCGTCATCCAGAATCGTCGCCGTAGCGGACGAAGGCGTCCCAATTTCATAGCCAGTGCCGCTGGCCAGCATCACCACGACAGTCTCGATACCCTCGACGAAATTGTTGTTTAACGCACTGACCGTCTTAGTTGCGGTAGGAACATTCGCCGCAAAGGTTACCGTGGCGCCGAGCGAGGTATAGTCCAGGCCGCTGGTGGCGGTACCGCCGACCGCAAAGTTTACGGTCAACCCCGTTGCCGTAAAACCGGTTCGGGTGAAAATGAACGTGCCCGTCCCCTGGCCGGTATCCGGCTCGCCGGCAGTCGCATCGAGAGCTGCGATCATGACTCGAGCGTCGTCATCCTTAACGATCACCGTAGCAGAAGAAGCGGTCCCGACGACATAGCCAACGCCGCTGCCCAGCGCCACCACCAAGCTCTTGTCGCCCTCCACCACATTGTCGTCCAGCACAGTGATCGTCTTGGTCGCAGTCGCGGAATTGGCGGGAAATATAAACGACGTTCCGACCGAAGCGTAGTCGCTTCCGCTCGTCGCTGAGCCACTAACCGTGAAATTGATCGTCAACGCACTAGCTGTCGAACCTATTCGATTGAAAGTAAACGTGCCGTTTCCCGCGCCAGTTTTCGGCTCCCCCGCCGTCGCATCCGTCGCGAACATGGTCACGACCGGCGGCTCATCATCCAGGATTGTTACCGTGGCGGAGTTTGGACTGCCGACCGTGTAGTTGGCACCGGGAACCAACGTCACTACGACTGTTTCGTTGTTCTCTGCCACGATGTCGTCCAACACAATCAGGGGCAGGGTGGCTGTCGTCGCACCTGGCGCAAATGACACCGTTGTGCCAATTGGGGAATAATCCGACCCGCTGGACGCCGTGCCGCCGACCGTAAAGTTCACAGCCAGGGCTGCTGCCGTCGAACCAGTCCGCCTGAACGTGAACGTCCCCGTCCCCTGTCCTGTACCGGGTTCGCCAGCCAGTGCATCGGTCGCGGTCACTGTTATCAGCGGATATGCCAGGTGGTCGATGCAATCATATAGGCCCTGGACGGCAAGTGAGTTTCCAATTAAACTGTAAGCAATCCAGCCGAAGCCACCAATTCCCCACCCAGTTCCCCATGAATTCATTACTCTGAAGGCCCCTTTGGAATCATCGTACCCAACCAAAGTAACGGCGTGATAACCGCGCCACCCGCCCGTCACATTATTGTAGATCGGATTTGCAGGGGTCAAGGCATCCCAATCGGGATAGACACCGATTTGGGCGATGATAGGACGGCCCTGACTGAGGATTACTTTTGCCGAGGTCACATCGCGACTTACCATATTCCAACTGATGATGCGGTATTGATATGCGTTCGCCATCGACGCAGGCGAAGGTTGAGTCAAATAATTATTCCCTGGATTAAAGTTATTTAGTGTATCGCAACCGCTTGATTTGATCAAATTGAGAGCGTCGGAAATTACGGAACCTTGGTCCACCCCACGATTGATTTGGTTATATATCCACATCGCAGAGAATTGATGATCCGATCGATTCACTCCCCAATGCCGCTCTGACTCTTCTTCCTGGGTTTTCAAAGAGTAGCCGATGGCCCAGCCGACACATGAATTAAGGTTTCCCTGATTTCCGATAGGCGGCAGTTGTGCAGACAAATCTACCAGCGCAGCAAGGTTTGCTGTGCGGACGTTCTTCGTATATTTGTCGGGGTCAACAACAGGCAAGTTCTCCGGGATGACGCCCAGTGGGTGTAACGGCTGAGCTTGGAGCGTGAAGCCAATGAGCAGCATGATGGCGATTGTGAAGAAATGAGGCGAAAGTTTCATAAATGTGTGTGAAGTGGGCTTAACTTTTGTGGAACCACAAAACAGAGATTGTATTGTTACTTTACTGGCCCCACGGAACGCCATTTCGCTGGCGAACTCACGCGAAGTTCATCATCTACTGAACGGCTCCGAACGAAAGGTTGCGGATTATTTTCAAGACCCAGTCATCCCATAAGGGACGGAATCCCGCCCTTTCCCTCGTGTTCAGGGTCAGGCTAGAGCATTGCCACACTTGCGAACGTACATTCCTGCTTCTCGACGCGGGTTCGCGCGCGAGCTTTCTGTTTCTGCCCGCGTCACCGCGTTCGCGCGCTTTTGGGGCTGCCCGGGTGCAGTTTCCCGGCGATGACCGTCATCGGCAACACCGGTGCTCGTTTCACACGGTTGGAGATCGCCGGTTTGGCGGGGTCGCCCTTGCGCCGAAGAGGCAGTTCGGCAGGGTTTCGCTGTCAGCAGCCGGTCAGGTGGCGATGCCGAGCTTTTTCATCCGGGCTTTGATGTGGCGGAAGTGGAAGTTGGGGTTGCAGATTTTGGCGAGTTCGGCGGGGGAGAGGTGGGCGGTGACTTCGGGGTCGCGGGCGAGCTGGGTTTTGAAATCGGCATCGGTCTGGCCGGCGTGCTTGGCCTGCCAGGTGGACATGGCGTTGCGCTGGACGAGTTCGTAGGCGCGCTCGCGGGTGAGGCCTTTCTTGATGAGAGCGAGCAGGACGGTCTGGGAATTCCACATGCCGAGGGAAAGCTCCATGTTCCGGCGCATGTTCTCGGGATAGACGATGAGGCCCTGGGTGAGCTTGGCGAGCGTGACGAGCATGTAATCGAGCAGGGTGCAGGAATCGGGGAAGATGATGCGCTCGACGGAGCTGTGGCTGATATCGAGCTCGTGC
>CAYZKY010000063.1:0-32036 GCA_964478815.1 uncultured Verrucomicrobiota bacterium
GTCTGCGAGGTCGACTTCGGCCCCCTCGAAGTCGCCTACGACTACGCCCGCATCAAGCAAACCCTCACCCGCGATGCCATCGCCCGCCGCCCGCACACCATGTGGCGCTACCGCGAGCTGCTCCCCATCGCGCTCGAGCCCACCGTCGGCTTCCAGGTCGGCTACACCCCGCTCGTGAAGGCGGACCGCCTCGCCCGCCGCCTCGGCGTGAAGGAGCTTTGGATCAAGAACGACGCCGTCAATTACCCCACCCTCTCCTTCAAGGATCGCGTCGTCAGCGTCGCCCTCAGCCGCGCCCGCGAGCTGGGCTTCACCACCGTCGCCTGCGCCTCCACCGGCAATCTCGCCAATTCCGTCGCCGCCAACGCCGCCGCCGCCGGCCTCAAAGCCTACGTCTTTATCCCCGCCGACCTCGAGCAGGGCAAAGTCGTCAATTCCCTCATCTACGGCGCGAACGTCATCAGCATCAAAGGCCATTACGACGAAGTGAACCGCCTCTGCGCCGAGATCGCCGGCAAGTTCGGCTGGGCCTTCGTCAATGTGAACATGCGCCCCTACTACGCCGAGGGCTCCAAGAGCATCGGCTTCGAAGTCGTCGAACAGCTCGGCTGGCGCATTCCCAATCACACCGTCGTGCCGATGGCTTCCGGCTCGCTTCTCACGAAGATTCACAAGAGTTACCAGGAATTGACCAAGCTCGGCCTCGTCGATGAGTCCCGATACCATGTCCACGGGGCTCAGGCCACCGGCTGCTCCCCCATCTCCTCCGCCCAGAAGGCCGGCATGGACTTCTTCAAGCCCGTGAAGCCCGATACCATTGCCAAGTCCCTCGCCATCGGCACCCCTGCGGACGGCTTCTACGCCCTCAAAGTGATGAAGGAAACCAATGCCGCCGCCGACGACGTCACCGACGACGAAATCCGCGAGGCCATGAAGCTCCTCGCCGAGACCGAAGGCATCTTCACCGAGACCGCGGGCGGCGTCACCGTGGGCGTCGCGAAGAAACTGATTGCCTCCGGCAAGATTCCCGCGAACGATTCCGTCGTGCTCTGCATTACCGGAAACGGCCTGAAGACCATGGACGCCATCGTCGGCCACGTCGGCCGCACGCGCGAAATCCGCCCCAGCCTCCGCGAATTCGAGAGCCTGCTCGAGACCGAGAAACACCTCGTTCACGCATAACCATCACCCGATTTATGGCGAAAGTACGAATTCCAACTCCGCTCCGGAAGCTCACCAATAACGAGGAGCTGATCGAAGTGACGGCCGCCACCATCGGCGCGGCCATCGGCGAATTGCAGACCCGCTACCCCGGCATCAAGGAACGGCTTGTCGATGAGACCGGCGCCGTCCGCCGCTTCGTGAATGTCTACGTCAACGAAGAGGATATCCGCTTCCTGCAGAATCAGGACACGCCCCTCAAGCCGAACGACGAAGTCAGCATCATCCCCGCCATCGCTGGAGGTTAGGCATGCCCGCACCCAAAAAGCCCGCCGCCAAGGCCAAAGCCGCCCCGGCCAAACCGCCGGCCGGTCTCGGCCCCGATGAGCACCGCAAGCTCTGGCTCACCTTCCCGCCCAAGCAGATCACCAAACCGGTCGTCTGGGAACTGGGCCACCGCTTCAAGCTCGTCACCAACGTCCGCCAGGCCAGCCTGAACGACGAAGTCGGCATCGTCTGCCTCGAGATCGACGGCCAGCGCAGCGAAATCAAAGCCGGCATCAAGTGGCTCGAACACCTCGGCATCAAGGTCAAACCCGTCGAGATGAACGTCATCGAGAGCTGACCCGGAATCGCTCAGCCGACCGGGCCTGATTGATCCATCGGGTGCGCGTGGCGATTCCGCCATCCTTGGGCCACCGCGCCTGCGAGGATGCACAGCGCCGTGGTGAGGGTCGCCGCCGCGAGGCTGGCGAATAGTCCATAGGCCGTCCAGGAACCGTTCTTGGCTAGCGCGTCGGCAAAGCTGGAAACCCCGCGCAGGCTGAGCGCCAACATCGCCGGGGCCGAAACCAGCCAGCCCGCGATCCACGCCCGGATCGGCACCTTGAGCCAGAGCAGCAACGCGCCAGCACCGAACATTGTCAGCGCTCCGGTTCCGACCACCGCCGCGCGCAGCGTCCAATGGTGTATGTCGCCGGTGTTCGGCATGATGAAGGCCACCCACGAGCCTGCGATGGAACCGAGGACCCACAGCCCATATTCGTCGCCGGGGAAATGAAAGTGAACGAGCGAACCGATGCTCCACAGCGCGGGCAGAACCGCCAGGTAACCGATCGCGGACTTCGTCACGGGCTTAATCTGACATACGAACCGGGCGGCGGCCAAGCCTCCGACGATTGCCTTCTCCTTGAACAGATCGTAAGTTGGTTTCGTGAGCTTGGAGGAGATCAAGTCAACCGTCGCCGGCCTGCCGCCGGAGCAGCAGAATCAACTCGCCGCCTGGCTCGTCCATCTCCGCCATTTGCGCGACCCGGACATTCGCCACCAGATCGCCTCCCGAAATAGCAACGGCGATCCGAATCAGTGGATCTCTCTGGAGCAGTTACGCCAGAAATGGACGGACTGATCCCCTCTGCTGAGCCTCGGCGCGCATGTATCGCGTTTTGATCAGCATCGAGGTGCTCCAGCTCGACCGGCCTTCGCGACGCGAGCGTGACGCCATTTTGTCCTTTCTCGAAGGCCTGAAATCCAATCCCGGCCAGCCAGGCGATTATCCGGAACTCGACGCCTCTGGACGAACCGTCCAAATCAAGATTCTTGGGGCATACGCCCTCACGTACTGGGTCGACCACGCCGTCCGCGAAGTCAAAGTCGTCAAGGTCGAAAAGGCCGACTGAGAATTCGTTCAGAAGCCCATGCCGGCAAGCTGCGGCTGGGTTCTGCCGTTAATGCTGGCAACGCCCCGGCCTGTCCGCAGGCTGCATGACGGGAGGACGGGACTTGGGTGGTTGAGTTTTCGGGCGGGCTAGCTATGCTCGGCCCCGAATGCACCCGGAAACTCAGGCCGAGAGCGGACGCCTGCGCGCGTTGCTCAAGCAGCATTTCGGCTACGAAGAATTCCGGCCGCATCAGGAAGCGATCATCGCCGATGTGCTCGCGGGCCGGGATGTCTTTGCCCTGCTGCCCACCGGCGGCGGCAAATCCCTCTGCTTTCAATTGCCCGCGCTGGCGCAGCCGGGTCTCACCGTGGTCGTCTCGCCGCTCATTGCCCTGATGAAGGACCAGGTGGACGCGCTGACGGCCTATGGCATTGCGGCGACCTGCCTGAATTCCTCCATCCCGGCCGCCGAGGCGCGGCAACGCCTGGCGCGGCTGCATCGCGGCGAATACAAGCTGCTCTACGTGGCACCAGAGCGCCTGATGCTGCCGGGGTTTCTGGAGGATGTCCGGCGCTGGCAGCCCCGGCTCGTGGCTATCGACGAGGCTCACTGCATCAGCGAGTGGGGCCACGATTTCCGGCCGGAATACCGGCAATTGGCCGGCCTGCGCGGCGCGCTCCCCGAAGCGCCGCTCCTCGCGCTCACGGCCACCGCCACCGCGCGGGTCAAGGAGGATATCTGCCGGTCGCTCCAGTTGAAGGAGCCGCGCCTGTACCAGGCCAGCTTCAACCGGCCCAATCTCCGCTACCGCATCGCGCAGAAGTCCCAGGCCTACCGCCAGCTACTGCGCTTCGTGCAGGCCCGCGCGAAGGAGAGCGGCATCGTCTACACCCATAGCCGGAAATCGGCGGAGAGCCTGGCTGAACAATTGAGCGCCGATGGCATTCTGGCCCGGCCGTACCATGCGGGGCTGCCGCCCCAGGTCCGCGCGCAAAATCAGGAGGCGTTCCTCCGCGATGAAGCGCATGTCATGTGCGCGACGATCGCCTTCGGCATGGGCATCAACAAGCCGAATGTCCGCTTCGTGGTGCATTACGATCTCCCGAAGAATATCGAGGGCTTCTATCAGGAGACCGGCCGCGCCGGGCGCGATGGGCTTCCAAGCGATTGCCTGCTGCTCTTCAGCGCCGGCGACGTGATGAAGTATCAACAAATCCTCCGCGAAAAGCCGCCCGAGGAACGGGCCATCGCGACGCGCCAGTTGCAGGACATGGTGCGCCTGGCGGAGTCGAAAGAGTGCCGGCGTAAAGCCTTGCTGGCCTATTTCGGCGAAGCGTATCCCGAAGCGAATTGCGGCGGGTGCGACATCTGCCAGCGGCGGGCGCAGGCGGAGGAAGCGGTCCGTTCCGGCCGGGCGCCTTCCGAGCCGGAAGCGCCTCCCGCCGAAAGTTACGACGGCACGACGGAGGCGCAGAAATTCCTCTCCTGCATTTACCGCGTGAAGGAGAAGAGCGGCTTTCCCTTCGGCCTGGCGCACATCGCGAGCGTCCTGATCGGCAGCGAAAGCGAGCGGGTGAAACGCTTCGGCCACGAAACCGTCTCGACCTACGGCAAGGGCGGGGAACACACCGGCGACGAATGGAAGGAAATCGGCCGGCAATTGATCGAACTCGGGCTCGCCGAAGCCATCGAGTCCCGCCAGAACGCGCTCGAACTCACCGACAAAGGTCTCGCCGCGCTGAAGAATCGCGAGCCGATCGCGCTGACTCGCCCGAGCCGGCGGCCCGCCAGACCTGTCATGGATGC
Organism: uncultured Verrucomicrobiota bacterium; assembly: GCA_964478815.1. Taxonomy (GTDB): domain Bacteria; phylum Verrucomicrobiota; class Verrucomicrobiia; order Limisphaerales; family SXQI01; genus DASVNK01. The sequence continues at coordinate 4,629 of CAYZKY010000063.1, forward strand.
CGCGGACGCCGAGGAAGCGCGAGCGGCCTCGGCGGAGGCGGGTTTCGACGAGACGCTCTTCGAGCATTTGCGCGGCGTGCGCAAACGCCTGGCCGCGGAGCGGGACGTGCCGCCCTACGTGATTCTTTCGGACGTCAGCCTGCGCCAGATGTCCCGCGAATATCCCGGAGACCTCTCCGCTTTGGCGCGCATCAGCGGTTTCGGCCAGAAGAAGCTGGCGGATTTCGGCTCGGTCTTCGTCGCGGAGATTGTGGAATTCCTGGCCACCCACCCGCGCCTCCCCTTTGGCGCGGCGCCGGTGGAAGCTGCGCCCGTGGTGCGCAACTTGACCATGCTGGACACGGTTCGCCGATATCGGGCCGGCCTCAGCCTCGAGGCCATCGCTCGCGAACGGAATCTCGCCCGCAGCACCATCGTGGGGCACCTGGCCGATGCCATCCGGGCCGGCGAAGCGCTCGAGATCGATGCCCTCGTGCCTCCCGCCGCCCAGCGCGAAATCACCGATGCCTTCGCCCGCCACGGCTTCGCCGGCCTGGGCCAACTCAAGGAATCGCTCGGGCACCGTTACGATTACGACGCCCTGCACCTCGTGCGCGCCCAGTTGCAGGCCCGGGGCGCTTCACCGGCCCCCTGATCCCGGCCGCGATCCCATCGGGTTAGCGATGGCCCGCAACGTCCACAGAGGCTCTGCGGCGATTCTGCGGAGGAACCTCCGACCTGACCAAAGTAATCGCCTCCGCCAACTCCCAGCCGCGACTCCCCATTTCGCCCCAGGGAGTGAATTTTCTGCCACTTTTGCATTGACGTTGTGCGGCAATTTCGCCAACGTTCTTCAATGCGTTTACCGAGAAGGACTTACGGACTTTTGCTTTCCGCCGCGACCCTCGCCGCATCCGCCCTTTCCACGTCGGCCCAACTGCTCTGGACCGCCGGCCTGGACGACAATGCCCAGCCGACCACCGGGGTGGCGGGTGGAGCCGAAGCGAACTTTGTGCAGGAAAACGGGGTGATCAATCCCTTGCCGGGCAGCCAGTTCAGCACCTCCGTCCCTCAAGGAGCGGATAACGACTACTATTTCGCCGGGGAATACACCACGATTATTGCGGGCAACGGCGACTACGAGCCCGTCGGCGTGGTCGACGTGGACGAAGAAGCGGCCGAACGCGCCTTCGCCGCCGCGGACAACGACTTGCGCTACCACTTCAACCTGCCCGCGACCCTCAAGCCCACCGATCTCCTGTCCGTCACATTCGATATCTTCAGCCTCCACGACGGCCAGCCGGACACTCGTTACGGCATCGAGGTCTACTTCAACGGCGTCAAGGTCCAGCCAGAGATCCTCATCCGCGCGGCTCAAAGAGATTTTGACTACACCACCCCGCAATTCACCCTGGAGAGCGTCAATGCCGGCGTCGGGCCCGGTTTCGACAACATCGTCAGCCTCCGCGGCATCAACTATAACAACGACGGCGGCGGCAACTGGATGGGCATCGACTACGTGCAGCTCAACCAGGTCACCGAAGCGATCCCGGCTCCAACCTATCCGTGGATGGTGGGCAAGGATGACAATGAATGGCCGTTGGGCGATGGCGGCGGACAGAATGCTTCCTTCATGCAGGAAAACGGCGTGGTCAACCCGCTCCCGGGCGTGGCCAACAGCCCCGAAGTCGACGGTCAGGCGGACAACGACTACTACTTCGGCGGATCGTACACCACGGTGATTGCCGGAAATGGAGACTATACTCCGGTGGGAACGGTTTCCGCGAACGAAGAAGCCGCCGAACGCGCCTTCGCCGCCGCCGACAACGAATTGCGCTACCACTTCAATCTCCCGAACTCCCTCAAACCCGCGGATCTGATGGCCGTGACCTTCGAGCCGATGAACCTGGACACCAGCGGCGCGGATGCCCGTTACGGCGTCGAGGTCCTCGTCAACGGAGTGCGCGTGATGCCCGAAGTCATCGTGCGGGCCGCGCAGCTCAACCAGGCGATTACCACTCCGCAATTCAGCCTCGCCACGGTTAATGCCCAGGTCGGCTCGGGGCCCGACAACATCGTCACGCTGCGAGGGATCAACTACAACGCCGATGGCGGCGGAAACTGGATGGGCATCGATTACGTGAGACTCGATCCTGTCGCGGCGCCCGTCCCTCAGCCGGTGCTCCCCTGGGTCGTCGGTCAGAACGACAACGCCTGGCCCACGATCGGCAACGGCGGCGGCCCGGCCGCCTCCTTCGTTCAGGAAAACGGCACGGTGAGCCCGCTCCCCGGCTCCCCCACTAGCCCCGAGGTCGACCAGCAGGCCGACAACGATTATTACCTCGCGGGCGTTTACTCCTCCGTCATCGCGGGCAACGGGACTTACACTCCCGTCGGACCTGTTTCGGTCAACGAAGAAGCTGCGGAGCGCGCCTTCGCGGGCGGCGATACGGAGTTGCGCTACCACTTTAACCTTCCGGCCAGCCTGCAACCGACCGACCGCCTTTCGATCAGCTTTGATGCGTTGAACGTGGATGACAGCGCGCCCGACCCGCGCTGGGGCGTCGAAGTGTATGTCAACAACGTCAAGGTGATGCCGGAAACGATCATCGGCACCGCTCAGCTCGGGGTAACCTACAGCACGCCGGCCTTCACCGTGGCGAGCGTCAATGCCGGCGTCGGCCATGGGTTCGACAACATCGTGACCCTCAAGGGCATCAGCTACAACAACGACGGCGGCGGAAACTGGCTGGGCATCGATTACATTCAGATGAATCCCGTGCTGCCTCCGCCCTTCCCCTGGTCCGTCGGCAAGGACGACGATGCCTGGCCCGCCGGCAACGGCGGCGGACCGAACGCCAGCTTCGTGCAAGAAGCCGGCGTCAATCCGCTCCCCGGCAATCCCGCCAGCCCCGAGGCCGACGCTCAAGCGGATGACGATTATTACTTCGCCGGGACTTACACCACCGCGATTCCCAGTGTCGTCGAGGCGCTCGGCCCGTACGATCCGATCGGTACGGTCCTGGTCAATGAAGAGGCCGCCGAACGCGCCTTCGCGGGCAGCGACAACGAAAAACGCTATCACTTCAATCTCCCGGCGAATCTGCTGCCCACCGACCAATTGCTCGTCACGTTCGACCTGAACAACCTCGATACCAGCGGGGCCGATCCTCACTATGGCGTGGAAGTCTATTTCAACAGCGTGTTGATCCAGCCGGAAATCGTCATTTACCCGGCGGATCTCGGCCGCGACATCACCACCGCGCCATTCACTCTTGCCAGCGTTAACGCGCAGGTCGGGGCGGGCCCGGACAATATCGTGACGCTGCGCGGCATCAATTACAGCGCGGATGGCGGCGGCCAGTGGATGGGCATCGATTACGTCAACCTCGATCCCATGCCAGCCCCGGTCTTCCCGCTCGCGATCGGCCGGGACGACAACGACTGGCCCTTGGGCGACGGCGGCGGAGCGAATGCCTCCTTCGTGCAGGAAGCGGGCGTCAACGAACTGCCCGGCAATCCGCGCAATAACGAAGTCGCTCAGCAATCGGACGATGATTACTACTTCGCCGGTGTTTATAGCTCGGTCATTCCCAGTGTGACGGCTCTCTACGGGCCTTACGACCCCGCGGGGATCGTAACCCGGAATGAGGAATCGGCCGAACGCGCGTTCGCCGGCACGGACAACGATCTCCGTTATCATTTCAATCTGCCGGCCACCATGCGGCCAACCGATCAAGTGGTCGTGCGATTCGATGCGTTCAATCTCGATGTCGATAACCAGGCCGATCCCCGCTACGGCATCGAGGTCTACTTCAATGGGGTGCAGGTGCAGCAGGAGATCCTGATCCGTCCCGCGGATCTCGACCGCGACTACACCACCGCGCCGTTCACTCTGGCCAGCGTTAACGCCGAACTGGGAGTCGGCAAGGACAACGTCCTCGCACTCAAGGGCATCAACTACAGCGCCGACGGCGGCGGCAACTGGATGGGCATCGATTACGTGCAAGTGGACGTCCCGGTGTCTGCCGAGGAGATCAAGCTGAACCCGGCCACGGTGGCCGGCGGCAAGATCACTCTGACTTGGACCGGCACCGGCAACCTCGAGTGGGCTCCGGCCGTGCTCGGGCCGTGGACGCCCTTCACGCCCGCTCCGGCCTCCGGCTACACCGAAGATCTCGCGCCCAACGCGATTCGCTTCTATCGCCTGCGAAAATAACATCCGCGCGATTTACAGTCGCCAATCACCCTCGCCCGTTCGGCCGGTCCCCGGCCCAACGGGCGGTTTTCTTTCACCCGCCGGCGGCCACCCGGTTCCACACGCCACTCCTTTGAAACCCTCTAGCCTTGACCAATCTCATCCCCTGTCGCAAAATCATGCCATGACGACTCCATTTGAGGCGTCATTGCGAAACGGGGCCGCTCTTGCTCGAACCGCTCCGTTTCCCAATGACCCGCCCGGCGCGGTAACTGTTCACGGACTCGGTGTCTCCACGTCCTCCCCAAGCTGCCGCTCGAAACCCGCTCCCAGCCCGGAGGATCTACATGCCGATCCGAGCGCTTTTACACAGATTTACACACCCATTTACACGAATTTACACGCCCATTTACACAGATTTACACACCCATTTACACAGATTTACACACGATTTACACGCTATTTACACACCTCATTTTTACGCAACTATCTCTGGCCCAACTATTTACATAAAAGCGCCTCCCCAGGGGGCTCCCCCCCCCCATTTACCCGCCCCCCCCGAACACCGACCGTCCCCCAAAGTCGCCCCCATCTCGCTCCGCGGGGGTTGCGTCCAATCCTGTTAGGGCTCGTGCTCGGATCGCTTTCCTCCGGTGCCGCCGAACTTGAGGCCGATACCGCCCTGATCCGCACCCTCGTCACCGGCGAGGAAACCTGCCTCATGCTCGGCCCTAAAATGACTGCCCTCACTCGGGCGTTATACGAGTTGCGTCTTCCTGGCTCCACGCCGGAAGTGCGGGCCGTCTTCGCCCCCAATGCCGCGGCCAATGCGCTCGGCCCGCTGCCGCCGTTCACCGCCGTCGATGCCCCCCTGCTCACTCACTCGTGGCCGGTGTCCACCAATGCGGAGCCCGTCGCCTCCGCCGGAGTGTGGCAGCCACTCTTGGAAGCCGTCGCCCAGTTTGCCCACGCCCGGCTGCAAGTGCTCACCGGCGAACACCCCGCCGGAGATATGTCCCGGTTCAATTCGCAGGCCGCCTTCGCCGCGCTCGCGCAAATGAAGTCGGGCGAATGGCGCTCATTCGAAGCCCGCCTGGCCCTCGATTGGCAGCGCAGCCTGGGTGCCGATGGCCGCCCCGGCGAATGGCAAATTGCCTCCTGGTCGACGGATTCGCTGACCTGGACAGCCAGCCCGCGCCGGCTCTTCACGGAATCCCTCGACAAGGCCATGCGCGGCCCCCAAAACGCGGCGCGGCTGCGCCGCTCCCTCCACTACGAAGCCACCGTCCGCCATTACCGCGACGGCATGAAGAATCTCCCCCACCCCTACTTCGCTCCCATCTCCGTAAACCAGAAGGAAGGACTGGCCATCGTCGATATCAACGCCGACGGCTTTGACGATATCTACATCACCGTCCGCCTCGGCAAGAACATGCTGCTCGTCAATCAGAAGGACGGCACATTTGTCGAGCAGGCGGCCCAGTACAAGCTCGATCTCCCCGGCCACACCACCTGCGCCCTCTTCGCCGATTTCGACAACGACGGCGACCTCGACGCCATTCTCGGACGCAGCCTGCTCAAGACCACCTATCTGGAAAATCGCCAGGGGGTCTACTTCCAACACCCGATCCCGCCCTTCATGCCGATGGCCGTCATTTCGATGGCCGCGGCGGACTACAACCAGGACGGGCTGTTGGATGTCTACCTTTGCACCTACCGCCCAGCCGCTCCGGCGGCCGCAAGCCCGGCCGGCGGCGTCGCCCAGGCCCGGGAAGGCGAATTCGACTGGCCCGACGAATTTTTCGCCCCCGAGCTGGCCCGCGAATACCGCCGCCGCATCGCCGAACACCGGCAACGCGTCGGAGCCACCGTTCTCGACCAGCTCGGCCCCCCCAATGTCCTCCTCATCAATCGCGGCGGCGGCCGGCTCGAACCCGCTCCCGAAAACCAGACGGTCGGTCTGTGGCGCAATACGCTGCAAGCCACTTGGGGAGATTACGATCACGATGGCGATCCCGACCTTTTCCTCGCGAACGATTGGGCGCACAGCAACCTCTTCCGCAACGACGGCCCCGCGGGCTTCGCCGATGTCTCGCAACCAGCCGGCGTCACCGCTTACGGCTTTTCGATGGGCGCTTCCTGGGCCGATTTCGATCTCGATGGCCTGGAAGATCTCTACGTCTCGAACATCCACAGCGCGCCCGGAATTCGGATGACCACGCTGATTTCAGGAATTACCCCCACCTTTATCGAATCCGCTTCCGGCAATTGGCTCCACCGCCAGTCGCCCGCCGGCCAGTTCCGGCAGGTCGCCGGGCCGAACCCGCCCGCCCTGCCCGTCCAGAACGCCGGATGGTCCTGGGGCGGATGTTTCGCCGATTTCGACAACGATCTCTATCCCGACCTGTATGTCGTGAACGGTTACTTTACCGCGCCGCGCGAGCTCGCCTCCGGCCTCGACCTCGAGAGCAACCTCTGGCGCACCATGCTCCGGACCGATTCGAAACTGACCCGCCCCTCGTTTCGCATGAATCCTGAATGGAAGCGCACCGGACCGCCGGATAACCTCGGCCCCGCCATCGACGCCCGCCTGGCCGGTGTCGAACGCCGGGGCGATAAATCGTTCGTCCACTCGCTCAACGGGCAGGAGCGCAACCGCTTTTTCGCGAACCGCGCCGGCCGCACCTTCGATGACTTGTCGGCCCTCTCCGGCCTCGACAATCCCGCCGACAGCCGCGGATTCGCCCTGCTCGACTATGATCGGGACGGCTTCCAGGACCTTGCCCTCGTCAACGCCAACCAGCCGCTCTTCAATCTGTACCGCAACGAAATTGCCGCCGCCGTCCCCGCCGGCCACATGATGGCCATTCGTTTCGTCGGCGGTAATCGCACCCCGGCCGCCGCCGCTCAGTTTACCAACCGCGACGGCTATGGCGCGCGCGTCACGCTCCAGCTCGGCTCCGTCCAAGTCACGCGGCAGCACCGTTGCGGCGAAGGCTGGTCCACGCAGAACTCCGCCACCATGATCGTTGGATTAGGCCCACACACGAACGTCCCCACGCTCACGATCCATTGGCCCTCCGGGAAAACGACCACCGTTCAAAACGTCGCGGCGGGGACGCTGCTCACGGCCTACGAAAATCCGGCCGATTCCCCAAACCAGACCGCTTTTACCACCGCCGCTTACCGGCCGAATTGAGCCTTCGCGGTCAGGCAATCACCCCATAGATCGGATGCGAACCGGGTTCGACCAGCCGCACGGGCCGGCCATCGATCTCAACTTCCATCTTATTGTGGTCTAACCCCATCTGGCGCAGGATGGTCGCCTGGAGATCGCTGATGTAGGTGCGATTCTCGACCGCGCGATAGCCGACCTCATCGGTCGCTCCGTAAATCGTGCCCCCCTTGATGCCGCCGCCAGCGAGCCAGGAAGTGAACCCCTTCGGATTATGATCGCGGCCGGTCGTGTTTTGCGACCAGGGCGTCCGGCCGAATTCACTGCTCCAAACCACGAGCGTGCTGTCCAGCAACCCGCGCAGCTTCAGATCGCGGATCAGGCCGGCGATGGGACGGTCGGTGGCGTGGCATAGCGGCGCATGGCTTTCCATGTCGTCGTGCGCGTCCCAGGCGCCGTTGCCGCCGCCGGCATGGCAAATCTGGATGAACCGCACCCCGCGTTCGACCAGGCGGCGCGCCAGCAGCAACTGCTTCCCGAAGTCGTCGGTGTTCTTCTCCCCGATGCCGTACTGCTTCTTCGTGGCGTCGGACTCGGTCGAAAAATCGACCGCTTCCGGACCGGACATCTGAAGTCGGGCCGCCAGCTCGTAGGATTTGGTGCGCGCCGCAATCGCGCTGTGAATCTCGTACCGCTCCCGAAATTCGCGATTCAGCGTCTCCAGCGCCGCCATCTGGCGCTCTCGCTCCCGCGCGCTGGTGGTCTTCGGCGGATAGAGATTGCGGATGGGCAGATCCCCCGGCTGCAACGGCGTGGCCGAAACCGAAGCTCCCAGATACCCGCCGCTGAGCTGCACCGGCGAAGAGGGCCGCCCGATGTTGACAAAGCTCGGCAGGTTCTTGTTCTCCGTGCCCAGCGCATAGGTCACCCAGCTTCCCAGCGTGGGATGATCCACGATCCGGTCGCGATGCCCGGTGGCCATTTCGACGACTGCCGGAAAATGATTCGTCTCGTGGCACCACATCGATCGCACCAAAGCGATCTCGTCGACAACACCCCCGACATGCGGAAACCAATCGGAGACCGGTATGCCGGATTGCCCGTATCGTTTGAACGTGCGCCGGATCGGAATGACCGGACGTTTCATGTCCGCCATGTTGTCCCCGAAACCGACGGCATCGATCAACTTCCCCGCGTGCTTGTTATCTTTCGGGTCGAACGTATCGATGTGGCTCACCCCCCCGCACATGAACAGAAAGATGACCGACCGGGCCGGCGCGGCGAATTGCGGCAGCGCTCCCTGGCTTAGCTTGCCCTCAGCCGCCCACAATGCCCCCATGGCGCTGCCGAAAAAGCCGACCCCGGCCTGGAACAGAAACCGGCGGCGCGCGATGCGGCCGCACGGATAGATCGAGCGCTCAACCATCGAATTCATCGTCATGCACAGCGATTACCGGACATAAATAAACTCATCGAGATTGAACAATAACCACGCAAATCCCTTCACGCGGCTGAGATCGGTTTCCAGATACGCCGATGAACTGGCCCGCTCCGTGGCGGTCGGCCGCCGGCCCAACGCGAATCGGTACCCCAGGTCGATCATGACGGCCAGGTCGCCCACGGATTCTCGTTTCAGTCGCTCCGCGAATTCGCCCGCCACCGCGTCCGCCAGTTCGCTGTTCATCATCCACAAGGCTTGCGGCGCTGTGACCGTCTGATTGCGCCGGGCGCACACGGCCCGGCCATCGTCCGCGTCGAATGTCTGGAGGAAATCCGGCATCGAGCTCATATACGACCGGTATCCCCGGGACATGTAGGCCGTGCGCCGCCGCGATCCCGTTTCGGACTGCACCGCGTCGAACGATTCCCCTCCCACCGCCAGATCGAGCGTCCCGGCAGCCGCGAGCATCGCGTCGCGCACCGGCTCGGCCTCGAGCCGCCGGAGCGGAAATTTCCAGAATAATCGGTTGTCGGGATCGATCGCGTGATTCGCCGCTTCCTCTTCCGGCGTCCCAGCCGAAGCCCGCCGATACGCCTCCGAAGTCGCGATCAGCCGATGCAACCACTTCATGCTGAACTTTTGCTGGGCGAATTCCGAGGCCAGCCAATCCAGCAGCTTGGGATGGATCGGCGTTCCGCCGAGTGCTCCAAAATCGTTCGCCGAAGGCGTCAGGCCCGTCCCGAAATGCCACTGCCAGATGCGATTGACGGCCACACGAGCAAAGAGCGGATTCTCCGGCGCCGTGAGCCAGTCCACAAATGCTTCCCGCCGGCCTTCGCGAAATTCCAACGCGCTGGGCGCAAACGGAAACCCTGGCTTCACCGGCAGATTCTTTCTCGGCCGGGCCGGATCGCCCGTGGTGAGGACATAGTTCGTCTCGGCAGCGCGCTTCGCATCCTCCACCACCGTCCAGAACACCGGCAGCCCCGGCGGCGGCTTCAGCGCCTTGATCTGCCGCAAATATTCGTCATACCGGCGAATCTCCTCCGGCGTCATGACCTGCTTCAATTTTGGCGGATCGATGCGGAGGATCGGATAGTAGTCTTCGTAAATCTGCTGCTCCGCGGCGTTGCGCTGTCCTTCCGGCTTTCGGATGGCCGCCTGCACCTCGGGGGGGAAGCTCGAAACTCGTTCCTCGTACAAGCGCGTGTGATGCGGTTCGATAAACTTCCGCATCGCTTCCACGACAGTATTCAGCCGCGTTTCGTACTCCTGCACCCGCCGCCCCTGCTCGAAGAGCTGCTCGGTCGTCGCCAGATCGACCCGGCTGAGCTGCAGCGAGTCGAAGAGAGCCTTCATCGAATAGAAATCCCTCTCCTTGATCGGATCGTAAAAGTGGTCGTGGCATTTCGCGCAACTGACGGTCATGCCCATGAAAGTCGTGGAAATCGTCTCCGTCGCCGCGAAGGCCAGGCCATGATCCCCGTTCTCCATCGAGGTGGCGCCTCGGGCAAGGAAGCCCAGCGCGAACAAATCCTCGGGCCGCGGCGGCACACGGGTGAGATGTCCTTCCGCCGAGATGATGGTCCGCTTGGCCGCGCGATTCCCCAGAATCTGCGCCCGCGCGAATTCGTCGTACGGCAGGTCGTTGTTGATGGCGGCGATCACCCAATTCCGCCATAGATGAATCCCCGGCGCCGCCGGCATGTTTTCGTCCGCATCCGCATAGCGCAAGGCATCCAGCCAATGCCTCCCGTACCGCACCCCGTGCTGTTCGCTCGCGAGCAGCCGGTCCACCACCCGTTCGTAAGCCAGGGATGAATCGTCCGCGATGAAATCTTCCTGCTCCGCGATGGTCGGCGGGAGCCCGGTTAGATCGAGCGCCACCCGGCGCAGCCAGGTCAGTTTGTCCGACAGCCCCACGGGCTTCAGCCGTTTCTCTTTCCACGTCTCCGCCAAAAAGGCGTCGATCGGATTCTGCGAGCGGGTCGCGCTCTGGGGCACCGCATGCCGCTCCACGGGCTTGAGCGACCACAAGTCCTCGGCGCTCGTCACGACATTCTTTGCCCAACTCGATGCGCTTCCGGCCGCCAGGAGCAGCCCCAGCAGAAGCGTCAGGGGGATGCTGCTCATTCCAGCAGTCGGACGGAAGCGCGGTGGCATGGCTCGGCGTATCATGAGTTCGCGTGGATCATCGCTTCGCCCCGCTTCGACAGCGGCTGTGCGAGGCAGGGCGACCCGGGTTGGACGATGCCGGGGATATCTTCATTCGGGTGATTCTTGACCGGAAACGGAGTAGTTGCAGGTCTGCAACAGACCCCAAGAGTCCTGTCCTGGCACCGGGCTTTTCACTCCGCCATTCTAAGCCACGCGCCCCTGCTTGTCACCAGGCCTCTCAGACCAGCACGAAGCGCAGATACAGGTACATAATCGGCGCGTTGAACAACAAGCTGTCCATCAAATCGAGAATCCCGCCAATCCCGGGAAAGAAGCGTCCCGAATCCTTCACGCCCGACTGCCGCTTGAAGATCGATTCGATCAAATCCCCGATCACCGCCGCCGAACTCAACACCAGTCCGAGAACGATCGCGTGCCCCATCGTCAGGTCCGGCACATGGGTTCGCGCCAATGCCGCGAACCCCACGCTCGCCCCCGTGCTGATGACCAACGCCCCCGCGAAGCCCTCCCACGTCTTCCCCGGGCTGATGCGCGGAATCATTTTGTGCTTTCCGATGAGCGAACCCGTCACGTAGGCGCCCAAGTCGCTGAATTTCGTCACCAGGATGAAGTAGAGCACGTAGTACCGCCCTTCGACCCCAGGATAGAAATTGATCTTCTGGATGAAATTCAGCAGCCAAGGCACGTACATCAAGCCCAACAGTGTGCAGGCAATGGCCTGAATGGCCTGCTCCTGGGTCTGCCCCGCGAACTGCCGCACACATAAGCCCAGCACGAACAGGATCAGAAACCCCGTTTCGAAATCGTTCGCCGCCGCCGCCGAACCCGGGACCGTCCCCGCCAGCCCGGAGAGATAAAAGAACGTTCCCGCCGTGAGCAGGACTCCGCCCGCGATCCCCCAAGCTTTGAAACAGCGCAGCCCGCATTTCTCCACCATTCCATAGAACTCCGCCAACCCCGCCAGCGAGATCACCGTCATGATGGCGAAAAAGCACCAGACCGAAATCAGCCGGTTCGGCGAGAAGACGGCCGCCAGCACGACCGTCCACAGCAGGACCGAGCTAAACAGCCGCCGCGCAAAAATCTGGCGGCGCGACAGCACGGGAGGCGAGGCCGCCGGAGGTTGAGCTGAATCTGGCATCCGCGTTCTGTTGGTTACTGGATCGGGGCGTTCCCAGCCTCGGCCCGCGGGTGCTTCACACGGTGTCCGAGGCGGTCCTGCGCAGCCTAACCGCCCCCTGCGTTTCAAGTCAAACCTCACGCCAGCGCCATCGGCTTGAGCGGCCTGCGCCGGAAACTGAGCTGATCCCCACGGATAACTCTTATTCAGCGGCGGCCATTCCCTCGCGGGGATGGCCGCTTCGCTTTTACGGGCCGCCGCGCCACGAAATCACGCCTGGCCGATTCAAGCGCTGCCGCGCCAGCCCGTCACCAGAATCCCCAATGCGATCCGCCCGAAAAGATCAGGTAGTTCGTTTTCCAAAGCTTTGCATTGCGCCATTGCACCGCGCCATCGAGGGTTCCCGCGTGCCCTCCTGCGGCGCCCATCTCCTTCGGATTCTTGCCGCCCGAAGGCGAGATGCCGGTTCCCTTGAACGGTCCCTTCTTCACCTGTCCGCGCGGCCCATGCGGCACCGTCACCCAGGTCGGATTCCAGACATTCTGGTCCGTGAACAATTCCAGCGTGGGCGCCTCGGTTAAGGTTTGCGGCGAGGTCCAGCCCGAACCGGCCGGCATCTTTTTTCCGCCGTGATAATTGTAGCCGATGTAATAGCCGATGCCGGATTGATAGCGGATATCCGGCCGGTCGGTCGTGCCCGGGTAATGCACCGGATACAGGTTCGGGCAATCGAACACCTTCTCCCCGAATTGATTGCTGATATAGCGGTACATCGCGCTCTGAATGCTCAGCGTGTACGAATCGCCCGCGTCGCGAATGCCATGGAACACCTTGTCGTTGTTGTCCAGCCCGTAAACGTGCGTGGCGAGGCCGAGCTGGCGGAGATTGCTGGTGCAGGCGGCGCGGCGGCCTTTTTCTTTGGCGGCCGATAACGCCGGCAGGAGCATCCCGGCCAGGATCGCGATGATCGCGATCACCACCAGCAATTCGATCAAGGTAAAGGCCAGAACGGGGGAATCGGCGCGCCGCCTTGAGGAAACGCAGACTCCGGTTCCATCCGTGGGCAGCAATCTGGGCATGGATCGGAGCCTACAAATCGGTTGCGTGCCCCGCAATGGAGAAAGCGGCTGTCTCCGGTGCTTGATCGCGCGCGACGGGTGCGTCGTCAGCGACTTTTGGGAGCCCGGCGCGACCGGCTGCGCGGTCCCTCCAGTCCGGCGCCATTGATGGTGGCGACCGCGTAGCGGGGGCGTGATCCAACCGCTGCGCCGGCATCGAGGAAGCGCATCGGCGGAGAATTCGGCGCCGGGGTGTCGTGATAGCTGATCGGCTGGAACTGGGCATAACCGGTCTTGGAGGCCACCGTCTCGGGGTACAGTCCCAAGCGTTTGCCATCGCGGTAAATCGCGAATTGCCGGAGGCCGCTCTCGAGATCGGCTTCCGCTTCCCAGGCGATGGCCACGCCCCCGGCCTCGCGGGCGATGCTCGTGATGACCGGTGCGGACGTCGGCGGCGTGCGGTCGCTGCGCGCTCCGGTTTTGACATACTCGGAGAAGGCCCTGGCCGTCACCAGATCGGGCAACCAACCACGATCCGCCCGGCCGTTCCGCGCACTTTCGATGTCGCCACTCTCCCAATCGCCCCAGTACCCTTTTCCAATCGCCACCGTCTGCAAGGCTGAGTTGGCCCCCGGCAAGCGCAGCCGCAGCGCCGCATCGAAGAAGGGGATCGCCAGCACCCGCGAGTTGCGGCACTCGTGGCTGGCGAGCGGATCGGGGGCGAACGCGATGGGCGCTCCCCGTTGCCGGAAGAGATCGAAGAATCGCTCGGAAGTCGTCCAGGCCCCGTCGAATTGTTTGTCGCCGCGCTCTTTCAAACCAGGGTTCAAGATGATCGGCACCTGGAAGGCTGCGTCCGGATAGCGCGGTTCGGGGATTTCCTTCTTGTGCCAGGCGTTGGCTGCGGTGCCGGACCGGCAGAACACCGCTACGATGCGTTCGGCATGCCGTTCGAGCATCAGCGAAGCCCAGAAGCCGCCGCCCGAGTGCCCCCATAAACACCACGGAGCCTCCGCCAGCTCGGGATGCCCGCTCGCCTGCGCCAAGTCCGAAAGGGCTCGCAGAAAGACCGCCCCCGAACCATTCCTGGGATCGCACCAAAGCCGGCAATTCGCGCCGCGCGCCTGATAATGCGGAGCCAGCAGGGCGGCATCGTGCCGCGCCGCCAACGCCCGCCAATGGGCGTCCAGCGCGGCGGTCTCGCCCGCTTTCTCCGCGCCATCCCCGCAACCATGCTGATGCACGATGACCGCGCGAACTCTTTTCACTTTCGGCGGAACCCAGAGGTAAAAGGCCGCCTCGACCGACAGCCCGCCCGCCTCGGTGGAAGCCGGGTAGCGCACGGTGAGGAGATCAGGGCCGGCGGCCCATGCGGGGATCGCCAGCCAGAGGGCCAGCATCATGAAGGCGATTCGACCGGCCATACGCAGCGGGTTGGTCATGGCCTTATTGATGAACAACCCGTCCGACAAAATCCATCCTGGAATGCCAATTCGTCGATGACGCGGGGAAGCAACCCGGCTCATCCGCCGTTGCGAGAGCGATGGCGGACAACATTCCGGTAAAGGAATCCATGCATTCGACCGATCACACCGAGGTATCGGGTTCGCCGCGGGCGGGCCCGCGCGGTTATGGAATTAGGACTATCAGGACTGGCCTCGGGATTGGATTGGCGGACGCTCGTGGATCAATTGATCCAGGTCGAGCGCGCTCCGGCCACGCGGCTGCTCGTCGAGCAAAACACCGCCAATCAGCGCCATAATTCCTATAACAGCATCAAGACCCAGCTCGGCATTCTCCAGAGCCGGGTGGACAAGCTGCAGAATCCCGAGTTCTTTAACGGCCGGGTCGGCACGAGTTCGGATGCCACGGTGGCGACCGTTTCCGGCTCGACGAAGGCTTCCAACGGCAGTTACTCGCTGAATGTGGTTGCCTTGGCCACGCAGTCGGAATGGCGCGGGGTGTCCGATGTCGGAGCGGCCATCGCGCCCACCAACGATGTCTCCGGGCTCGCTCTGTCGGATGCGGGATTCTCCACGGCGGTCGGCGCGGGCGATTTCACGGTCAACGGCAAGCGCATCACCCTCGCCACGAGCGACACGTTGCAACAGGTGTTCGACAAGATCGCCACCGCCACCAGTAACGCCGTCACCGCCAGCTACGACGCCACGAACGATCGGATCTCCCTGAGCGGCAGCGGCACGATCACGCTCGGCAGCGCCACGGATACCTCGAACTTCCTCCAGGTGGCGAAGCTCTACAACAACGGCACCGCTGCCGTTTCGAGCGCGACCCGCCTGGGCGGCGTGCGATCCGCGAGCGCGTTGGAGAGCGCGAACTTCACGACGCCGGTTTCCGACGGCGGCTCCGGCGCGGGGCAGTTCAAGATCAATGGCGTCGCCATCGCGTTTAACCGCACCGAAGACACCCTCGCCGAGGTGGTCCAGCGGATCAACGAATCGGACGCGGGCGTCTCCGCCAGCTACGATTCCGTGAATGACCGCCTTGTCCTGCGGAACAAAACCACGGGCGATCTGGGCGTGTCCCTGGAAGATGTCACGGGCAATTTTCTGGCGGCCACGGGATTGACCGGCGGGTCGCTCCAGCGCGGGGCGAATCTCCGCTACACCCTGGACGGTGGCGCGGAGCTGATCAGCACCTCGAACACGATCAGCGAAGCCAGTTCCGGGTTGACGGGAGTGACGATCAACGCGCTCAAACTCGGCACGACGCAGCTTGCCGTCGCGAGCGATACGGCCACGGTCAGCAAAGGGATCTCGGACTTTCTCGAAGAGTACAACAAGCTCCAGACGCTGATCGATCGCGAGACCGCCAGTTCCACCGATAGCAAGGGCAAAGTCAGCACCGGCACCCTGGCCGATGAGAGCGATGCCGACACGATCGGCACCCAGCTCCGGCGCCTCGCCTACTCGGCCGTCTCCAACCTCTCCGGCACCATCGACAAGCTGGCCCAGCTCGGCATCGATTCGAACGGCACCGACAGCACGCTCAAGATCGGCAATGCGACGACGCTCGACAGCATGCTCAAGACGAAGATGGACGACGTCCGCGAGCTGTTCACCGATACGACCGACGGCCTCGCCGTGCGGCTGCACAAGTTTGTCGAAAACACGATCGGCGACGACGGAACCCTCATCAAGCGTCAGGCCGCCCTGACCAAGCAGAGCAACGATATCGACAAGCAGGTCAGCGATCTCGAACGGCTGCTGGAAACCCGCCGCCAGGCAATGATCTCGAGCTTCGTGGCCATGGAAACGGCCCAGCAGAAGATCAACGAGCAGTTGAAGTTCATCACGCAACGCTTCGGCACGTAACCCTGGCCCGCAGGCCGCGGCCGCGGGGTTCCCTCCAATCCCCGGAGACCGCCCCGATCAATCATCCCGGCCACCCCTTCCCGGTCTTTCGCCTTGGAGTCTGGGTGAAATAATTCCTCGGATTTCTGGCCACCCCCGCAGGCTTAGTCAGACCGTCGCTAAGCAATTTCCCTAGCCGCCTGAGGTTTGGCTGCAACCACGGTTCGAACCTGCCCCGGGTTACGAACAAGCCCCAACCAGCCGTATTTTGTCCTCGGACGGCACAATTGGGTGCCAGCTAAAAATGAGTGGAATCGAACCATGAATGCGAATGGACAACTGTTGGAGACGCTGGCGGAGTCGGAGCTGTATCAGAACTACGAAAAGGCTTACGCCGAAGCCACGGGCCTTCCGCTGACCCTTCGGTCGGTCGAGACGTGGCAGCTCCCGCTGCACGGCCGGCGCAATGAGAATCCCTTTTGCGCGATCATGGCCGAAAAGAGCCGGAGCTGCGCCGCGTGCCTCCGCACCCAGGAGCAATTGGCCCGTTCCGCGGCCGCCGAGCCCGCCGCGGTCAACTGTCCCTACGGCCTGTGCGAGATTGCGGTGCCCGTGCGCCTGGGGAATGAAACGATCGGCCTGCTGCAAACCGGCCAGGCGGCCCGCCAAAAGCCGACCGAGGCGGCCTTCGAACGCGCCGTCGAGAAGGGGCGCGAACTCGGCGTCGACTTGAACCGCCCGGAGGCGCGCGCGGCCTTCCTGGCCACCCCGGTTCTGCCGCAGAAGAAGCTGGATGCGGTCTGCAGCCTGCTCCGCATTTTCGCGGAACACCTCTCGATCAAGAGCAATCAACTGGCCGTGCAAGCCGCCAACGCCGAACCGCCGGTGATCGCGAAGGCCAAGCAGTACATTCTCGATCACCACAGCGAGGATCTCTCCCTCGGCCAGGTCGCGGCCGCGGTCCACACCAGCCTGTTCTATTTTTGCAAACTGTTCCGCAAGTACACCGGGATCACTTTCACCGAGTATGTGTCCCGCACGCGGATCGAGCGGGCCAAGAATCTGCTGCTCAATCCCAACTTGCGAGTGAGCCAGATCGCCTACGAGGTCGGGTTTCAATCGCTGACGCATTTCAACCGCGTCTTCCGCAAGGTGGTGGGGGAATCGCCGTCCGACTACCGGGGACATCTCCCCTCCGCGGCCCGCGCCTGACCGGCCTGTCGAACTCACCTTCCCCTCGCATGGCCGCTGGAAATTTGGCAGCATGCGCGCGTGAACCAGCGTGCGCAGCGACGATCCGCCGCCCGGCCCCGGCGCTCCGCCCCAGCCCGGGCCGGACGGTCCGCTTTGCCTGAATTGGCCCGCCGCATGCAAGCGACGCTCAAGGAACTGCGCGACGTCAAATCGGCCCTGGACGAGCACTCCATCGTCGCCGTCACCGATGCGCGGGGCGACATCGTTTCGGTCAACGAGAAGTTCTGCGAGCTTTCCAAGTTTTCGCGCCGCGAATTGCTGGGTCAGAACCATCGCATCATCAATTCCGGCCATCACCCGCGCGAGTTCTTCCGTGAGCTGTGGCGCACGATCTCGAACGGCCGGGTGTGGCGCGGCGAAATCCGCAATCGCGCCAAGGATGGTTCGATCTATTGGGTGGATACGACGATCGTGCCGTTCCTGAATGAAACCGGCAAACCGGCGCAGTACATCTCGATCCGCACCGACATCACCGCCCGCAAGCGCCTCGAAGAGGAACTCCTGGCCATCAGCGACCGCGAGCAGGCCCGCATCGGACGGGACTTGCACGACGGCCTCGGGCAGCGCCTCACCGCCATCGAGATGATGTGTCATGTCCTGGCGGAATCGCTGGCGCGGAACGGGCGCGGCGAATCCGGCCGCCGCGAGGCGGGCCGCCAGGCCGAACGCATCGGCCAGGCGCTGCGCGACGCCATCAGCCTGACGCGTGCGCTGTCCCGCGGGCTGGCCCCGATGGGCCTGGAGACCGACGGCCTGGCCGGCACGCTCCAGACGCTGGCCCGCCAGATCGACCAGGCGGGGGCCGTCCGCTGCCGTTTCGAAGCGGCCGGGCCGGCGGTCGAGCTTTCTCCGGACAAGTCCGGCCACCTGTTTCGCATTGCCCAGGAAGCCGTCAACAATGCGATCAAGCACGGACGCCCGGCCTCGATCAGCATCCGCCTGCAAAACCGCCGAAACCGGCTGGGCCTGGAAGTCGCCGACGATGGCGGCGGGCTGGAGCGGACTCCGAAGCCCTCCGCCGGAATGGGGCTGCGGGTGATGCAGTATCGCGCGCACGCGCTGGGGGCGACCTTGGTCGTCGAACCGGTTTCGCCCCAAGGGGTCAAGGTGCGCTGCTCGATGCCTTTGGAGACCAATGCGCGCTAAGCCAACCTCCAAAAACGGCGGGGCGCGGGAATCACGCTCCCCTACCCCCGCTCGGCCGGTCCGCCGGCAAGTCCTGGTGGTGGACGACCACCCCCTCACACGCGGCGGCCTCGCGGGCATCATCGAGGCCCAGCCGGATTTTCAGGTCTGCGCCGAGGCCGGCAGCCCCGGGGAAGCCATTTCCATCCTAGCCAGCACCAAGCCCGATTTGGTGGTGACCGACCTGAGCATGCCGGGCCGCTCCGGGACCGAGTTTATCAAGGACCTGCTGGCGCTGCATCCGCAGATGCCGATCCTGGTCCTTTCGATGCATGACGAGGAAATCCACGCCGAACGCGTGCTGCGCGCCGGCGCCCGCGGCTATATCATGAAGGATGCCGGCGCGGCGAAGATGCTCGAAGCGATTCGCCACGTCGCCAGCGGCCAAGTCTACGTCAGCCCGGCGATGGCCTCGAGAATCCTGAATGCGCTCAGCGGGACCCGCCCGCGCGGTTCCGGCTCCCCCATCGAGCAGTTGAGCGACCGCGAGTTCGAAGTATTCCAACTGATGGGCCAGGGCCTGACCACAAAGGAGGTCGCCGCCCGGTTAAATCTCAGCCCGAAGACGGTCGATGTTCATCGCGGCAATTTGAAGGCCAAGCTCGGCCTGCGCGACGCCACCGCGTTGATGCGGCAGGCCGTCCGCTGGGTCGAGGCCAATGCTCCGCAGTGAACCGCTCGATCGCGCCCGCTAAGTCAGCTTGTAGAATTTCTGGCGCGTCTTCTGCAAGCGTTCGATGACGACTTCGGAAATGCGCCGCATCATTTCGTAGCCCAGGTCCCGATCCGCATCGCAGAGCTCGCGCAGCGCCTGCGCGTCGAAACGCAAGGCTCTCACCTTGTCCATCGCCATGGCGTTAAAATGCCAGGCATACGGGGGGAAGAGCCAGGACCAGCCCAGCGCCTCGCCGGCGCCGAGCGTCTGGATGGGGACGTTGCGGTGGAGGCCCGCATGGGTAAGCGTGACGGTGCCGGAGATGATGAGATAGAAGGTCGAGGCCGGATCCCCCTGCTTGAGCAGAAGGGTCCCCTCCTGGATTTCCACCTGGACGCAATGCCGCACCAGAGTCAGCACATGCTCCTCCTTCATCCCCTTGAAGAACGGATGTTCGTGCAAGGCTTTCGCCTCCGCGGCATGGCTGGTCTGGGCGCTGGTATTCATGAATGTTTCGCCGGGCGGCTGTCTCAGTTGACCGAGACTTCGATCGCCTTGGGCTTGGTCTTTTCGCTTTTGGGCAGGCGCACGCGCAGCACGCCGTCTTTGTACTCGGCGCCGAGTTTGGTGTCGTCCACTCCGTCTGGCAAGGCGAAGCTGCGCAGGAAGGTGCCGAACGACCGCTCGACGCGGTGGTACTTCTTGTTCTTCTCCTCCTTCTCGAACTTCCGCTCGCCCGTGATGGTCAGGACGCCATTTTCGACGCTGACCTTGACGTCCTCCCGTTTCACTTCGGGCAGGTCCGCCTTGATGAGCCACTCCTTCTCATCCTCCGTGATATCCACCGAGGGAGCCCACTCGGCAATCGTCATCGATTCCTTGCTTCCATCGACCGTCCGGGCTGGTCCCAACCCGAAGTACCGGCTCAGCCGGCCGTGCAGATCGTCCATTTCCCTGAATGGATCCCATTTGGCTAAGGCATTCATTTGACCGCTTTCTCCTCGCTCCGCGGCCGTTTGCTTTTAAGCGCGAGGCCGGGGCCGCGGCACCCGGCCAGGCGCGGGTCGGGGATCGATACGCCGTCCAGTGCGGCCTGAGCCGCAACCGACCCATCATCACCATGCGCTATCGGGAGCCGGGCCGCTTCGCTCGATTTGCCGGAGATGGCCCCGGAATTGCTTTCGCCAAACCAAAATCCCGCCGGTCCGGCGCGACGGCAGCGCCCCTTGAACGCGACGCCGCATCAATACCGCGGGTCCACGTAGACCTCTTCGTTCTTGAGATGCCGGGCAATCAGGTCGACGGTGCGGTCGATCGAACCTTTGTTGGCCTGGACCACCCGCGCCGCGCTCTGGCCGATCGCGCGCGCCTTCGCCGGATCGCGCAGCAAATCCCGCAGCGCCCCTTCCAGCGCGGCTTCGTCGGCCACCTGAACCGCTCCCGAGGCGGCGAGGATGATCTGCGTAATGCTCGCGAAATTCTGCATGTTGGGCCCGAAGAGGATCGGCTTGCCGAGGGCCGCCGGTTCGATGGGGTTCTGCCCGCCCTCGCCGCACAGGCTCTTCCCAACAAAGACCAGGGCGGCCTCGCGGTAAAACGCGCGCAATTCCCCCGTCGTGTTGACCAGCAAGACATCGGTTTCGCCCGGTTTCATCTGTGTCGACCCGCTCACTTCGGTGCGGAAGGTCACGCGCAAACCCTGCGCCTGGAGGTCCTTGGCCGCTTCGTTCCCGCGCTCGAAGTGCCGCGGCACCACGATCAGAAACAGCTCCGGGAAATCCTGGCGCAATTTCCGGTAGACGCGCCCGAGCAGCGCTTCCTCGCCGGCGTGGGTGCTCCCGGCCACCAGCAGCGGCCGCTTCGGATCCACCCCGATCCGATGCAACATGCCAGGCACCTCGATGGCCGGGCGCTCGTTCAGCTCGACGCCGTCGAACTTCAAATTGCCCACCACATGGACCGCCTCGGGGCGGCTCCCGAGTTTGATCAGCCGCGCGGCATCGGCTTCGTTCTGCACGCCCACTCCCGCGAACGAGCGAAAGACCGACCGGAACAGAAAGCCGAACCGCCGGTAGCCGCGAAAAGACCGGTCGGAAAGCCGCGCGTTCACCAGAAAGGTGGGGATGCCCCGCGCCCGGGCGCTCCAGAGAAAGTTCGGCCAGATTTCCGCCTCGACCAGCACGACGGCTTCCGGGCTGATGATCCGCAGGGCGCGGCTGACGTACTTCCGGAAGTCGATCGGAAAGTAGATCTTTTCGATATGGCTCGGCAGCCGTTTGCGCAGCTCGCCCATGCCGGTGCTCGTGGTGGTCGAGACGACGATCTTGATGTTCGGCAGGCGGGTTTCGAGCGCCGCGATCAACTGGGTCGCGATATTCACTTCCCCGACGCTGACGGCGTGAATCCACAACACATGCCGGTTGGTCAGCGCCATTTTGAGCTTGGAATCGAACTGGCCAAACCGTTGCCGGAAGCCTTGCTGCCACGCGCCGCGCCGCCGCATCCGCAGGAAATAGTACGGCGCCGAGAGCAGGAAAAAGATTGTAAATACAATGTTGTACCAAAACCGCATCCGCTCCCACCTCCTGTACTATCGATTGCTCGCTCTCATCGTTCGTGGCTGCCTCATCGCCGCCAGCCCGTTCTGTAACACCCCCGTCACTTTGTGACAAACCATTCCCGCCGCCGCGATCAAAAGGTTTCCGGCTGAAGCGGGATGGGGAGCAGGGTGGGGCGCCCGCAACGCGGGCAGACGCGGCGCCGGCCGTCGCGATCCAGGCGGGCGGCAGCGGATTTCCCCCGCCAGCCGCAGGGCGAACCGGCATCGCCGGCGTAGGAATGGATGCAGAACAGTTCGCATTCCCACCAGGGGGGCAGCGGCGGCGGATCGCCCGTGGCCGCGCCGTTCATCGATGGTTGATTCATATGGGGGAAGTTCCACTTTCGGGGAACCGGCGGCCATAAGCCTTCGGTATTAGGGCGATTTGGTTCCACTCAGCAGGGAGATTAAGAGAGCCGGGATTCTCCTTGGCCCGGGGAGGGGCTTTGCTAAGGTCGCGGCCATGATCGGCGGCCAGAACCGCGCAGGTTGGACGGCTTGGGCATGACCATCCCGCGGCGTATCCTCTTGCAGGTGGCGGTGGGCGCGGGGCTGGTCATCTCCGTGGCGACGGCAGTGACGTACGGGCTGGTCTACCGCGGAGCGACCGAGCGGGAGCTGCGGCACCTGGAAACTTACGTGCGGGAGCGGGCGCAGCGGGAGGAACAGGGTTTCCGGCAGGTCGAGGCGAATCTCATATTGGTGCGGGGGCAATTCCTGAAGCGAATGGCCGTCCAGATCCCGGCCAATTACGAGGCGCAATGGAACGAACGCTTCGAGCTTTTTCCCGACGGGGCGTGGCGCAGCCGCACGAATTACTCGGACGGACGGAGATTCTCGACGCTCTGGGCGCACAAGGATGTCGTCTTTACGCCGGAGCTGAAGACGCAGGTGCTCCGGGCGCAAAACATTTGCGACGACCTGCTGCCGGGGTGGGTGGATGCCTTTCCGAGCGTCTATTTCGTGTTTCCCGGCTGGCTGAACATCGGCTTCGATCCGCGGTTGCCGAGCTGGGTGTGGGAGACGCCGCCGGACTACGACCCGAGCGCGCTGGAGTGGTTCCAGCTTTCGATGCGGACGAACCATCCCGGGACCGGCATCGCGTGGTCGGGAGTGATCGAGGAGCCGACGACGAAGGTGCCGATCGTCTCGGTCTACCTGCCGATCGAGCGGGAGGGGAAATTCCTGGGATCGGTGGGCCATGATCTGTTCGTGAACCGGTTGATGCAGGAAACGACGCGGAGCGGGCTGCCGGGGGCGATGCATGTGATCTTCCGGAAGGACGGGCGGCTGATCGCGCATCCGGCCAAGCGGCAGGAGATTCTGGCCAGCATCGGCCAGTTGCGGATGCAGGAGAGCGGAGAGCCGGCGCTGGCGAGCCTGTATCGAATCATCACGGCGAACCGCGCCGCGCAGTTTTCCGGGTACGACGACACGAGCCAGTCGTACTACAGCGTGGCGCAGCTCGCCGGGCCGGAGTGGTACTTCCTGACGACGATCCCCCTGGAGCAGCTTCGCGGCGTGGCGTTCCAATCCGCGCAATGGGTGCTGTGGTCGGGGCTGCTGTCGCTCGGATTGCTGCTGGGGTTCCTGGCGACGACGCTGCGGCGGCAGATCGCGCTGCCGCTGGCGGAGCTGACGCGCGCCACGCGGCAGATGAGCGGCGGCGACACCTCGGCGCGCGCGACGGTCGAACGGGCGGACGAACTGGGGGAGCTGGCGCGGGTGTTCAACGAGATGGCCGGGCGGGTGGCGCAGCGGGACGCGGAGCTGCAGGCGGAGAAGGCGCTGCTGGAGCGGCGCGTGACGGAGCGGACCGCGGAGTTGCGGGAGAGCGAGGCGAGGTTCGTGGCGGCCTTCCGCCACAGCCCGGCGATGCAAAGCCTGTTGCGCGGCCCGGACCGGGTGCTGGTGGAGGTGAACGACACGTTCCTCGGCAAGCTGGGCTTCGTGCGCGAACAGGTGGTGGGCAAAACGCCGCACGACATCTCGTTTTGGGTCGAGCCCGAAGAGTTCAATGCCTTCGCGCGGGAGCTGGAGACGAAGGGTTTTGTGCAGAGCCGGGAGGTGCGGTTGCGCGCGCAGGACGGCCGGTTGCTGACGGTGCTGCTTTCGACGCAGCCGGTGGATATCGGAGGGGTGCAGCACTTTTTGAGCGCCGGGGTGGACATCACGGCGCGGAAGGAGGCGGAGGCGAAACTGCTGGAAGGGGAACGGCAGTTGCGGGAGAGCGAGGCGCGGGTGCGGGCTTTGTACGAAAGCCTGAGCGCCGCCGTGGTGGTGCAGGATGAGAGTGGGTTCATCCAGATGAATTCGGCGTCGCTGAAACTGTTCAACGCGGCCCGGCCGGACGAGATTCTGGGGAGGCATCCGGCGGATTTTTCCGCGGCCCGGCAGCCGGATGGCGAGGAGAGCGCCCTGGCGGCGCGGCGGCACATGGAGGCCGCGAGAGCGCACGGCACGGAGCGGTTCGAGTGGATGGCGCGGCGGCTGGATGGGGTGGAGATCCCGGTGGAGGTGACGCTGACGGCGGTGGAGCTGGAGGGGCGCCCCGTGCTCCAGGCGGTGATCACCGACTTGACCGAGCGGAAGCGGGCCGAAGCCGAACTGCAGAACGCTCTGGCGAAGGAGCGCGAGCTGAGCCAGCTCCGGAGCGAGTTCGTCTCGCTGGTGTCGCACGAGTTTCGCACGCCGCTGGAGATCATCATGTCCTCGGTGGACAACTTGCAGCGGTATCACGAACGGCTGCCGGCGGACAAACGGGAGCATCTGTTGCGGACGATCAACAAGGCGGTGCGGCGGATGTCGGGCATGATGGAGGAAGTGTTGATGCTCGGGCGGCTCGAGACAGACCGGGTGCCGTTCAAGCCGGCAGCGCTGGATCTGGCGCCGTTCTGCCAGCGGGTGTGCGAGGAGATCGAATCGGCCACGGGCCGGCAATGCCCGATCCAGCTCGACGCGGAGGCGGATATGCCAACGGCGCGCGGGGATGAGCCGGTGCTGCGGCATATCTTCGCGAACCTGCTCTCGAATGCGGTGAAGTATTCCCCGGCGGGGCAACCGGTGAACTTTTCGGTGCGGCGCGAGGGAGCGATGGCGGTGTGCCGGATCGCCGACCGGGGTTGCGGGATTCCGGCGGCGGATCAGAAGCGGCTCTTTCAGGCGTTTCACCGGGGGAGCAACGTGCGGCAGATTCCGGGGACGGGGCTGGGTTTGCTGATCGTGCAACGGTGCGTGGCGCTGCACCAGGGAACGGTCTCGTTCGAGAGCGCCGAGGGAGCGGGCACGACGTTTACGGTGCGGCTGCCTTTATTCGAAGCGATGGCAGGCGAACCTGCCCCAAACGTATGACAAAGATTCTGGTGATCGAAGACGAAGCGGACACGCTGGAGAACCTGGTGCTGATGCTGGAGATGGAGGGGTTCAAGGCGAGCGGGGCTCCCAACGGAAAAGCCGGAGTGGCGGCGGCGAAGCGGGACCTGCCGGACATCATTCTGTGCGACGTGACGATGCCGGAGCTGGATGGGTACGGGGTGTTGGAGGTTTTGCGGAGCCACGCGCCGACCGCTTCGATCCCGTTCATTTTCCTGACGGCGAAGGGGGAGCGGGGAGACCTGCGCACGGGGATGAATCTCGGGGCGGACGATTACCTGGTCAAACCGGCGAGCGCGGCGGAGGTGCTGGAGGCGATCGAGGCGCGGCTGGAGCGCCACGAGCGGCAGCGGGAGGCGGCGGAAGCAACGGTGAAGTTCAAGCCGAACTTCGAATCAGCGGCGCCGCTGGAGGCGCTGGGACTGACGCGGCGGGAGGCGGAGGTGCTGCTGTGGCTGGCGCAGGGCAAGGCGAATGCCGACATCGCGGGGATTCTGGGGTGCGCCGAGAACACGATCAAAGTGCATGTGGCGCACATTTTCGGAAAGCTGGGGTTCGAGAACCGCAACGCGGCGACGCTGCGGGCGATCGAGGTGCTGAGCGCGCCGGAGAATCGGGGCTGAGCGCGGCGGGCGCGGTCACTCCCCGGTGGCGGTGCCGGGCACGCACCAGAGGAGGCCGGGTTTGTTCGAACGCTGTTCGCGCTGGAAGTCCTCGAACTTGATGAAGTGGACGTGGCCGCTGAAGCCGAGGATGACGGCTCCCTTTTTGTGGCGGCGGCCGATGCCTTCATCGGCGCTCGGATACTGGCTGGCATCGTGGCCGGGATTGGAGCCCCAGGTGCCGCCGTAGTTCTTGATTTCGGGCTCCCACATGGCGTAGGCCGCGCCGTTGAAGGCTCCGAGCTTGTGCGTCTTGCCGGCGGTGAAACGGCCGAAGCTGCAGATGGCGCCGTTCTTGATGTAGCTGGAGAGGCGCTGGCCGCGGCGCTGCCAGGAGACATGGTTGGTGCGGTCGAGGGGGCAGTTGTAGACTTTGCGATCCTTGAGGTAACTCCAGTACCGGCCGGCTTCGATGTTCTTCCATTCGTTGGAGCGGAGGGGGTCGGGGGACCGGCTGCCGACGGGCTGGTAGAGCCAGCCGGGGCCGTAGTCGTTGCCCCAGTTGGGCCAGGCCATTTTGTCGTCGTTGTCGTCGGCATACATGGTCATGGCGAGGCCGAGCTGCTTGTTGTTATTGATGCAGGCGGTGCGGGAAGCCTTTTCCTTGGCATGAGCCAGGGCGGGCAGGAGCATGCCGGCGAGGATGGCGATGATGGCGATCACCACGAGGAGCTCGATCAGGGTAAAGCCGACGAGCGTGAGCGCGGCCAGGCGGGGCAATCTCATGACAGGCATGAGACGCCCTTGCGCCGGAAAAGGCAAGCCTGCCGAAGGATCGGGTGACGACGGTGGAGCGGCTGGTTAGCGGCGCTTGAGGGCGCCGACGTAGAAGGGGCGCTTTTGGGGTTGGTTATAGGTGGGCTTCGGGGCGGGCTTTTGGGTGGGTTGATGGGGAGGGGTTCCGTTGGAGGCGAGTGGCGGCGGGGTGGCCAGGGTGGCTGAGGCGGCTGGAGTGGAATGGGGGGTGGTGGAATGGGTGGAATGCGCGGAATTACGCGGGGGTTCGAGGGGCTGAGAGGCGGTGGCTTGGGGTGGTGTCCCGTTGAGATTGGCGGTTGGGCCGGTGGCGGTGGGTGAGGCGATTGAGGGATTGGTTTGTTGGGGTGGCGGGGCGGACGAGGTTGGGTTGGCCGGGGTGGCGGGTGTGGAATTTGTGGAATGGGGGGTGGTGGAATGGCGGGGGTTTTCGGGGGGTGGCGGGGTGGAATGGGGGTGAGC
>CAYZKY010000064.1:0-31892 GCA_964478815.1 uncultured Verrucomicrobiota bacterium
TCGGAATCGATCCGGGCGACCGCGAGTCTGGGTTCGCGATCATGGGGTATGGATACCGCCGGGGCGGCGGAGGCGCAAGAGGAGGTTTGGGGGTTGGCCGGGCAGTTGGGAAGGAGGGGGCGAGGCCAGACGACCGCCAGAATTAATCGCACTCGGTTGCGCGGGTAGTGGGTCAGTTTGAATTCTGAAAAGAAATTGGCCTTTCCAGAGACCTTCAGGCCGGGTAAAAAATTCCCGCTACAGATTTTACGCATAATTGCCGATACGAACATGGATGGATCGCGCCAAAGTAACGCGCCATCAACGATTTACGGCGAACGATTTCGATTGCATTAAAATGTGATTCCAGTATCTTTGGGAATATTAAAGAATAATCATTACAAGCATCATGAGCGAAAAGGAAAAATATCTTGCATTGATTCGGGAGAAATCGAAGCAGGGACTGAGAGATGTCAAGTTTTTCCCTGCCAATACATTCAACGTGTCTGAAGAGGTCGCGTACGCGGAACTGAATCGTCTTCACGCTGCTTCGGATTTGCCCGACAAAGAGGTGCTCGGCAAGTACTCCCCTGCTTGCTGATGTCCTCTGCATCGAGCGAAGGGGAGGCTAAAGATAATCTCCTTGAGGCAGTACTTGCGGGAATTGACGTGTCCCGAAGGCTTGCCAAGAGATGTCAAACGTTCCCTCGTTCAATTGAGGTTTTCATCGACATGGTCAAGGAGACTTTGTCGCTGGATAAACCGTACGAAATTCATTTTCATCCACGATGCTATCAAGCGTCCGCCTTTATCGGTTCCATCCACGTATCCGATTCCCGATCTGACATTTTTTACAACTTCGATATAAGCACCTGCTGGCGGCGGTTTATCGTGGCAAAGGAGATGTCCCACCTCTTGTTCGCTCCGCATGGCGAGAAGCACCTCGTTTCAACTCCAGAGCAAATAGAACAATTGATTATCAACCTTTTGGCTGGGTTCGATAATGTCGCAGTTTGGAAGGATCACGCGGTGTCGACAGAATATTGCACGATTCTGATTGCGTTGGAAACTTTGCTGCCGCATGGAGAACGAAAGCACATCGCAAAAGGAAATACTCTTGAGATAGCTACTCGTTATCGCGTGCCAGAACAGATGGTGAAACTTTATTTCACTTCGAAATACGAAAATCTCATGGAGCACGGCTATTCGCTTGCCCCAAATCCGATCGATTAGCAGTATTAAGCGATAATCTGAACAATTTCTTCCAGACTCCAAACGTGATCGGAAATGCCAGCTTCCATCGCCGGAGTGACCCGCAAACTCTGGTGAATGCGGGCGAAATTGTAGTACATGAAGTAAAGGGCCAAGGCATGTTCGTGGTTTTCCAGCTTCTTTGAGAAGGCGTTCGTTAACCGGGTGGACCGGCGCATGCTCATGCGCATCGTGAGGTTTTGGCGCTCTGTATGGCTAGTTGAGACGTGTTTGAAGTCTGGGGTGCCGCTGATGACCGCTTTGCGGGCTCCCATGCACTGTGCGGGGCTGTAGCGCACTTCCGCAGGCACTCCGTTGCCGTTCTGATTCCCGTAAAGCTTCACAAGCTGGGCGAAGTCGATGTCCCCGCCGAAGGCGTCTTCAACCGCGCTCAGGTAGGAGGAATGGCCATCCGTGGTCAATTGCACCCGATGGGAGAGACGCCCGGCCAGATCGTGCATGAAATGGTAGGCACTGCTCGCGCTGCGATCCCCGACAAACCAGCAGGGAATCAATTTCGTGTCCGGGCAAAGGGCTGTCCACGTCCAGCAATCCCCGTTGCCTTTTGCTTTCGCCGTGGCGAACGTGTTCTTTTCCTTCGAACCGACGAAAGACCAAATTTCGTCGCACTGAACCCGCTTACACTTGAGGTTCACCATCGCCTTGTCCTGATACTCTGAGCAGGCCAGCCCGATATCGACCAGTAGCTTGGCCACGGTGTTTTTGGAAACCCCCGTCATCCGCACCGTGGCCCGGATCGAGTTCCCCTCAACGAGGCAGCTAATCACCCGCACCCGATCCGCATTGCTCAGCTTGTTCACGCCATGAACATACGCCAGCACTGCAAGCATGTCAAGTATTTTGAAAGTAATGCTTGCAATGCTTGCATGAATCAGTACTTTGAAAGGCGTATGAATGAGGATACCCAGATAGGTGCCGATACAAGCTCGATGCAATCACAAGGGGGAAGGGCTCGCGCGGAGCATTTAAGCCCAGAACAACGGAAGGAGATCGCCGAAAAGGCGGCCCAGGCCCGATGGGCGATGCCGCAAGCAAAACATCCAGGAATTCTGAAGATTGGCGACATGTCCTTTCCGTGCTCCGTCTTGTCAGACGGGACTCGCATCCTGACACAAAGCGATTTCATGGAGGGAATGGGGATGTACTACTCCGGTTGGGTGGCAAAAAATAAGCCAACTGGCGGACCTGCAGATTTACCGCATTTTTTAGCTTTCGAGAGCCTTAAGCCCTTCATAGACAAACACTTAGGTGACTTGCAGTCCATCGTTGTTAAATACCGCACGGAAAAGGGGGCTGTGGCGCACGGGATCAAGGCCGAAATCATCCCGAAAATATGCGATGTTTGGCTAGACGCTGACGAAGAGGGGAAGCTGGGAAAGCGGCAAAAACTGATCGCTCAGAAAGCGAAACTCATCATTAGGGCTTTGGCCCATGTGGGCATCATCGCGCTGGTGGACGAAGCGACGGGATACCAAGAAATTCGCAGCAAAGAGGCGTTGCGGGCATTATTGGACGCCTTCTTGCAGAAGGAATTCGCTGCTTGGGCCAAGCGATTCCCGGACGAATTCTACAAGGAAATGTTCCGGTTGCGTGGACTCGCATGGAACAAGCTTTCGGTTAAACGGCCCCAGTATATTGGAAAACTGACGAACAACGTGGTTTACGAACGTTTAGCGCCGGGCATTTTGGAAGAACTCCAAGCCCGTAACCCAAAAGACGATAAGGGCAGGCGTCAGGGCAAACACCATCAATTGCTAACCGATGACATCGGACACCCCGCCCTCGCCCAGCATCTGCATGCAGTGATCGGACTCATGCGGGCTTCGTCGTCTTGGGGTCAGTTTCAAACGCTGCTAGACAAGGCATTTCCGAAAAAAGGAGATGTGTTTCAGCTCGAACTTGTCATGGAGTAATTTTCCCGCCTGTAGCCTTCTCGACCACGGCGAGCGCGATTTGAGAAAAGTCGCGCTTTTCCGTTTTTACCGCCCGGCGGTGGAGGGTCTTCGCTTTCGTCCGCTTCACTGGCTTTTTCGTCATGCCTCAAGGTGCATGCCAACTGCCCTCCGGGAAATCTTTTTTCAAACTGACCCACTACCGTTGCGCGGCGCTGGTTGACATTCCGGGAGGACGCGCTAGGGTCCGAACCAGAGTGACAGCGATGCCACCAACGGGGGAAGTGATTCGGTTAACGGAGAGTGCCGCGGGGCAGGTGCGGGAAATGTGGTCGGCGGACGCGGCAAATTCGGGCAAACCCCTGCGGGTCTATATCGAAAAAGGGGGCTGCTCCGGCATGCAGTATGGGATGGTCTTCGACGAGCAGCGGGATGGCGACCTCGCGATGGAATTTTATGGAGTGCCGGTGCTGGTGGATGAGGTGAGCGCAGAGTATGTGCGCGGCTCCGTGGTGGATTTTTCCGATGCCCTCACGGGGGGGGGATTCAAAATTTCGAACCCGCACGCGAAAACGAGCTGCGGGTGCGGCAAATCATTCGAGGCCTAAACCCACGGGTTTAGGTTAACAATGCCGTTCCGTGCGATGCGGAACGGCTTTTGTTTTGGCGTTCCCGCTCGATCACCCCGTGCCGCGCGCTCACTGCGTGAATTTTCCCTCTCCGTACTCTCCCACGAACGGCCAGACCGCGGAACAAACTTTACGATATCTCCCGGCTGGCTCCCGGCTCGCCAAGTTTTGCCATCCAGGCTGGATCACGCTTTTGGCAGAAGCGGATGTGACTTCGGCACCTCAGAGCCTGTTTGAAAATGGCCGCTGGGCCGGCGGCAATTTTCAAACAGGCTCGCAAGGGTTGGTCACTTATCAAAACACCGGTGCCTGCTGATAGGCCCAAGTCCGACAAGGACGCATTCAGCCCATGAACGTTGAGACTTTGTCCGCGGAATTCGATGCCACGCACCCGGTCCAAAAAAAGTGGAAGGCGAGCTGTTATGGCAACTGGTTTTCGTTTCTGGGTTTCCCCGTTCGTTTCCCTCAGCTCCCATTAGAACGTCTCGTCTTCCAGCTCATTCTTTAGCTAGTGCCGTGCCAGTGACTGGAATCACGCCTTTCACCCACCAGATAATACGAAACTGTGCGTTTTTCGCGGAAAAAGCGCTTGATTCCGATTCACCCGCTGCATGCTTTGCGCCCAAAGGGATTGCATCATCGCCGACGAGCGCAGCCTTTCAGGCAGATCGCAATGGGTCGATGCCGGAAAAAGCTTAATCCGGGGATTTGCCTGCACGTAATCATGACTGAAGGAGCC
This sequence comes from uncultured Verrucomicrobiota bacterium, assembly GCA_964478815.1. Classification (GTDB taxonomy): domain Bacteria; phylum Verrucomicrobiota; class Verrucomicrobiia; order Limisphaerales; family SXQI01; genus DASVNK01. The sequence goes on from CAYZKY010000064.1 coordinate 4,512, forward strand.
GTGGCATGGAGTTCGCTCCCGTCAGTCCCATTATGGATCAGATCGGGAAAAAGACCGGCGACAAGGTTGAAGAAGTGTGCGGCGCTTGTGGGAAAGAACGGAAGTTTTGGACGCGCGGGGGCGTGGTTATCAACGGAACCACATACTGTTGCCGAGGTTGCGGCATGGGCACGGGTTGTACGTGCAGTTCGTTCCGGAATGTGCCAGCGAGTTGAGCTGCTTCTTCACCAGAGAAAAGATTCCAACTCCGCGATCTCGTGGTCTCCCTGGCGCAGGCTCGCCCGCCAGGCTTGCACTTCCCCGAGCGATTCCACCTCCGCCTTCTCCAGCCGAACCTTCGTCCACCGGCTGAAGAATCGCGGCGCCTTCACCTCCACCTCATACACGCGGGGCTGCCGCAGATCCGTGCCGCTTCCCCGCACTTCCAGCCGCAACTTCAGCGGCTTCGCGCCTTCGCCCCGTCCGCGCCACTGCACGTCGAACCGCAGCGCCGAAACCTCCTCCCGGTTCATCCGCAACTGCCCCTGATAGGCATCCCGCTCGAACAAACTCGGCGCAAGGCTGTGCCGGCCCGCCCGATCCAGCCAGTGCGGCAGCACCTTCATGATCCGCGCCTCCGCCGCCCCCGCCACAGTCACCCCCGCCAACAACACCAGCCATATCGTCCGCCACAACATGCCGCCACCATACCGCCTTGCCCATCCCGCGAAAGCCGAAACCTATTCCCATTGGGCAGCGGACGCATCTTGCTGCCCCCGACTGTGAATAACGCGAAACGCGGCATTTCCGTCCAGTCGACGTTTCCAACCCCAGGCGCCGGGTTTTTGGTTCAGGCCTCACCGAAGCTCGCCTGTCGCGAACGCTCCGGTGCGGTCTCCCGTGCGCTCGCGGACTGGCTGAGTTTGGAACGTGGCTTGCCGAGGGAAGCGGGGGGCGGTACATCTGGGCGTGCCCATGAATGTTTTTCGCTGTTTGCGCGGTTTCGCCGGTTGGAGCGGTGTTGGTCCTCGGCGCGCCGTGCGCCCCCCTGCGGTTTTGCTGTTGGCGGGGCTGGGGCTTTCGCTGGCCTCGGGGTTTGGCGCGGGCCGGCAGTTGACGGGAGTGTACGCGCCAACGCCGACGGCTCCGCTGCCGCCGGAGGAAGCGGCAGCGAAAATGACGCTGCCGGAGGGGTTTGAGGCGAGAATCTTCGCGTATGAGCCGCAGGTGGTGAATCCGGTGGCGATGACGTGGGATGAGCGGGGGCGGCTGTGGGTGGTGGAGTTGTACGAATATCCGCTGGGCGCGCCGGAGGGGGCGACCCCGCGAGACAAGGTCAAGATTCTGGAGGACACGGACGGCGATGGGCGGGCCGACAAGGTGACGATATTCGCGGAGGGCCTGAATCTGGCGACGGGGGTGTTGGTGGGATATGGCGGGGCGTTCGTGGGACAGGCACCGCATTTATACTTCATGGAGGATACGGACGGGGACGACCGGGCCGACAAGAAAACGATCGTGATGACGGGGTTCGGGCTGGAGGACCGGCATGAGTTGTTGAACGGATTTACGTGGGGGCCGGACGGGCATTTGTACATGACGCACGGCGTTTTCACACGGTCGATGGTGAAGAATCCGGACGATCCGGACGACGACGGGGTGTTGATGACGGCGGCGGTGGCGCGGTTCCACCCGAAGACGCGGAAATTCGAGATCTTCGCGGAGGGGACGAGCAATCCGTGGGGGGTGGATTTCGACCGCTACGGCAATGCCTTCGTGAGCGCGTGCGTGATCGATCATTTGTTTCACATGTCGCCCGGCGGCTTGTACCAACGGCAGGCGGGGAGCGCGCCGAATCCGTTCGCCTACGAAAACCTGCCCTCGATTGTCGATCACAAGCACTTCCGAGCCGCCTACGCGGGGGCGCAGATCTACCAAGGGGATCAGTATCCCGAGGAATACCGGGGGACGGTATTGATGGGGAATATTCACGACAGCGCGGTGCATCAGGATCGGTTGACGCCGGCGGGGGCGAGCTTCAAGGCCTCGTTCGTGCGGGATTTTGTGCGGGCGAACGACGGATGGTTCCGGCCGGTGAGCACGCAGGTGGGGCCGGACGGCGCGGTGTGGATCATGGATTGGTACGACAAGTATCCGTGTTACCAGAACGCGAACGCGGATCCGGAGGGGGTGGATCGCACGCATGGGCGGATCTGGCGGATCGTCTACACGGGCGGCCAGAAGGGGAAGCCAGTGCCGCCGCGGCCGGCGGGGCTGGACTTGAAGAAGGCGACGCCGGAGGAGCTAGTCCAGACTTTAGCGCATCCGAATGTGTGGCACCGGCGCATGGCGCAGCAGATTCTGACGGAACGAGGGGAAAGTTCTTTCCCGAAATCGCTGCATCGGGGGACGCCGTTGCACAAGATGCTCACGGAGGGGCCGACCCTGGAAGCGCGGCTGGCGGCGCTCTGGACGTTGCACGGGGCGGGGTTGATCGATGAGTTCAACCTGGACAAGGCGGCGGAGGATAAGGAACCCGCGATTCGCGCCTGGGTGGCGCGCATTACCGGGGAGCGGAATTATCCGCTGGGGGATGCGATGGACCGGCTGGAGAAGCTGGCGCGCGACCCGGACATCACGGTGCGGACGGCGGTGGCGGTGGCGGCGCGGCAGTTCATCTCGGGAAGTCTGACCGTGAATACACCGCCAAAGATCCCGGTGCGGGAAGTCATCACGGGCGGAGTGCTGAGCGCGCTGTGGTTCGCGACGGAAGGCAAGCACGACCCGCTCTTCACATTTACCTATTGGATGGCGGCGGAACCGGTCATCGCGCTGGATCCGCTGCACGCCCTTGGATTTTACCAGCAGGATGGGGCGGTGAACGCGCTGCCCTTCTCCGGGATTGTTCTCTCTAAAATCATGCGGCGGGTATGCGATCTGGGCGATGTGGAAATGCTGAGCCAGGGGTTGCTGACCTTGTCGAAACTCGGCGAAGCGCACGCGCCAGCCATCGCGGCGGCCTTGCGCGGCGTGCTCGAGGGGCAGCGCGGCAAACCGGTGGCGCCGAGCGCCGAGGCACGGGCCTTGGTGGCGCGCTGGGCCACGCTGCAAGATCCGGCAGCGTCCGGCGCGGCGCGGCAGCTCGGCACTTCCTGGGGCGAGGCAAGCGCTATCGAAGGTTCGTTGCGGCTGGCCCGCGACAAAACGAAATCCGATGAAGAGCGTGTGCAAGCGATTCAGGCGGTGCGTCAGCAAAAGCTGAGTTCGGTGCGGTCGGCCTTGCTGGAACTCGTGACGAGCGATGCGCCGGCGGCGGTAAGCTCAGCCGCGCTCCAGGCTTTGAGCGAGGCCGGACTCGACGAAACCGGGGAAGAGATCCTGAGCCGATGGAAAGCGCTTCCGGCAGGGTTGCGGAGCACGGCGGCATCGGTGCTGACGGCCCGGCGGCGGTGGGCGCAGTCGTTCCTGACGGCGATCGAAGGCCGGCGGGTGCAGATCGGAGAATTGCCGGCGCCCGTCGTGCGTTCGCTGCTGAATTCGAAGGATGAGGAGGTGCGGAAGCGGGCGGCGGCGGTGATCGGGAAGTTCCGCGAGTCGAATCCGGACAAGGTGCAACTGATCGCGGAGAAAAAGCGGGCGGTTTTGACGGGCGTGCCGGATTTGAAGCGCGGGCATGAGATCGCGCAGCGCACCTGCTTCAATTGTCACAAGATGCACGGAGAAGGCGCGGAGGTCGGGCCGGACCTGACGGGCGTCGGCCGGTCGAGCCTGGAAGCTTTGCTGGCGAATGTCATCGATCCCAACCAATTGATCGGCTCCGGCTACGAAAATGTGGAGATCGAGACGAAGGATGGGCGGATCGTGAGCGGGCGGATGGTCGAGAACAACGATAGCCGCGTGCGATTGGTGGCGGCGGGGCCGAAGGAGGAAGTGGTGGCGAAGGGAGATATCGCTTCCATGCGGGTCAGCGAGATGTCGGTGATGCCGGAAGGATTGGAGCAGATGCCCGACGCGGATTTTCGCGATTTGGCGTGGTACATCCTGAACCCGCCGCAGGATCGGAAGGCCCTTCAGCTCGAAGTGCGCGAGAAGCAACTGGTCGTCCATGCGAATCCCGGCCAGCCGAACGCGCGCGAGCTGGCAACGTATGTGATCGATCCGAACTTGCGCCCTTACCTGCATCCGGTGCGGGACGGGAGCGGAACCGTGACGCTCACGCAGGACCGGCCTTCCGACCATGTGTGGCAACATGGGATTTTCACAGGATTGCACGGCGTGAACGGCGTGGATTTTTGGACGGAGCGGCAGGGGCGGCAACGGTTCGTGCGGCTGCTGGATGTGCAGCAGGAGCAGGATTACGCGGGCTGGAGCTCGCTGACAGAATGGGTAGCGCCGGACGGCAGCGTGACGCTGGATGAGATCCAGACGATCAAGTTCTACGTGCCTTCGGCCACTGGGCAGTACCACATCGACTTCGATTGGACGCTCCGGGCGCGCGACCGCACGGTGCGGATCGGCCGGCACGATTACGGCGGGCTGGCGGTGCGCCTCGAGTATGACGCGGCGCACACTCACTTGAATTCCAACGGCGAGCGGGCCAAGGACACGTCGGAAAAACGCGCGGCCTGGTGCAATGTGAGCCGGAGCTTCGGGGGCCAGACCTTCGGCGTGGCGGTGCTGGATCATCCTTCGAATTTCGGATTTCCGGCGGCGTGGCGAGTGGACGGCCAGGGCTTGATCAATCCGAGCCCGTCGTTGCAGGGGGATTGGTCGATCGAGGCGGCGAAGGATCGGACGTTCCATTACCGGCTGGTGGTGCATCCCGGAGCGGGAGATGCCGTGGCACTGGACCGGGCGTTCAAGGAGTATTCGGCGCTGCGGTTCGGGAATATCGCCAGTGTTTTACAAGACGGAGAATCGGTGGCGTTGTGGAATCCGCAATGGAGGATCAACACCGGCCAGCAGGACGGAATGCCGAACCGATTGCCGGATTACCTCGGCAGGCGGAATGTGCTCGTGACGCATCCCTTCGAGGCCAGCAAGCCGGCGACTCTCGAGCGCACGGTGGCCGTGGCGGGCGGTGGCATCACCACGCTGGCGTTCAACGTGGCGGCGCACGACCGGGGCGATTGGGAACTGCGAGTCTATGCCGGGACGAAACTCGTGAAGCAGGAACTGATCAAGCCGGAGGGCGAACGCTGGAAACGGTATGCGGTCGACTTGTCGGAATTCGCGGGCCAGAGCGTGCCGGTTCGCCTGGAGAATCGCGCGAACGACTGGGCCTACGAATTCGGCTACTGGCAGGATCTGCGCGTCGAGACCGGTGCCAGCACAACCGGAGGCCGGTAGGCCGGACGAGCCCGCCGCCGGCGGAGGTTGAACGGACGAGCGATGCCCATTAGGTTGTGTTGAATGACGGATTTGCTGGAAGTGCCATCGATTCGCCGCAGGGTCAATCTCCTTTCGCCGGCCGAGTATCATCGGCTGGGTGATGCCAAGGTGCTGGCGGAGGATGTCGAATTACTGCGAGGCCTCGTCATAGCCAAAATGCCCAAATCACCCCTGCATGAATACGTCGTGCAGCAGTTGATGATGTTGCTCATCCGCTGGCTGTCCCCCGAGTTTCAAGTGCGTCGGGAAGGCCCGCTGGCGCTTCAGGATTCGGAACCGGAGCCCGATCTTTCCATCGTCCGAGGCAGCCCATCGGATTGGTTGGTTTCGCATCCAGCCACTGCTCAGTTGGTCGTCGAGGTCGCCGTCTCCAGTATCGAACTGGATCGGCAAAAGGCCGAGATTTACGCTGAAGCGGAGATTCCGGAATATTGGGTCGTTCGTCCGGAGGATCGTGAGTTGGATGTCTACAGTCAACCGAGCGCTCAAGGCTACAGAACCCAGCGCACGTACGGCGAGTCGGACACTATCCGTTCTTTGGCGTTGCCCGGGATTGCCTTGCGCTTGAGTGACATTCTCCCGTCAAAGCAAGTGAACCGGTTATAGGACTACGGGACCGGCTGCGGGATCGTTAGTTCGCGAGCTCCTGCGGGAATGGAAACGCGCTGGGTCTGACCCGTGCGCCACTGGACTTCGACGGCAACGGGAGTCTTCCCGGTCCCCAAAATAACGGTGCTGCCGGCTTGCGACCAATAGCCTTCGCCGGCACGAATTTCCCGTTTCGGACCGAGGGAACCATCCGCAAAGACCAGGCGCACACTGGCTCCGATGGCTTCTGGATTCAGGCCGGAGCCACGCAGCCGAAGGCGGAGGCCGGGCGCGGCTGCGGCGTTGCGATAGAGCCGAGTTGGGCCAGAGTTTTGCCCGGCCGCCAGATCGAGCCGGCCATCGTGATCGAAGTCGCAAAAGGCTGCTCCCCGCCCTTCCCCCGGAAGGTCGAGCCCGCTTGCGCGAGCGGAGATCGGGGTGAATCCGCCGCCGCCATCCCCGCGGAGCAGCAGGCCGCGGCCGCCATCGAGGCGCGACAGCCCGGGCGGAACACCGAAGAAGTTTTGCGCGAGGAATAGATCTTCGTGACCATCGCCATCCGCGTCGCCGACCGCGAGGCCGAACGCGGGAGAGAGTTGCGCCTCGAAGGGAAGCGGGCGGGGCTCGAAATGGCCGCCGCGATTAAGGAAGACGGTGGAGTCGAGGGTGTTCACAAAGGTGGATTCGAACCGCGCCAACCTGGAGCCCAAGACCTCGGAAATCGAAGCGGTGCTAAACGCGGCGAACGTAGGGTAGCGCTGCTGCAGTTCGGGGAAGACACCTGCGAGGGCATCGCGGTCACGCAGAGGGACTTCCCGGCCGAGCGTTCGGTCGTGGTAGGATTCGACAATCGGGATGAATCCAGGGGCCGGGACGGGCTCGAAATACAGCCGGTAGTCGAGGGGAGCCATTCCTTCGTAGCGCGAGTTGCGGCCCCAATTGCCGGCCACCACATCGAGCCGGCCATCGCCATTGAAATCGCCCGTGGTCACGCTGTTCCACCATCCGATCTGCTTGATGAGCCCCAGGCGTTCGGTGAGTTCATGGAAGCGTCCTTCCCGAAGTTCGAACACCCGGAGCGGCCCCCCGTCGCAGGCCAGGACCAATTCCGGCGCGGCGTCTCCTGTGAGATCGCTCCAGAGCGCCGCGCTGACCAGCCCGACGGATTGGAAGGGCGCGTTCAGCCCAGGATCGAACACGAACTTCCCGTCGTCATTCCGAAAATAAGTGGATGAAACAGGGAGGGGGTAGCGCGCGGCGGCGACTCTGGCTCCGAGGAAAAGGTCGAGATCGCCATCGCCGTCGGCATCGGCCAAAGCGAGAGGACCGGTGCTGGAGGAGGAACCCGGCAAGGAGTCGTCCATCGCCGCCGCGCCCCAAATGTATTGCCGGGCGGGCGGCCCATTAGTGAGACCGTCTTCGTAATTGGCCGAGCCGACGAGAACCCGGGCCTCGGACCCATGACGCCAGCCGAGGAGAGTGGTGCGGTCGCGCGTGCCGGGCCGGCCGAGTGCTTCGTGGCCGAGGCGCTCGAGTTTTCCTTCACGGTTCTTAAACAAAGCGATTTGGCCCGTCCGTCCGCTGCCGATCATCAACTCTTCCCAGCCGTCGCCATCGAGATCGAACCATGAGAGGCCCGGCCCGAGCTGGCTGAACTGGCGCGGAAGCAGGGGCTGCCGCTGGAAATCGTCGAAGGGTTGATCCTGGTGGCGATGATTCAGGATCGACGAAACGTCCTCGAACAGCGGCGGCGCGGCCGGGAGCGGCGCGGTGGATGGAACGCGTGAATCCGTTTCGGCGATTTCATACAGGCGGTTTGGCCTCGCATCAGCCACGATGGTTTCGCGGCCATTCCGCCAACGCACATGGATGTCGAGGCTGGACGAACGACCGGCGGCGAAGGTGCGAAGCGGATCGTCCGAAGAAAGGTATCGGCCACCGCCGGTCATTTCGAGGGATTGGCTCGCCACCGCGCCCTGCCGCACCGTGATCCGCGCGCCGATGCCGCGCTTATTTGACGCGGTGCCGCGCAAACGCACCGCCAGGCGCGGGGCGGCGGTTTCATTTCGATAAAGCAAGGCCGGGCCGTTGAGCGCATTGACGGCGAGATCGAGATCGCCGTCGCTATCCAAATCGGCCAAGGCGAGCCCCTGGGACACCTGGGCAGTATGAAATCCCCACTCCGGACTGGTGAACGCAAAGGTCCGGTTCCCCTGATTGCGGAAGGCCATCAGCGGGGATTCGAGCCTTGGGAAGCGGCGGCGCATCTCGATCTGCTCCTTCCAGGGGATCTTGCGCGCCGTCTTCGCCTGGTCGATCTCGCGGGCGACATCGATATTCTGCGCATCGCGCTCATGGCCGGCGGTCACGATCAGGTCGTCATACCCATCCAGGTCGACATCGAGAAAGGCCGGGCACCAGGACCATTCGGAGGCCGCGACACCGGCCAACTGGGCGAATTCCGCGAAGGTGCCATCGCCGCGATTCCAAAACAGCGTGTTGCGGGAGTATTGCGGCCGCACCCCGCCTTGCGAATTATGCATCGCCGCGGCGGCGCGATCCATGACCTGCGTCTGACGACGGACATGATCGCGGCTGAGCATGTCAGCCACGAACAGTTCATCGTGGCCGTCGCGATCCAGGTCGGCGAAATCGACGCCCATCGAGAAAAGACTGGTCTGACGCAGCGTCGGGGCGGGAGCGGCTTGGAATCGACCGTCCCCGCGATTGATCCAAAGCCGGTCCTCCGACTGGAAGTCGTTGCAGACGTAAAGATCGGGTGCGCCGTCGCCATTTACGTCGTGGAACATGGCGGACAAGCCCCAATCGTAGGGAACGGCGACCGGTTTTCCGGCCTCGTCGAGAAACGACCCATCCCCCCATTCGACGCGCGCCAGGCGTTGCCCATCGACGTTGCGATAGAAGGCATCCGCCTCGCCATGCTCGACCAGCCCGGTGGCCGGATCGACCGTGAAGCGGCCGAGCAAATCCGGGGCATTCGCGGGGCGGCCATCCACTTCCCGCAGGACGAACTGGCCGCCTTGATTGAGGACGGTGAACCGCTTGTCCGGTTCGTCGCGAAAAGTAGCGGTTCGATAATTGACCACGTAAAGGTCGAGAAATCCGTCGCCATCGACATCGGCGAGCGCCAGCGACATGGCGCCGGAGCGGCTGTTCAATCCGAACCGGTCGGTCGCCTCGGTGAATCGCCCGCGGCCATCATTCAGGAACAGCCGGGTGCCGCGAGCGATGCCATTGACCAGCAAGTCCAAATCGCCATCGCCATCGAGATCGGCGAGCGCGGCCCCGGTGGAAGCTTGATCGGCACAGGCTACTCCCGCTTGGGCGGCCATGGGCTCGAAGCGCCAGCCGCCGAGATTGCGGTAAAGCTCGTTCGGCGAATCGAGCCCGCAGAAATAGAGATCGCACCAACCATCCCCGTCCACATCCCCGGCGGCCACTCCGGAACCATTCAAGTAAACCTGGTTGGTGAGCGATCGTGTGGAGGAAAGATGATTGGTAAAACGAATTCCAGCGGTGGCGGCTTCGATTAAAGCGAAACCGGCCCGGCCTTCACTTGGGACGGTCAAAGCCGCGACGCGATGCGGACCGAGCGGCTGCCAGTCCAAGGCGGCGACCGTGGTGAGGGCCAGCAGGCCGTTGAGGCACCAATTTCCGAGACTGGCTCCGATTCCGCTCATACAAAAAGACCGGAGCGGACCCAACGAGGAGTCCGCTCCGGCGCGTGCTGCCGGTCAGGCCGACCGGCGCGAATCAATTACTGGCGCACCCGGAAGAACAGGTTGCCACCCGCACCGGGAGTGGTGCTGTAAGTATTCCCGGTCGGAGCCGGGGTGACGGCGCCCCACGTCGCGGGCGAGAGGGTCGGCGAGGACTCGAGCGTCCCGGTGCCCGTCCAGGTCACCGTGACCGTCCCAGCCTGCTGCGAAACGGAGAGCTGGCTGCGCGTCACGACCGGCGCGGCCCCGCCCCGAATGACCACGTTGTCGAAGTAGCCGATGGTGACATCCGTGGCGGCGGCGACATAGGCCCCGACGCCGAAGGTAAGGCCTTGCGAGAACGGGAATGGGAGTTCGACGCCAAAGACCCCGTCCAGATAGAGCTTCACCGTCGCGCCGTTGGCGATGATGCCCATGCGATGGTTGCCCCGGTCGTCGAACGTTCCGCCGTCGAACGCGAAGATGTTGATGCCTTCGTTGCTCGGATTGTCATCCGCGGCTCCGGCCTGCTTGTTGTAGCGCCAGCCGTAGTTGCGTCCGTCGTGCGCGACGTTGTCCGAGAAGAAGACGTAATTGCCGCCCGGTTCGCGCACCCAGGCACCGGACCGTTGATTGGCCGCCGTGCCGGTCACAAGGACGAAGTCGAGATCCGCCCGATCCGCCTCAAAATAGACCGGCGAGGTGAGGGTGGGATTGAACGCCTGCTTGGTGATCAGCGCGAAACCGGGCCACGACGCCACCTCGGCGATGACATTCAATTTGGCGCGGCCTGCGTCGAGAGTGATGCCCGACTCAGCCGTGGCGCTCCCGCCCGCGTCGACATACCAAGGCGCATTCTCTTCCGTCCATTTGCTGGCATCGATGGCGGTTCCGGAGAAGTTGTCCGCAAACTGTTCGAGCGGGACCGTGACGACATCGACCTTGATCGGCCCGGGGAGGCAGGCCCCGACTGCCGTCGAAGCGACCGTGAAGGTGGTCGAACCAAGCCCAACCGGCTGCACCGTGAACGACTGAAGGTTGATCGCTCCGGCTGCGAAGTTGAGGGTCAACGCGCCGTTAACGGCCCCAGCCGGGACCGCGACAGCCGGGTTCTGGCTGGTGATGGTGACGCTGATCGCCGCGGCGTCGTTCAGCAGCACGGGGACCGTGACGTCCACCGTTTGCCCGGAATCGGCCTGGTTCATGAACACGGTCGACGGGCTGACCTGGATGCACGGCAAGGTATTCTCGATCCGCGCATTGTCGAACACCGCGCGCGCATAGTCGCCGGTCGCGCGGGCATAGCCGCCCAGCTCGAAGTAGATGCCGGTGCTGACCTCGAAGGGATACCGCCCGCCGGAGATGCCATCGAGGAAGATCTCGACCGTCTCTCCATCGGCGACGAAGCGGATTTGGCGGTCGCCGGTGGAATCGGAAGCGTTAAACGCCGCGATGCCGGCGGGGTTGCCGGTCGGCGAACCCGGGTTCACGTTCACCTGCCAGCCATTTTCGCCCACGTTGTGGCTGAGGAAGACGAAGCGCGAACGATCGCCGGTGGTGATGAAGACCCCCGAGCGGCCGGCCGTGCCGGATTGTTCCAGCAACACGCGGTTCACCCGGAAATCGAGGAGCAGATCCTTGGTGGCCACGTACGACTTGGCCGTCTTTAACGAAGCGCCCGCCCAGAAATCGGAATCGGCAAAGCCGCTGATTTCCGCGGCCCCGCCCGTTTGCGCGACGGTGAACGTGCCCGCACCGACTTCGAAGCCCACGGTCGAGACTTGCCACTTCGTATTGTCGATGGTGTTGGCGGCGAAGCTGTCCTCCAACTGCACGCCCGGACCGGAAATGACGGCCACTTGGAGCGGGGTCCGAGAGGAAATGTCGCCTTCGACCGAGAGCTGGGCTCCGCCCAAGGCCGCACCCCGCACCTTGAAGTCGAGGGTGTTGCCGCCGCCGGCCGGGAAGCTCAGCGCGAGCACGCCGTTGACCGCCCCATCGCCGAGCGCGATGTTCGGATCGCTGCTGACGACGCGAATGTTGACCGGCGACTGGGCGTTCAAGCCGGTGGGGATGCGTATCGACGCGTTACCCGTTCCTCCCACGCGCACACTGAGCGCGGAAGGACTGAGAATGGCCGCGCCCGCCGTGGTGATTTCGAGATTATCCCAGATGGTGCTGGCGGTATCGCCATTCGCCCGGGCGTAACTGCCGAATTCGACGATCACACGGTTGAACGGGAATTTCACTTCCGCGCCCTGGATGCCGTCGAGGAGCAGTTTCACCGTCTTGCCGTCGGCAATCATGCTCATGCGGTGGAGGAGGCCATCGTCATAATTGCCTCCATTGAACGCCGCGATATCCGTGCCGCTGCCCGTCGGGACGTCGCCGTCTTCGCCGATCTTGCGATTGAAGCGCCAGCCGCCCTCCGCCCGCACATCGGCGAACAGGACGTATTGCGTCCGCGTTTCGTCGAGAATCCACAGCGCGCTGCGGGAAGCCGTGCCGACCCCTGCCTCGGCGACGCGATCAATGGCCACGGTCAGGACCGAGCCTTCGGAGGCTTCGAACACCGGCGCCACTCGCAGCGTGCCGCCGGCCCACCACTGCTGGGTGGTGCTGCCGACAAATTCGATGGCTCCATTGCGGGCTTCGGCGTGAATATCCCCGGTGCCGCCTTCGAAGAAGGGCGCGTCGGGGGTGTAACGATTCGGATCGATGGTGTTTGAGGCAAAGTCGTCGGTCCACAGGACGCTGACCCGTTTCGGCACGGTTTCGATTCTCAGATTATCCCAGCGCGTATCGGCTGTATCAGCGTTGGCTCGCGCGTAAGAGCCGAAATGGAATTGCACCTTCTTGAACGGGAATTTGACTTCGGCGCCAAAGACCCCGTCGAGATACAATTTCACCGTCTGGCCGTTGGCGATCATGCTCATGCGATGCAAGGCGCTGTCGTCATAATTGCCGCCGTTGAACGCCGCGATATCCGTGCCGCTGCCGGTGGGGACGTCGCCGTCCTCGCCGATGCTCCGGTTGAACCGCCAGCCGCCTTCGGCGCGCACATCGGCAAAAAGCACATATTTCGTCTTCGTTTCGTCGAGAATCCAGAGCGCGCTGCGCGAGGCCGTGCCGACTCCGGCTTCGGCCACACGGTCAATGGAGATTTCCACCGGCGTGTCTTCGCCGGCATCGAACGTTGGAACGATCCGCAATGTCCCGCCGGCCCACCACTGCTGGCTGGTCGTGCCGACGAAGCTCATCACTCCGTTGCCGATCTCGGCGTGAATGTCGCCTTGGCCGCCTTCAAAGAAGGGCGCATCCGGCTGGTACTTGCCCGGATCGATGGTCGTGGCGCTGAAGTCGTCCTCGAAAGCCACGACCGTTTTCGGCAACGCCTCGATGCGCAGGTTATCCCACGTCGTGCCGGCGGTATCGCCATTGGCCCGCGCATAGCTGCCAAAGTGAAACTTGATCTTGTTAAAGGGAAACTTCACCTCGGTGCCGAACACGCCATTCAGATAAAGTTTCACGGTCTTGCCGTCCGCGACCGCGCGCATGCGGTGCAGGGCGCTGTCGTCGTAGTTCCCCCCGTTGAATGGGACGATATCCGTGCCGCTGCCTGTCGGCACATCACCGTCCTCGCCGATGCTTCGATTAAACCGCCAGCCGCCTTCCGCCCGCACATCGGCGAAGAGGACGTATTTCGTCTCCGTTTCGTCCAGAATCCAGAGTGCGCTGCGCGAGGCGGTGCCGACGCCCGTTTCCGCCACGCGGTCGATGGATACGGCCACCGCCTCCTCCTCGGATGCGGTGAAGGTCGGAACGACGCGCAGGGTAGCCCCGGCCCACCATTGCTGCGTGGTGTTGCCGACGAATTCGATGGTGCCGTTGCGGGCTTCCGCGTGGATATCCCCCTGCCCGCCTTCAAAGAAGGGCGCGGCAGCTTCATACTTCGCGGTGTCGATGGTCGCGCTCGAAAAATCATCCGAGAAAAGCACCTCGGAAATCTCGGCTGAAGCAGGGCCGGCGGCCCCGAGCAGACCAAGCGCGAGCAGGGCGCGCTGCGCCGCTTGGCCAAGGCGTGCCCGAAGAGTGGAGAAGAGGCGTCGCCTCATCCCGTCATGAAGGAACGTTCGGTTATTCATATTTTTCGCTAGGGTTCGGAAGCGATTAAGCTCCCTGACGCAAAAGACTGTCAACGCGTTAATTGTAAAAAAAGGCCCGCCGCCCTGTTAACGCGCGGCGGGCCGTGACGGCGGAGGATGCGTCAAAACTTCGCGGTGAGAGCCACCCGCACCGAGATTGGCTCCGCTGGATGGAAATGGCGGTCGTTGTAGCCGCCATCGTCGGGCCCGGCCGCTTCGCCATTCAGGCGGGACGGGTAGTAATAGTCGATTTCGCTATCCCGCCGATCGAGAATGTTGAAGACCTCTGCCGCGAGGGTCCAGTGCTTGTTGAACCGGTATCCGACCCGCCCGCTGAGCAGAATGGTTTCGGAGGAACGGATGGAGTCATCCTCGATCAGAGGCCGCGGCCCGAAGTAACGCAAGCGGAGCCCCCCAAAGAACCCCCGTTCGCCCGGCTGTTGCAAGGTGACCCCGGCCGCCAGCACGGTCTCTACCGAACCGGGAATCTCGTCGCCGGCCGGATCGTTGTCGCGGAACTCGGCATGCGACAGGGAGAGATCGGCATCGAAGGTGATCCAGGGCGCAGGCGTGTAGTAGTTGGCGAACTCGAGGCCGAAGCGGCGGCTTGGGCGGCTGGCTTCGGTGTTGCCGGCATCGCCGATGAAGAGCAGCTCGCTATCGATATCCAACCACCAGAACGCCAGCGTGCTTTGCAAGCCCGGCACTGCCGTGGTGCGCACGCCGACTTCGGCGCCGTACGTCCGCACGAGCGGGTCCACGGGCGATGTCGCGGCGCCCGTCGCCGGATCGACTCGCGTCGTGGTGCCCCGGCCGTCATTGCTGTGGAATCCCAGCCCGCCGCTTACGTAGATTTCCGTTTCCTTCCAGGCGCCGAAGATGAGGCTCCCCTTGGGGCTGACGATGCCATCATCCTTCCGGCCGGAATTGGCCGCCAGATGGCTGTCGATATCGAAGTGGTACACGTCGGCCCGCAAGCCAAGCACCGAGCGGACCTTGTCATGCCATTGCACCTTGTTCTCGACGTAAGGGGCGATGCTGGCCTGCCAGACGTCGTCGGCCCGCGTGGTGGCTGGGATCACTCCGCCGGCGTAGTCCGGCTTGTCCGTGCGGTGGCGCGCCACGGTCTGGAAGAGGCCGTTCTCGATCGAATCGCTGCGCATCTGCAGACCGACCGTGTTCTCCATGTCGCGCGCGCCCAGTTGCCCGAACCAGGAATGGCTGGCCTTGAGCCCGCCGACCCAGCGTTTGTCCTTTTGCTCGAACTGATCGCCCAGGGGGCTGCCCAGGAAGTAGGAGAAATCGCTGAACAGATCGAGGTCGTAATAGAAGCCGTAGGCCATGACCTTCGTGGCCGAACGGTCGTCGGATCGATGCCATTCGCTTGAGAGGCTGAATCGCTTCGAGTCGCCGCCGTCGGTCGGGTTGAGGGAATCGAACCGCCCGAAGCCCGGCTGTTGGAGCGCCCGTTGCGCGATCTGGTCGGTGCTGTCCCACCGCCCCGCGTGCGCCAGGCCGGTGACGCTCCATCCGAGCGCGGCATCGCCCTGACTGTAGCGCAGCACTCCGTTGACGCGCTGATAATCTTCCGGGTGCTTCCACGGACCGTCGTGGTGGAACAACTCGAGGCCGTAGAGCAGATGCCCCGGCCCGAGCTTCGGCGACGAGGCGACCAGCCCCCGTGCATAGCCGTAACTGCCTCCCTCCACCTGCGCGATGCTCTGGGGCAAGGCCTGGAAATACTCCAGATCGGCGGCCCCCGCCGACGAGAAATCGCCTAATTCCGCCGAATAGGGACCTTTCCGGTAATTCACCCGCTCGACCAGTTCGGGGAGCACGAAGTTCAAGTCCGTGTAGCCCTGGCCGTGGCCGTGCGTGGGGAGATTGACGGGCACGCCGTCGACGCTCGTCGCGAAATCAGTGCCGTGATCGAGATTGAAGCCGCGCAGGAAGAACTGGTTCGCCTTCCCGGCGCCGGAATGCTGAGTCACGATCACGCCGGGCACCGTCTCCAGCACCTCACCCGGGCGAGAGAGGGTGCGCGAGTCGAGCTGCTCGGCGCCGACCGTCCCCTGCGAAGCCGAATCGGCCATTCCCACCAGGGAGTCCGCCCGGCCGCGAACGACCATTTCGGGCAGGCGCACCGGCTCGGTGCTCGACGCGGAGGCCAACGGGGTGTTGGGCGCATTCGCGGACGGTTGGGCAGACGCGACTCCGCACCAGGCGCAGGTCAGCAGCACCGCCGTCCGCGGCACTTTCAGATTTTCAGAGCTAGCGCCCGGCGCACGTTGGCGGAGACGCTTCAGATTCGTTCGTTTTCTGGACATAGCAATTTTCGACAAAGGTTTGATTACGTGGAGTTGAGGCCGCTCTCCGCCCGGCCTTCGCATCGGAAAGGCCGGAGCGAGGGCGGACACGGGCCTCCTCGGCATGAGGAGCCGCGCGGAATCGCCGGGGGTTATTTCCGGCCAATCGCCTCGAGTTATCGAATTCGAATGGGTGGACAGACCGAAGCCGGCGGCTGACGGGTCGCCTCTGCTGGCAGCAAGCAAGGGAATGAGCGGGCTCGAGTAGGGCGGCTCTCCCCGGAGCCAAGCCGCGAGCAGCGAAGGTCAGCCGCGGATGGCAGGCGGGCCGCGTGAAGCGGATTGAGCCTCCCACCGATCGGAGAAAACCGGGGCGGGCCAGGAAGCTTGAATGCAGATGATCGCGCTGGCCCCTTCGAGCACGGGGTCGACGCTGGGCGTCTGATCGACAAGCCCTTGCGCCAGCAGTTGGAAGATACTTTGGTGCTCGTGATGCCCATCGCCCGACGCATCGGAGTTTGGGTCGGTGTCGGCGCGCCGGAAGAGAGCCGCGACCGCGCGGCGCAGCGGTTCGAGCGAAATCTTCGGCCAGTGGAAAGGGCGGTGCGGTTGGACAAAAGCCGCCGCATCTTCGGAGGGAGGCGCAACTTCCGGTTTGTCGTGGTGATGCCAATCCCCATCGCCGTGATGATGCGAATGGGGGTGCAGTTCAAGTTCGCCAGGCCATCCGAGGGCATGAGAATGCCGGCCCCCTACCCCACCGTGCTCCACCCAGTGATGCAAGAGCGGGCTGAACCCGACCGCCGCGCCTCCCAACAGGCACAGCACCAGGTACCATCCCACGCATTGGCGCACACTCCTCATCTGAACCCAGTCATTTTGGCCGCTGGCGAGCGGAACAGCCGATTTCCCGTTGGTCCGGCTCCGATTTCCCCACTTTACGCCGGCCAATCGTCGGTGGATGCGGTCGATTGTGAGTGCCCGCCGGGTGCCGTCAAGAAGTCTCCGGCCAGGCGGCTTTGTGGCGAGGGCGGTTCGAGGTGCGCTCGTTCGCACCCTCCCGCAATGCCCTTGCGCTTGGCGGTCGCTTGCCTAATTTGGGGCCGTCATGAAGTTGACCAAACGTGGCGAGTATGCCCTTCGAGCCATGATCGGCCTGGGCCTCGCCCGGGAAGCGGGGCGGCCGATGATCCAGATTCCCGAACTGGCGCGGCGGGAGCGCATCCCCATCAAGTTTCTCGAGGCGATCCTTGTCGAACTGAAAGAGGCCGGTTACCTCGACAGCAAACGGGGCCAGCAGGGCGGCTACAGCTTGCGGGTGCCGATGGAGGCGATCAAGATCGGCGATGTCATCCGGCGTGTGGAAGGGCCGCTGGCGCCGATCCGCTGCGTGAGCCAAAACTTTTACGAGCGCTGCTCCTGCCCGGATGAAGAGCATTGCGGCCTGCGAATGCTCATGCTCGATGTGCGAAATGCGATCTCCGAGATTCTCGACCAGTATACCCTCTCGCAAGTGGTGGAGGATGCCGGCCGGAAACTCCTGCGCGATTCCCTGCCGAATCCTTACCACAAAGCGCCCCGCGGCAAGAAATAGCGCGGTCGACGGGATTTCCTCCTGACATCAACGCCGCCTTGGCGAGGCCCCCTACCCCACGCGAAACCACGCCGTTTTCAAATAGGCGGGTTCGGCTTTGCTGATGGGGAAGTCGACGGGCTGGGGAGCGTAGTGCTTTTGCCGAGGCGGGCGGCGGGCCTGAGCCAGGGTTTGCTCGATCTGGCGCACCCATGTTTCCGGCTCGAGCTTTTGGGCGTTCGTGCTGCAGAAGAGTATCCCCTCCGGACGAAGAAGCGGCAGGACAGCCCCGACCAGCTTTCCGTAATGTTTCTCGGCCTGAAAGATGCCGGACTCGGCGGATTGGGAGAAGGTGGGCGGATCGAGCAGGATGGCGTCGAAGAGCCGGCCCTTCTTCTGGAAACGGCGGGCCCAATCGAAGACATCGCCGTGCATAAAATCGTGGCCGGCTGCGGGGATATGGTTCAGAGAGAAATTGCGGCGGCCCCATTCGAGATACTTCCGGGAGAGATCGAGGCTGGTGGTGCGGGCCCCGGCGAGGGCCGCGCACACGGAAAAGGCACAGGTGTAGGCAAACGTGTTCAGCACCTCGCGGCCGGCCAGGCCATCGGCAAACAGCGGGAAGCCGGCCGCCACATGATTCTGGAGCAGGCGGCGGCGGTTGTCCCGTTGATCCAGGAACAGCCCGACGGAGTAACCCTGCTCGAAACTGATCTCGTAGCTCACCTCATTCTCGCGGATGGGGAAGGTGGAGGCGCCCGTGCCGCTCAGCCGTCGCGGACTCGCTTCCCCGACTTTGGAACGGCGGACTTGCGCATCGAGCAGTTTGTGAAAGCAGGAATCCACTCCAAGTAATCGGAGAGCGTCCTCGATTCGTCGTCGCTGTTCGATGGCCGGTTCCGGCTCGGCTGTTTCCGCCAACAGTGTCTGGCCGAAGCGATCGAGATAACACCCGGCGGCGCCATCGGAGGCACCGTGCCGCAGACGGTAGGCGTCGGTTTCGGCGGGATCGATCAAGAGAGAACGCAGGCGCAGAGCCGGGTCCGCCTGAAAATCGGCGGGGCAGGCGAATTCGTGCGGCGCTCCAGTAACGGGGTGGTTGAAGGCGAGCTGGGCGGCGTGGAGGCACAGCCGGGAGTAGGCGGCACCTTCGTACAATTCGTCGCCGAGGATCGGCAGGCGGAGGGACTGGGCATGGACGCGGATTTGGTGAGTCCGACCGGTAAGGGGTGACGCCTCCCATTCGAGAAACGGGCCGGACGGTCCGATGTGGCGGAAATGCGTTTCGGCAAAATCGGAGGGCGATCCCTCGGGCCGGGCGACGTATTTCTCGCCCACCCGGACGATGGCTCCCCGGACTTCCAGCGTCTTTTCGGGGCGGAAGCGATGGGTAAGGAAGCGATACGTCTTGCGCACCCGGCGGGTGGCGAACTGGCTCGTGAGCGAACGATTGGCTTCCGGAGACTTGGCGAAGACCATGAGGCCGGAGGTCCCTTTGTCCAGGCGATGCACGATGGCCAGGCTCGCCCAGCGCGGTTCGCGGTGCTTGAGCCACTCGTACAGGCCCTCGCCGGCATAAGGGCTGGGGGCGTGGGTGTTCAGGCCGGCCGGTTTGTGGACCACCAGGAGATGGTCGTCCTCGAACAGGACGCACGGCGGCGGTGTCACCAAAAGTGCCATTGGCCTTTGCTCACGACCCAAACGCTGAGCAGAAAATTCGTGATGGCATGCGCCAGCATGGCTTCGCCGAGCCGGCCATGCCGGAGCACCAGCCAGTGGTAGGCCATGCCGCAAAGAATGCCGGCGAGCCATTCGCGATGCACCACGCCGAAAATCAGGGCGCCGATCAGGAAACCGTTGCGATAAAAGCGCTGCAGCGGCACGGACGTGAAATCGTTTTGCACGATGTAGCGCGTGAGGAAGGAGCGATAGAACATCTCCTCCATCGGCGGCACAATCAAAGTGATGCCGATGAACCGCATGACGATGAAGGCCCAGGCCAGCGCGGAGCCTTCGCCGAACTGGGCGTGCGGGTTCCAACCTGGGCCTGGCTTCCCGAACTTGGGGTAGTACGGGTCCAGGGCGATCCAGACGACCAGGACGAGCAGACCGACCGCGACGGCGTCCCAGCCGAATTTCCAGCGCATTTCGGGCACGACCGGCCAGATGGCCCAAAGGAGCCAGGCCCCGACCAGCGTCTTGGCGGCATAGAACCAGTATCGTCCGGCTTCGCCGAAAAAGGCCTGGCAACTGGTAAGGGCGGCGAAGACGATGAAGGGGGCGACCCGGGCCAGATACGGGGTGCTCCGCAGCTTCTGGACGAGAGTCATGGCCACGCGCCGGATGCGGCTATTGCAGCGAGAGCCAGCGGCGTTCCCCCTGCCAATCCATCTCGACGCGCATCCGTTCGATGCTCACGACGCGGGCGTCGGAAATGCGATCTCCGACCCGCAAAGTTTTGCCGTCGATCACGACCGTGGGGCCTTTCATGCGATAGTAAACAGCCTGTAGTCTGAGCGCCGGAAAACCGGGAGGCGCCGCGACTGGCGGCGTCGCCGGCGCGGCCGTGACGACCGGGGCGGCGGCCGCGGGGCTGGGCACGGCGGCGGCTGGAATTATCGCCGCGGTGGCGGCGGGAACCGTTTCGACTTGCGCAATGGCGGCCCGAGCCCGATCGAGCTGCTCCTGGGTGGGCACCGGTGCGACCGGCGTGCTGGGGATGGGAGTGAGGACATCGGCCGGCAGACTCGCGGCAGCGTTGGGCGCGGGAGCCGGGGGATTGTTTTGGGCGGTCTGGACGGGAGTCCGGCGCAGGCCGAAGCTGAGCGCAAAGACGACGACCGCCAGCGCAATCAGGAAGACGCCGACGTAGAGCAGGATCGGGTTCGAGCCGCTGGACTCCTCCCGCACGGCGGGCAACATGCGCGCTCCGTCCTCCGGCGTGGCGCCGGGCGGCGGCGCTTTCTGCGCATTGGCCCGCTTCAGTGCGTCGTTAATCAAGCTCATACGCCCACTTTACCTTCCAGTTCCCGGATGGCCAGCCCAACCATATTCCAGGTGATGGTCTCGGTTTGTTTGACGAAACCGGCCAGCAAACACTTGTCGCAGAGGGCATTGACCAGCCGCGGCAGGCCCTTGCTGTAGAAATGAATCCGCCAGAGCGCGGCCCGGGTGAAGTACGGACCGCCCTTGGAACCCGCCACATGCAGGCGATGCTGGACGTAGCGATCCAGCTCCATCATCCGCAGCGGCCGGAGGTGATACCGGACGGTGATGCGCTGGCGGAGCTGCCGCAGGCGATGATCCTCGAGGCGCTCGCGCAGCTCCGGCTGCCCCATCAGGACGATCTGGAGGAGCTTGCGGTCGTCGGTTTCGAGATTCGAAAGCAGCCGCACCTGTTCCAACAAATCGTTCGTCAGGTCCTGCGCTTCATCGATGATGAGCACGGCGTCCTTTTTCCGCTCGGCCAGTTTCAGCAGGTATTCATTGAGGGCGGCGAGCGTTTCGAGGCGGTCGAGCCCTTTGACCATCAGGCCGAACTCCATCGCGATGGCCTTCATCAACTGATCCGAATCGAGGACGGGATTGATGATGAGCGCCGTCTCGAAGTTGCTGCCGAGCTGGTCGAGCATCGAGCGGCAGAGCGTGGTCTTTCCGGCGCCCACTTCGCCGGTGAGCTGCACGAAGCCTTTGCGCTCCCGGATGCCGTACAGCAGGTGATTGAACGCTTCGCGATGCTTCGCGGTAAAGAAAAGAAAGCGCGGGTTCGGAGTGATGTCGAACGGAGGTTCGGTCAATCCGTAGTATTCCAGATACACAGGGTTTCCTTAGCGGAATTCGCCCGCGGTGAAAAGGAAAAGCGCTGGGCTAACCATTCACGAGCCTGGCCCAGGTAATCAGGATCCGTCTTTGACCGCCAGGTCGGAACGCGTGTCCAACCTTGCTTTGCCAGCCGGGAGTTTCACTTGCCACCGGCGCGCGCGGGCCGGAGGATAAGGCTCATGCCGGACGCACTGAATCGCGGGACTCCGCGCGGATCGATTCGACTCCAGCGAGGGTTGGTGGCTGCGGGCTTTCTATTGAGCGGCGCGGCCGCCTGGGCCGCAACAGCGATTCCCGTGGCTACGATCAGCCGCTCCGCGCCGGTCGCCTTCGAAACGGAAATTCTCCCGATGCTGCGGGACAATTGCCAGGCTTGCCACAACGCCGCGAAGCCCAAGGCCGGGCTGGCGCTCGAAACGCCCGCGCAGTTGCTCAAGGGGGGGGAGAGCGGGCCCGCGGTGGTGCCCGGCAAGGGAGAGGAGAGCCTGCTTGTAAAGGTGGCGGCTCACCTGGCCGATCCGGTCATGCCGCCCTCCGAAAACAAGGTAGGCGCGAAGAATTTTACTTCGGAGCAGTTGGGGCTGCTCAAACTGTGGATCGACCAGGGGGCCACCGGCATGGTCTCTGCCGCGCGTCCGCCGCTGCAATGGCGGCCGTTGCCGGCGACACTCGTCGCCATCAACACGGTTGCGCTCACGGAAGACGGGCGCTTCGCCGCCTGCGGACGGGGGAACCAGATCGATCTATACGATCTTGCGCTTGGCCTCCCGGTCGGACGGCTGACCGGCCCCGCCGACGCGATGCATCGGGATGTCGTGCAATCGCTCGCCTTCGATCCGGCGGGCGGGCGGCTGGCTTCTGGCGGCTATCGCTCGATCAATCTCTGGCGCCGCGAACCTTTGGCCCCTGCTGAAACCTGGAATATTCCGGCCGAGGTTCGCGTGGCGGCGATCAGCGCCGACCGGCAAACGCTTGCGTTCGGTTTTGCGGAACGCGGAGTGGAACTCTGGAACGCCACCGGCCAAAAACTCCGCGAGATCGCTCCCAGCTCCGGGTCCATTCGCACGCTGACATTCTCGCCGGATGGGACTCAGCTCGCCGGCATCCTCGAAGGCAAAGCGATCGAGGTCTGGGCTGCGCCCGAATGGCGATCTGCCTTCAAGGCCGAGTTCCAGGCCAGCGCGGTGGGCTGGCTGCCCGGCGGCAAGGGGCTGGCCGCGGGAGGCACGAACGGCGTGATTCATATTTGGGATTTCCCTCTGGCGGCCACGAACGCTGCGCCAGTCCGGGAGCTGACAGGCCATACCGGCGCGATTCGTTCACTTGAGCCTCATCCCAGCAAGCCCGTCCTCCTCTCCGCCAGCGCGGATGGTTCGGTTCGTTTTTGGGACACGGAGAAGTGGGAGCAAGTCCGCCAGTTCGATCATGGCTCTCCGGTCACCGTCGCGACTTTCAGACCGGACGGGCAGCGGATCGCCTCTCTCGGCAACGGTGGGGCGGGAAAGCTTTGGGAAGCCGAGAGCGGCAAGCTCGTGGCGGAGTTCAAGGGCGACCGCCGCGGGCAGGACGATCTGGCACGGGCGAGCCGGACTCTGGCGTTCGCTAAAGCGGAGATCGGTTATCACCAATCGACGGTCGACGCCGCGCAGAAACAGCATGCCACCGATGGCGAGGCTTCGAAGAAAGCGAACGAGGCCAAGACGGCGGCGGACGCCGAGGTTGCCGCCAAGGATGCCATCGCCAAACAAGCGACCCAGGCGCGCGACGCCGCGAAGGGCCAGCTCGCGGCGGCGGACGGGGGCCTGAAACTCGCGACGCAAAACAAGGATGCGGCCGCGAAGCTCGCCGAGCTGGCGGCCGGCCAGTTGCAGACGGCGCGCGACACCGCCACGCAATCCCAGTTCGTGCTCGGCACGCTTCAGCCCGCGAAGGACGCCGCCTATCAGCGGTTGCTGGACGCGGCGGCGGAAGCGAAAGCCGCTCCCGATCAAGCCGAGAAGCGCGCCGCGGCGGAACGGGCATCAGAAGATTTTGGGCAGGCGAAATCCAGGCTGGAAGCCGCCACGGCCGCGCGGGCGGCGGCGGAGCGCGCGGTGAAGGAACTCGAAGCGCTGGCGCCACAGAACGCCGAGACCAAAACCGCCAGCGAAAAGGCTTTGGCCGAAGCCGCCACGCGCCAGAAGGAATCGAGCGAAACCGCCCAAAAAACCGAAAAAGAATTCGCCGAAGCCGACAAGGTGCTTCAGAAAGCGAGGACCGATCAGGGGAAAGCTAAGGACAATGCCGAGTTTGCGGCGCGGATCGCCCAGAAAAGCGAGGAAGTGCTGAAGACGGCCCGCGCGGCCTCCCAGGCCGCGGCCGAGGCGCTCACGCTGGCGGAGAACCGCCGCGCCGCCGCTGCCAAAGTCGAGGAGGAGAAACGGCCCAACTTCCGCGTGGTTGCCTTCAGCCCGGATAACCGACTTCTCCTGACCTCTGCCGAAGGAGGCGATCTTCAAATCTGGAATGCCGATTCCGGCCAGCCCCTCGAAAACGTTGCCGCCGAGCCGGCCGCCGCTCTTCTTTTCCTGGCTCCGTCCCGTTTCATCGCCGTGGGCGCCAAAGCCTCGCTCTGGGATAGCCAGCCCGTCTGGCGCTTCGAACGTTCCATCGGCCGCGAGGACGGCCAAAGCCCCATCGAAGACCGCGTCCTGGCACTGGCGTTCAGCGGGGATGGGAAAATCCTGGCCAGCGGGGGCGGGCAGCCGACGCGCAGCGGCGAGATCAAATTGTGGAATCCCGCCGATGGGTCGCTGATCCGCGGATTCACCGATCCCCACAGCGATACGGTCTATGCGCTGGCGTTCTCCTTCGATCAGAAGTGGCTGGCTTCGGGCGGGGCCGACAAGTTCGCCAAGGTTTTCGACATCGAGACCGGCAAGCTCGTGCGCGCGTTCGAGGGCCACACGCATCATGTGCTGGGCGTGAGTTGGAAGCGCGACGGACGCACGCTCGCCTCGGCGGGCGCGGACAAGGTGGTCAAGATTTGGAACACGCAAACCGGGGAACAGCGCAAGACCATCGACGGGTTCGGCAAGGAAGTGACCTCGGTGCAGTTTCTCGATGCCAGTTCCGAGGCGCTGGTCAGCACCGGCGAGGCGCAACTCCGGCTGATTCGCGACGACGGAAATAACAATATGCGGACCTTCGAGGGCGCCGCCGGATTTCTCAGCAGCGCGGCCGCGACGCCGGACGGCCAGCGGATCATCGCCGGCAACCAGGAAGGGTTGCTGCGCGTGTGGGATGGCGCCACGGGCAAGCCGATTCGTGCTTTCGAGCCGCCTGTCGCGACCGAGAAACTCGCGCAAACGAGCCAGTAAAACCGGGTTGCCGATTATGGATAGTTGCGATTTGACCCAGCTTCCCTCGAGCGCCCGGCGCGCGCTGGTGCAGGCCGGATTCGACCCCGATTTCTCCGAGGCCGTCCAGGAAGATGT
The DNA here is from genome assembly GCA_964478815.1 of uncultured Verrucomicrobiota bacterium. Classification (GTDB taxonomy): domain Bacteria; phylum Verrucomicrobiota; class Verrucomicrobiia; order Limisphaerales; family SXQI01; genus DASVNK01. Next base: position 29,511 of record CAYZKY010000064.1, read on the forward strand.
GCGCGAGACGGTGGGCCGGGAACCGTCACTGAAAGAGGTGCAAGATCTCCGGCAATTGCCCTGGTCCTCCATCGACAACGAAGATTCGCGCGACCTCGACCAGATCGAATTTGCCGAACGCAGCGCCAACGGCTGCATCCGGTTGATGCTCGGGATCGCCGATGTCGCCACGTTCGTCCGCCGGGGCCGGGCCATCGATCAGCGCGCTCGGCAGAATACCGTCTCGATCTACGCCGGCGCGGTGACGTTCCATCTCCTGCCGTGCGAACTTTCGACCGGGCGCACCTCCCTGCTGCCGGGCGAAGACCGGCTGGCGGTGGTCATCGAAATGCAGATCGAACCGGACGGGGAGGTTCACGATGCCCATGTCTTTCGGGCTCAGGTGCGCAATCAGGCGCGCTTCGCGTACGATGCGCTCGCCGACGCGTGGGCCGGCTCGGGCCAGGCCGTCCGGGCCGATTTTCGCGAACAGCTCGAGTTGCAGCGCGAGGCTTCCCGCCGCCTCAAGGCCCTGCGCAAGCGCATGGGCGCGCTTACGTTCTCATCCTACGAGCCCCGTCTCGTCGCGCGCGACGGCCGCGCTTCCCTCCAGCAATCGCGCCATCACGAAGCGCGGGACTTGATCGAAAGCTTCATGGTGGCCGCCAATGTCGAAGCCGCCGAATTCCTGAAGCGGCGGGGCTGGCCGATTATCGAGCGCGTGGTCGATGCACCGCGCCGCTGGGACCGCATTCGCGAGATCGCCGCGCGCTTCAACGTCCGGCTGCCGGAGAAACCGGAACCGAAGCCGCTGGCCGATTTCCTCGATGCGCGCCGAGCGGCGGACCCCGGAGGATTCGCCGAACTTTCGCTGTCGATCGTCAAGCTGCTCGGTCCCGGGAGTTATCGGGTCGAGTATCCGGGCGGCCCGCAGAGCAGCCATTTCGGACTCGCATTGGCGGACTACAGCCACTCGACGGCGCCGAACCGCCGGTTCTCGGACCTTGTCCTGCAGCGGCTCCTGCTCGCTACTTTGGCCGACAAGCCCAGTCCGTATTCGAAGGAAGAGCTCATGGCTATCGCCAGTCGCTGCACCGAACGGGAAGATATGGCCCGGAAGCTGGAGCGCAGGGTCCGCAAGATTGTCGGTGCCGCGGCGGTGGCCGGGCGAATTGGGGATGTCTTCGAAGGCCGGATCACCGGCTCGTCCTGGAAGGGCACCTGGGTGCGGCTCTTCGATCCACCCGTCGAAGGGAAAGTCGTCCGGGGCGAGCAAGGTCTCGATGTCGGCGATGTGCTCCAGGTCCGCCTCGTGGCGGTGAATCCCGACCGCGGGTTTATCGACTTCGCCCGCGTCTAGCCCGGATATTTCATAGGGGGATTGAAGAAAGAAGCGGCGAAGGCGTCAGAAGGCTTGATATCACTCAGCCCAATGAAACTGCTCAACACCGCTTCTTCTGCGACAAAGTGTGAGGACCAACCGCTGCTCTTTCAAGACTTGGGTTCGCGCAAAGTGGTCGCGGATTTTTCCGGCGGGACACTCTCCAGCGATGGCGGCGCGCTGCTCCTGCGCCAGGTCGATGCGGGCCTGGGCCTGACGCGAGCCTTGGCCCGGTGCTTCCACGATGCGCGCCCGCAGGCGTATGTGGACCATTCCGTGGAACAACTCCTGGCCCAGCGCCTGTACGGGCTGGCCCTGGGTTAGGAAGACCTCAACGATCACGCGCGCCTGCGGCTGGATCCGTTGCTGGCCGCCGCCTGCGACAAAGCCGACCCGTTGGGAAAGGACCGCTTCCATCCCGCCCATCGGGGCATCGCGCTGGCGGGGCCAGCACGCTCAACCGGCTGGAGCTGTCCAACAACAAGCGCACGCGCGGCCACAAGCTGAGGCATGATCCCGAACAGATCGAAGCCTGCCTGCTGCACCTGGGGGTGCGCGGCCTGCCCAAGCACGCCGCAGAGATCGTGGTGGACCTGGACGCGATGGGCCACCGGCTGCATGGGATGCAGGAAGGGCGGCATTTCCGGGCGTACTATGACGAGCATGTTTATCTGCCGCTCTACGCCTTTGTGGGCGACATCCCGCTCTGGGCGCAAGTGCGCGGCGGGGAGAAGGACGGCGCGGACGGCGCGGCGGCGGCGTTGGAGAAGATCGTGCCCGCCCTTCGGCAACGGTGCCGGAAGGCCCGGATCATCGTGCGGGCCGACAGCGGCTTTTGCCGGGAAGAGATCCTGGCCTGGTGCGAAAGGCCGGAGGGGGTTTATTATGGCGTGGGGCTGGCGAAAAACTCCGTGTTGAACGACAAGCTGGGCCCGGCGCTGGCGGCGGCGCAAGCGCGCGGGTGCCTGAGGGTGCGATCGGAAGTGGCGGTCAGTTCTGGCATTGGGGGTATGACAGAACGC
>CAYZKY010000065.1:0-30565 GCA_964478815.1 uncultured Verrucomicrobiota bacterium
CCAGTCCTGGAGGGTTTCGAGGCGGGTGGTGAGGAGTTTGTCGCGGAGTTGGTCGAATTGGGGGACGGTGAGGGTGTCGAAGGGTGCTGGCGCACGGCCACAGGCAACGGAGCGCGGTGGGACGGTGGTGGAAACGGAGGGGGTGAAGCCAATGGGTGCGGTCATAACAGTGCTTTCGTTGTTATGCCTTCGACCCGACCGCGCAGGAGGGGACATTCCAATGTCCGACGCTCTGGCGCGGTCGATCCGAAGGCGGATCATGTCACAAAGTTTTTATTTTTTATCGTGACGGAAATAATGTGGCGTCTAGCGGGTTAGATGTCAAACTACTTTTGGGATTTTCGATTAACGTGTAGATTGATACTTGCAACGCTGCGGTGTGTTAGGCAATTTTTGAGAAAGGGCCGGTACCTTCCCGAGAGCGGTCGAACAAACGCATTTGAGAAAGGCCTTCGAGATCGTCATCTCCGCCGGAATACGCTCTCCCATAATTTGGTCCCGCAAATTCTTTGGTTCTTTCGGGCGCCTCGTTACCCTACATGGTCCACCCTTCTCGACGGGTACGCGCGAAGAGCTCAAGGTAAGGCCCCACGAGCAATTCTCGATCAGGGAACAAAGTTCGTCTGGTTTGCGCGAGTGTTCCCGTTTGCGCGAGGCAGGCAAGAACTGAATCAACACGCGCATACTTTTGCTTAATGCCCTCGCGAGACCCCGCTCTTCCGGGCAGCGCGGGTTAGCGGAAGTCCCACTCGTAGAGTTTTATCAGGCTAAATTCCTTTGGGTCATGGGCGTTGCGAAACACTGTGAAAATCTGAACAGGAGTGTCGGTCTGGTGAACCTCAACGGTGATGGTGGTCTGGTTCTTGACGATATGCTTCTGCAGCCCCGTGCCGCACCAGTCCCACGAGCTCGCCACCCACTTTCCATCACGCTTCTCCTTGTAGAATGTTTGTGGTGTCTTCTTTGTGCCGTAAGCATAAGCACGGAACACCAGGTCGATCCCCGTGCGATTCTCGACCCGAAGGGTAATTTCCTTCCGGTTAGTGCCGTGAACGGTAATCGTCGGTGCCGACCGCAGTTCCCGCTCCGAAGCCTTGTGAGCCATCAGACTCTCCCAGTCGCTCGGTTCCGCACCTTGGGCGCATAGGCGAAGCGCAAACAATCCGAGGATGGCGACGATCACCTGCATGGATTTATGCTTACTCCAGAGGCGAGTAGCGGAAAAGAGTGCAGTGGTCATTTTCAACTGGTTAGACTGGTCAATCGTTCAGAATGCTCATTCTGCGTGCGCGGGGGAATTGATCCGGAAAAATTTTGTCCGCTTTGGGTGGGCGGCGGGTCTTTATTGGTGATTGACGATGACCGATGCGCATCAACTGCTCGCGGAGCATGCGGCCACGGGTTCCGAATCCGCCTTTCGGGAACTGGTATCGCGCTATGTGGATATGGTCCATTCCGCCGCGGTGCGCCTCGTGAATGGGGACAGGCATCTGGCGGAGGATGTCACGCAGACCGTCTTTGCCGATCTCTCCCGCATGTCGCGCAAGTTGGGGCGCGAGGTGATGATCGGCGGGTGGCTGCACCGGCATACGTGCTTCGTGGCCAGCAAGTTATTGCGCACCGAACGCCGCCGCCAGGCGCGGGAACAACAGGCTCTCGAAATGAACGCTCAGGAAGATCATTCCGCCGCGAACCTTGCGTCGCTCAAGCCGATCCTGGATGACGCGATCAACCAGCTCGGCGCGGAGGATCGCGACGCCATCCTGCTTCGGTACTTCGAACAGCGTGACTTCCGCGGCGTGGGCGAAGCCCTGGGCAGTTCCGAAGAGGCGGCGCGGAAGCGGGTGGATCGGGCGCTGGGAAAACTCCATGGCCTGTTGCAACGGCGCGGGGTCGCTCTTTCCGGCACGGCCCTGGCCACCACCCTCGCCACGCACGCGGTGCTAGCTGCTCCGGTCGGGCTGGCCACCAGTATTTCGGCTTTGGCGCTGGCCAGCGCGGCCGGAAGCTCGGGCACTACTTTAACCATTCTACAGATTATGAGCATGACCAAACTGAAAGTCGGCATCATCACGGCCGCCATCGCCACGGGCGTCGCGATTCCGTGGGTGATGCAGCACCAGGCCCAGACTCAACTCACGGAGGCGCGCGAGGCGCTGCGGCAGCAGACGTCGCGGGCGGACGAACTCGCGGAAGAGAATGCGAAGCATAACCAGGCCGAGGTGCGCACCTTTCCGGCAGCGAATACGAACAGCCCATCGCTCGAAGTTCTGCGGCTGCGTGGGGAAGTGTCGCGGCTGAAAGAGGACCTGGCCAGCGAACGGACGCGCACCAATGGCCCCAGCCCGCTGAGCGGCATCCAGTCCGATCCAGCCATGTTCAAGGTGATTCGCGACCAGCAGAAGATGGGCATGACGATGATCTACAAGGATTTCGCGAAGCGCTTGAATCTGCCGGAGGAACAAAGGGAAAAGCTGAACGATTTGCTGACCGATAACGTGATGGAGAACATCGATCACATCACGGCGGTGCTGCGCGACGGCATTTCGCCGGCGGCGATGGAGACGATCTTCGCGGGGCAGGAGGCGGCCATGCAGGAGAAGGTGCAGGAGCTGCTCGGGCCGGAAGGGCTCTCGCAATATCAGGAGTACACCAAGCGGCTGGGAGCGAACATTACCGCCGAGCAGTTCAAGGAGACGCTCTCGGGAGAGAAGGCGGAGAAGGACAGCAAGGCGCGGCAGCTTTACGACGTGATTCTGAAGGAGACGGAGCAGGCGCTGGCGAAGGCCGGGTTGCCGGCCGATTACCAATTGGTGCCGACGCTGAATTTTCGGAATTTCGCGTCCGAAGCGGAGGCGGAGAAGAATCTCAAGATGCTGGACGACGTTTACGGGCGTTCCATCGCCCATGCGGGGGGATTCCTGAGCGCGGAAGACATCGCGAAGTTCGAGGACTTTCGCGGAAAGGTCGTGAGCGGCAACCGCATGGCCCTGATGGTGAACCGCAAGATGATGTCGCCGGGGGCAAAGTGAAGGAACCAGACGGCAAAACGAATTGTCAGTGGGCGTTCGTTAGTCCACGTTCCTTCTGTCATGGTTGCGATTCGCCAAAATCGAAAGGAGATTATCGTCTCCAAGAGTAGTGGCCTCGCTGCGAAACTCCACGCTGGCGATTGCTTCAAGGTCGTGCGCCGCGCGAATGGGACCGTCGTGCTTGTCCCGTCCCCGAGACGGTCACAAATCTCTGATTCTAAGGGTAGCTATTTGACGCCCGCTCCTCTCGCTGCGGCCGTCCGGCGGCGGCTTTATCGGAAGAAGGAAGCGGCGTGGGAGCAAGTCGAAGCGGCGGCGGTGAGGGCCAGCCGTGCGAAGCTAGCTGGATGGAAATTGGATGATCTGTGAAGCCTTGGGAAATCTTTAGCTACGATTTCCCCGAAGCTGGCGTGCATCCAGCGGTTGTTATTTCGAGTCCCGAGCGAACTGCTCGAAAACCTTGGGTGAGCGTGCTACTGGGCACATCCCATCGCGCTCAGCGGTTGCCTGATGCCACGGAGGTTTTGCTGGATTCGGCGGATGGCCTGGACTGGGAGACCCTTCTCAAGTGCGACCTGATCCATGCCGTGCGCATCACGGACCTCGGAGCCCGTCGGGGAGTTGTATGCGTGGCCCGCCGTCGCTTGATCGTTCAACGCATGATCGAATGTAACGGCTGGAATCGCCTTTGAACCATCTCATGGGTTATGGCGTGGCGAGCCGATTCGCGCCTTTCCGATCAATTGTTTCCTCTCGTTCGCGCCATTGGCTTTGGATAATCGCTCCAAGCCGTCCGATGCCTTCGGCGATTTGGGCGGAGGTGGAGTGGGAGAAGTTGAGGCGGAGGGTGTTGGCGCCGGTGCCGTCGATGTGGAAGTCGTCGCCGGGGACGAAGGCGACGCCCGCTTCGAGGGCGGCAGGGATGAGATCGGCGGCGCGCAGGCCTTCGGGCAGGGTAACGAAAATGAAGAGGCCGCCGGCGGGCTGGGTCCAGCGGCAGCCAGTTGGGAATTCGCGGGCGAGGGCTTCGAGCATGGCATCGCGGCGTTGACGATAGGCTTCCCGAAGTTTCGGAATTTGGCGTTCGAGCGTGCCGGCTTTCAGCAATTCCAGGGTGATCCATTGGGTGAAGGTGCTGGTGTGGAGGTCCATGCCTTGCTTGAGCCGCACGAGGCGTTCGATGACCGGCACGGGCGCGAGGAGCCAGCCGATGCGCAAGCCGGGAGCGAGGACTTTGGAGAAGGTGTTCGAATGGATGACACGCCGGGGATCGAGTTGAACGAGTGAGGGCAGCGGTTCGCCCTCGAAGCGGAGTTCGCCGTAGGGATCGTCTTCCAGGATGGGCGTGTGGGTGCGGGCGGCGAGGGAAAGGACTTGCTCGCGTTCAGGCGGGGTGAGGGTTGAGCCGGTGGGGTTTTGAAAGTTGGGTATGACGTAAAGCACTTTGGCGCGGTCTGATTCGGCGACGGTCGCTTGCCGCCCAGGTTGATCCCAGGTGGCGAAGCGCGCGCCGTGGCTGCTCCAGGCGAGCAGGCAGGCGAGGTAGGTCGGATTCTGCACCCAGGCGAGCGAGCCCGGCTCAAGCAGCAACCGTCCGACGAGGTCGAGCCCTTGCTGCGCGCCGCTCGTGATGAGGACATTTTCCGCCGTGCATCCTGTGCCCGGATAGCGGGCCGCGATGGCGTCGCGCAGCTCCGAAAGACCTTCGGACTCACCGTATTGCAGCGCGGCGGCGGGATGCTCAGCCAAGACCCGCTCGGTGGCTTCGCGGACGCCCTGCACCGGAAACAATTCCGGCGCGGGCAATCCACCCGCGAATGAGATGCACCCCGGCCGGCGCGTGAGCTTCAGAAATTCACGCACCGTGCTGCGGCGCGCGCGCAGCGCGGCCTGACTGAAGCAAGCGTCCCAATTCATTCCCGTTGCTTTACCATGCGGCGGAGCGGACTGCCCAATACTTCTTTGTTCGCGCGGCGATGCCGCTTTGTTATCGTGCGGCGGGATGGAACTGCGCCAGCTTCGTTACTTCGTGGAGGCCGCCCGCCACTTGAACTTCACGCGGGCGGCGCAGACGTTGCGCGTGGCGCAGCCCGCCCTGAGCCGGCAGATTCGCAATCTGGAGGAGGAACTGGGGGTGCGATTGCTGGAACGCGATCAGCATCATGTGCAACTCACCGAGGGAGGCCGAACATTTCTCGCGCAGGCAGAGGCGGTGCTGGATCAATCGCGGACGGCGATGGAGACGGCACGAGCGCAGAGCGCAAAAGCCGCTCAACGCCTCCGGATTGGCTATGTGTGGGGCCTCTTTCACACGCTGGCTCCAGAACGTATTCAACGCTTTCGCATCGCCGCCCCAGACGTCGCCGTGAACCTGCTCGACCTCTCCGCGACGGAGCAGGCGGCGGCACTGAAGCGCGGCACCATCGACGCCGGGTTCATCGGGCTGGCCGACGAGGCGGACGCCGCCGGGCTGGCCAAGCAAAGGATCGGCACGACGCGGTTCATGGCGGTGCTGCCGGAGATGCATCCACAAGCCAAGCGGCGCACGGTGGACTTGAGTGCGCTGCGGCAGGACTTGTTCCTCGCGATAGCCGAGGAGGCTTTTCCGGGAGCGCTGCGCACGATGATGGATGCGTGCGCCGGGGCCGGATTTAAGCCGCGAGTGGTGCAGACTTCCGAACGCGGGCACACGCTGCTGGGGTTGGTGGCCGCGAATTGCGGCGTGGCGCTGCTGCCGGAATCACTGAGCGCGCTGCCGCACCGCGGCGTCGTGTTTCGGACGCTGCGGCAACCGTTATCGGTGGAACTATTCCTGGCGTGGAATCCGCAGCGAAAAAGCAAGGCGCTGGCGGAGTTCCTTGAAGTGTGTGGGCAAACGGCGCTGGCGTAACCAGGCGGACTCAGCGCGCCGATGCGGGCGCGGGTTTGTACTTCCATGCTTCGTCGAAGAAACCGGCGTGGACGATTTCGCCGGGGGAGCGGGCGGTGACGGGTTTGGCGATGTCGATGACGGCCCAATCGGGCAGTTTGGCGATCTGGCGCGCGTTGTTCAGGTAGTCGTACTCGCGGAAGGTGAAGCCGCTGTTGAGGACGACGTAGCGATTCGGCTTGAGCGGATTGGGGAAAATCAGCGCCGGGACGTGGTGGCCGGAGTCGAAGGACTTGCCGTCCACCATCAGGCCATCGGCGCTCCAGCGGAGGGGAAGCCGGTCGATGATTTTGGCAAGGAGCTTGTTGCTGCGAGGGTCGCCCCAGAGGACGAGATTGGCATCGGGCAAATCACCTTCCAACAGTTCGGTGTCGCGGACCACGCGGGCATCGCCGCGGAATTGTTTGCGCCAGTGGTCGATGGCGTGCTTCTGCTCGGCGGCGGCCCAGGCTCCGGCTTTGGCATTCAGCGGTTCGCCGGAGGGGGCGACCATGATGAAGCTGTCCATGAAAGCATCGTCGATGGGGCCTTGCAAACCGTGGCGCTTGCGGAGGCCGGCCTCAGCCCGGCCCGGGCGCGGCTGCCATTCGCCCCGGACTTTTTGGAACCGTGCGATCCAGGAGCGGTCCGTCCCCACGGGCGGACCTGACAACTCCGCACCGTCCAGCATGACGGTGGGCACCTGGCCGGCATTCAGCGGACAATGCCCGGCCGGCATGTCGAGGGTGATCGCATCCACATTGTCGGTATCGATGGTAACGGTCTCCTCATCCTCAACGAGAGCATCCACGCGGGCACGTTCCCAGTGCTCGCCCAATTGATCCACCGTCACCCAATGCATGCGGTTGTAGCGGAGCGTCCAGGTCGTGAACCGCACGCGCAGCGGCATCGGATCGCGGCCGCGGCGGACGATCGAGTCGACGCGGCGGTCGATTTCGCGCTTCGCTTCGGGGTGATATTTGTGCCCGGTTTGCGGGCCGATAATGTGGGTCAACTCCAGACCTTCTTCCTCAAGCGCCCTGGCCATGATGTCGGCGGCCTGCTTTTGTTTGTCGATCTCGCCGCTGTAGGCCACGGTCGGGCAGTTGAAGAGATTGAGCGCGTAGTCGGTGGCGTCGTACCAATGCCAAAGCTTTTGCTCCCACCACGCCGGAGCCACCGGCTCGTTCTGGAAGACGCGCAGAAACTCCCGGGTTTCCGAGAAGCCGGCGCCCGGCGCGGCTGCAGCCCAGAGGCCCGCGTAGTGCGTGGCGAACTGCCAGCAGGCGGCGCCGCCCATCGAAAAGCCGCGCACGACGAGGCGGTCTTCATCGACGGCGTAGCGGGCCTTTACGTCGTCCAGCGCTTCGAAAAGGTCGATTTCCCCGGCGAATTTGTTCGCGTTGCAATAGCGGCCGTACAGGTGCAGCACGATGGAATTCGGCGGCACGAATTCACCGGGCGAATTGAGCCGGCCGCGCAGGAAATTCAGCTCGCTCAGCTTTTCGTCGCGGCCGTGGAACCAGGCATCGAGGCGGCGGGGCATTTCCGGCGCGAAGGCCACGCCCGCCGGCACGACCAGCCCGTACGGCTGCACCGAGCCATCGATCTTCGAGCGGTAGGCGCGCACGACGAGCCCGGTCGATTTCGGCCAGGAGGGCTCGCCGCGTTCCAGTTCGGCGGCGCGGGCTATTCCTTTCTCGATCAATTCCCGCGCGGCGGCGAATTCGTTCGTCGAGAAAAACTCTCCGTGATCGAGCGCCACCCGCACCGCCTTGTGGAAAATCTCCACATCCGGCACCAGCGTCTTGAGGGCGGGTTTTTTGGCCAAGGCGGACTCCAGCGCCGCGATCCGCCCGCCGAGCTGGGCGAGGCCCGTTTCGAGTTCGCGCCGGACTTCCGCCGGCACCTCAAGGCCCGGCGGCGGGACCGGCCGCACTTTCTCCGCGGCGTTGTCGCCCGGCCCGTCGGCACGGACGGCGGCTAACGAAAGCGCAACAACGACCAACCCGAAGCATCGCAGGAACATGCCGCGATGAAACACCCGCGCCACTCCGCCCGCAAGTGCGACGGAACGGGCGTGAGGAGCTGCCCCCCCTCTATTTCGACGATCCCGCCCCACCCTGCCGCAGTGGCGCGACGTTTACAGCCCGGCAGCGATGCGTTGCAGCGCCAGCACCGAATAGCTGGTCACCAAGGGGGTTTCCTTCTCCCACCAACGAGCGTTATCGTTAACCCAAGAGCCATCGGCCTTTTGCAGGTTCATCAATTTCAAGGCGAGATGTTCGCGCCAGTTCACTCCTCCCGCCGAGGTTTCCAACCGATCTAACCCGCTGATGCTCAACGCCTTGGAAAGAGTGTGGAAGTAGAAGAAGAGCCCTTGCGGCCCCATGCCCGGGTTCTCCTCCAGCGTGTAGTTCTTTCCGAGCCAATCGACCACGGCGGCGACCCGCGGATCTTCCTTCTGCAGCCCGGCGTAAATATAACTCAGCATCCCCCCATAGCTGATGCTGCCGTAGGAGCGCAGCGCCACGCGGCCGTTCGCGAGGTTGGTCGTCCCCGCCATCGAATGGCCCGGGTAGTAGATGAACCCCCCCTGGTTTTGCGGATCACCCGTGACCCAGGCTTGTTGGTTGTGCGATGGGAGATTCTGGCAATTCTGCAAAAAACTGATCGCCGCCGCATAATTGAGCTGCGGCGCCCCCGGCGCATCGGCGGTGAACCGCTTGGAATAGTAAAGCGCCTCCAGGGCGGACAACGTATTTCCCATGTCCGAGTGCTGGTATTTGCTGCCGTAGCCGATGCCGCCGTCCATGGCGTCGTCCGTCCGTCCTTTTTCGCCGAGGTCGACCTGCGAGGCGATGAGAAAGGCCCGAGCCTTCAGCGCGGCCGCCTTGAACTCAGGCTGCTTCGCCGCATCCGGGGCGGCGCTCAAGGCCAGCAGGCAGAGCGCGGTATTATAATTGGCCAGCCCCTTGCCATTCTGGAACGAACCATCCGGCTGCGTGCAGCTCAAAATGAATCGGTAGCCCGCTTCGATGGCGGGACGCGCGTCCGGATCGGGCTCGCCCGCTTGCAACGCGACCAAGGTCAGCGCCGTCGTGGCGGGATGTTCCGCAGTAATCCAGAAGCCCTTGGGGTCCTGGTGGCGGATCAACCAGTCCTTCCCGCGATCCAGGCTGCGCAGCACTTCATGCTTGAGCGACCCATTGGCATCGGGCTCGGCGGCGACGCTGGCCGCGCCCAGAAGGCTGAAGGCGACGAGGCAGGTTCCGATAAATCGCCCGGCAGAGGAATTGTGCAGCGTGATCATGTTCGCAGGTCGAAATACGGTCGCAAGTTACTCGTTCCATTTCCGCCCGGCAACCCGGAGCGCACCGGCGGGTGCAGTTCTCATTTTGGGGCAGAGAAGAGGTCGTTCACGGGAGAATCCTGGGCGGTTTGTTGGAATCGTTCGGGCGAGGCGCCCGAAGTGCTGGCGCACGGCGGACAGCCGGGGCGGCTGTCCGACCCAAAATCGCTGCACCAGCGCTGGCGAAGGGGTGGTTTTCATGGGTGGCGTTTCAGGTTTTTCAGGTTTTTTCATTTTTCGAGCATCCCATTTGCGTAAGTCGTTGATAAATCGATGTCGACTTTGAAATTTCGTTGAAACGTTTCAAGCGTTTCAAGCTCGTTTCAGGGTCGTTTCAGGGTCGTTTCAGGGTCGTTTCAGGGTCAAACGCAGGAGCCGGTGGGTGGCTGAAACCAGAGAACCGAGAAAGTGTGAACGCCGGGTTCCGGGGCGAGATAGCGGCAAGATGGTCCGGCAAGCTGCCAGGGGAAATGCATCCAGAATCCACGGAGACGCCTGCGCTTTCGAAGTCATACCAACTCCGGATGATGGTTGGGCAAATGGAGAAAATCCCCTCACCCCAACCCTCTCCCCATCGGATGGGGCGAGGGAGAGGAAAAGCGGACCATGGGTTCTCTCGTTCCACCAACGTATTCAAGGAGTTGGTATCAGTATGCGGGCGAGGCGCCCCGAACGGTACAGGGTCTTGGCAGACGGCCACGGCGCCCGAAAGACGGCCGGTGGGATGATTCAGCGATTCGCGGAAAGCGCGCTGCAAGATAGCAGTATCCGCACGGAGATCCGAGGATAGGAGCGGCGGCGTGTTCATGGCGGTTAGTCTACATTTTGTTCCGGCCAATAAGATTGCACCGCTTTTCTATTTTATCAACATCGGTGTCTGGGAAAGGGGTTCGAGTCAATGGGCGTGTGACACTCATGGAAATCATTCGTTCCGTGAGTTCACTGCCCACCCAATATTTGCTCGAATGTCCTTCGATCAGCTCCCCATGGAGCGCATTAATAAATCACCGGTTTTTCCCTCGTTTTATCGGTGATAGACTTCTTTAAACTGCGCCACAATGACCCCTAATATGAATTGGCTGCGCCACAGTGTCCCATAATGTCGCAGTTGGCTGCTGTTGCAGTGCTGTGGAAAGTCCTCAGTAGAAACAGTTTCGTCCCAATTCTATCCCTGGCACCGCGTAAGCTATTTAAGCCCGCATCGAATATGCAAAGTTGAAAGAACGATATTCTGAAAGAGAAAAAATGACCTGCCAAGAACTAGAGCGAGCGAATGATTCCGACGGAGACCAGCATCTGGAATTTGCATGGACACCCGGGGAAGGCGGTCAGCGATTACAGCAAGTTCTGGACAACGTGTTTGCCTTCGTGGGCCTGGTTTCGACGAAAGGTGTTCTGCTCGAAGCCAACCGCTCGCCGTTGGAGGCCGCGGGATTGCAACGCGAAGACGTCATCGGGAAACCGTTCGCCGAAACCTATTGGTGGTCCTTTTCGCCGGAGGCTCAGCAACAGCTTCGAGCCGCGGTGCGCCGCGCCGCTCACGGCGAAAGCGTGCGCTTCGACACGAGCGTTCGCATCGCCGAGGGACAATTCATCAGCATTGATTTCAGCCTGCGCCCGCTGTTCGACGGTGGCGGACGAGTGACTGAACTGGTCGCCTCCGCCGTGGATATCACGGAGCGCAAACAAGCGGAAGCCACGTTGCACGATAGCGAGGAGCGTTTTCGCCAGATGGTCGAGAACCTTCGCGAGGTTTTTTGGATGTTCGACAGGGATACCAAACAAGTCCTGTACGTGAGTCCTGGCTACGAACAGGTCTGGGGACGTCCTTGCTCGGAGCTTTACAAGACTCCGCGGGCCTGGACCGAATCCATTCATCCTGAAGATCGTGAGCGCGTGCTGGCCGCGGTCAACGTCAAACAGGCGGGCGGCAGATACAACGAGGAATACCGCATCATCCGGCCGGACGGCTCGGTTCGCTGGATTTTGGACCGCGGCTTTCCGGTGGAGGGCGAAACCCCCGCCTCGCACCGGATCGTCGGGATCGCGGAAGACATTACCGAGCGCAAGCAGGCGGAAGAAACATTTCTTCGCGCGCAACGCGTTGAGACGATCGGCGCACTGACCGGCGGGATTGCGCACGACCTGAACAATATACTTGCACCGATCATGATGGCCGCACCCCTGTTGCGACAGGGATCGACGCCGGAGAAGATGGAAAAGTTCCTCAACATCATCGAAACCTGCGCGCAGCGCGGGGCCGATCTGGTGAGGAAATTGGTGACCTTCGGACGGGGCACCGAGGCGAGGCAAAAATCGGTTCATCCCAAACAACTCATTGAGGAAATGGCGAAGCTTATTCGGGTGACGTTCCCGAAAAACATCGAATTGAGTTTGAAATTGCCCGCAGATCTTTGGCCGGTCAGCACCGACGCCACGCAGCTCGACCAGGTGTTGCTGAATCTGTGCGTCAACGCCCGCGATGCCATGCCCGATGGCGGCAGGCTGGCCCTCTGCGCGGAAAATGTGCGACTGGACGAACAACCCGCCAGCATTGTTCCTGATGCCAAACCCGGACCGTATGTGATGATTCAACTGACCGACACCGGCCATGGCATCCCGCGAGAAATCACGGACAAAATTTTTGATCCGTTCTTCACCACCAAAGAGCCCGGCAAAGGCACGGGCCTCGGCCTGGCCACCGTAATGGGCATCGTAAAAAGCCACGGCGGTTTCGTGGACGTGCGCAGCGAGGTCAACCAAGGCAGCACCTTCACCATTCACCTGCCCGCAATGCCCGGGAACGGCGACGACGCCTTCGGGCCGGCAACCCCGCAAACTCCCGCCGGACACGGCGAATTGATTCTACTCGCGGATGACGAACTGCCGATCCTGAACGTGACGCAACAGTTTCTGGAACGAAACGGTTATCGGGTGTTGGTGGCCGATGACGGCGTCGGCGCGATAAGTTTATACAGGCAGCACATTGGCGAAGTGAAAGCCATCGTTACCGACTTGGATATGCCGTTTATGGATGGCGTGGCGCTGGCTGGCGCCGCGAAAAAATTGACGCCCGACATTCCTATTCTGGCCTGCACCGGCATTTGCAGCGCGGAACATCTGCGCAGAAAAACAGCCAACCTCCGCGAACTGGGGGTGCAAACCTTTTTGCACAAACCATCCGCCTCCTCACATTTGCTAAGCGCCTTGCATGACGAGCTACGGCGGAAGGAGAGCCGCGCAGCGTGCAACGCGTAATTTTTGCTACGCGGCTTCCAACAGCCGGAGAATCCGGTGGCACTCAGATCAAATTCGGCATCGATTTCAGACAGCCATTCGTCTTCCGATTCTGGGCCTCGAAATAGTCCTCGATTGAAAGATCGGGTGCAGAGGAATTGGAGCCGTTCGAGGAAGAAGTCGGCGAGTTTAATCGTTTAAATTGGATTGTTGTGTGTTCGCAAATTTCCGTTGCGAAGAAAGTTCGTCTGAGTGCTTCCGGATTTCTCGGGATCGCCGCCATTTCGGCGGCCCTGCATCGGCATATGAACCTCCGTATTTTCGGAGGTGTTGGAGGGTGGTTTGGCAGTCGTGGAGGGGTGGGCCGCGCGGGCTGAGTGTGGGGGCCGCAGCGGGGGAGGCTCTTTTCCCGTAAAAGCCGCGTAGAAAGGCCCGGAATGGCAACGAACAGGCTTGACCGGCCTGGCCGAAGCCGCCGCCCAGGCCCGCGGCTGCCCCAAGGTTTCCGATGCCCGCTGGCTGCGGAGGGGCGTCGAGCGCGCCCAGCACGCGGGCTCCAGCAGGCGGCCGCCGACCCCTTAACGCGCCGACCGTCAGCGGGGGGGGACGAGAGGGAACGGGACGCCTGTAAGGTTCCGCACATCGGGCCGACATACGGGCATGAATCGCTCTTGTCATCGAGCCCTGCTGGCGGTTTGGGCGGGTGGGTTGGGGGGGGGGCTGGCCACGGGTTGCGCCCGAGTGCCGGTTCACCAGCAACGGCTCGTCTCCAAGCCGAACATGCAATTCTCGGAATCCGCCGTGTTCAATTACTACTCCAGCCTGCTCCCGCAGGTGGAGGCGGGCACGGCGACGAGCGGCGGGGCCCAGGCCGCCGGTTGCACCACCTGCCGATGAGGCGCCCAGGTTTCCCTGCATGAAAGCACAACCCTTTCCGCTCCGGCTGTTCATTCTCGTGATGCTGTTCAGCTACTCTCTGGCCCGGCTGCGCAGCGCCGAGCCGGAGGCGGCCCCCGATTTTGAACTGCCGCGCTGGCGCGGCGGCGAGCGAGTGGCCCTCGCCTCGTTCGCCGGCAAAGTCGTCGTGCTGGACTTCTTCGCGTATTGGTGCCCGCCCTGCCAGAAGGCTTCGGCCGAGCTGGAGGCCAAGGTGCAGAAATATTACGAGGCGAAGGGCGGCAACCCGAAGGGGGCGCCGGTGCAGGTGGTGGCGATCAACGTCGAGAAGGATCATCCGGAGCGCACGGCCGCATATATCAAGAAGAGCGGGTTGACCTTCGTGCTCGACGACGGCGGCGGCCGGACGATGGAACGTTACGGCGGGAGCGGTCTTCCATTGATCGTCGTCATCGACGGCACGCGGCGCAAGAACGGGACGGCGACGTTCGAGATCGCGTATCGAAGCGACGGTTTCGAAGGGGCGGAAAAAATCCGAAAGGTCATCGATCGCCTGGGCGAGGGCAGGACGAGCGCCGGGCTGCTGCGGGGGAATCCGTTTCGGGATGACCGCATCGTGCAGGTGGCGGCGCTGGCAGCGGATTCGGCACCGGGGAGCGTGGGGGCGGATTTGGACCCCGCGGCTGTGCCGCCGGCCACTGGAATGGCGAACGATGCGGAGCGGCGAGCCGAACCGGCACCCGAACCGGCTGAAACTCCGGTCGAACGCGTTCTCGAAATCGAGTCGGAAGGACTCTTCGCTTCCGACGCCTTGCTGACGCAGTCAGGATTGTCGTATCGCGAAACCCGGCCCGCCAACCAGTGGGGGGTGAGTTACTCCTATGCCACCCTCGGGATCGATTTCGTGCCGGTGGATTTCGATTTTTTTCATGTCCCGGCCGAGGTGAGCGAAGAGCGGCACGCCGTCCAATTCAGCGGGCGCCATCGATTGTGGCAGCCCTTGACCCTCATGGCGGCGGCGGGCCACTACGATGGTTTTAGCGATTACCGGTCCGCCTGGCTGAACGAGTATTACCGCCAGCAGTACGCGGTGTTCCCGGAGTATCGCGAGGCCGAACCGAACGGACAGAATCTTTCCTTCGGCGCGCGGTGGGAGTACCGGCCGACCACCGGCTTTCTCCAGGCGAATGTCACGCTGGCGCAGGACGAAATCGCGCCCGGGTACGAAATCGACTTTGCCGGAGTTCGCCGCGGGCGGGACGATCTGAACACGGTCTCCTACAGCATCGCCGGCGAGAACGTGCTGACGCGCCGGGTGCGGGTGATGAACGAGTTCAGACTGACCCACACCAGCGAGCGCGAGGCCCGGTATGCGTATCAAGGGTCGGTCAATGTGGCGCTGGGAGAACGGTGGGTCTGGCGGACGGTGGGCGGGTATGCGCAGGAAGATCCGCAATTCGAAGCCTGGTATGTGGGGGGCAGCCTCGACTACGAACTGACTCCGGCAGCGATCCTGACCGTATCGGGCCGGTACTACGTGGATACCGGCGAGATCGAAAACTCGCTCTTCTCCGCGGCGGCGCCCGGAGTGACCGCTTATCAGGCCGGGCTAGGGTTTCGCTACTTATGGCCCCGGTCCGCGTTGAAGGTCTATCTCGCCCCGTACTTCACCCGGTATGAGCCATTCGGGATCGGCACGCAGTTTTTCCAGGGACTGTACCGGGACCGGGAGTGGGGCATCGCGCAGATCGCGTATTCCTTTCGCTTTTAATCGACCATGAAATTCACACGTCATTTCGCCGGAGTGCTTTTGCTGGGGACCGCGCTGGGCGGGGGCTTCAGCCTCCACGCGGCCACCTATCGGGTGGGAGATATCGTCGAGGACTTCACCCTGGTCGATCGCGCCACCCGGGAACCCATGACGCTGAGCGATTTCGAGGGGAAGATTGTATTCCTCGATTGGTTCGCCTGGTGGTGCCCGTTCTGCCAGGCGGCGGCCCCGCAATTGCTGGAAGGAATTGATCGCCACTATGCCACGCAAGGGGGCAACCCGGCGGGGTTGCCCGTCGTGCATGTCGGGGTGAATTTGCAGCCAGGGGCTGAAGCGCAGACAGAGACCTTTGTCGACCGGGCGGGGCTGGAACTCGTGCTCGAGGATTTCAATCGGCAGGTGGCGTCCAGATTCGCGTCGAGCGGGCAGCCGATTTTCGCCATTATCAACGGAGTCGCGAATTCGCCCTCGCACCGGCAGTGGGAACTGGTCTACAGCCAGTTGGGCTATGGGCAGACGCAATTTCCGATCCAGGCCTTCCGCTCGGCGATCGATGCGATCCAGAAACCCGAGGTGGTTCCCGCGCCGGCGACGCTCAGCGAAATCCGGCGGACGACGGACGGGGATGTGATGTTCCGCATCGAGGGGACGGCCGGGGCCACTTATCGCATTGAAAGTTCGCCGGATCTTCAGCGTTGGGAAGCGCGGCAATCGATCACTCTGGCATCAGGGATGATGTCGATTACGGATGGCGAGGGCGGCTCCGATCGGCGGTTTTATCGGGCCGTGGCCGAATAGCGTCCGCCCCCCCCCAAGTGGCCGGGAACATGGGCGGCGGGGGCTCAGTAATACCAACTACGGATGATGGTTGGGCCAATGGAGAAAATCCCCTCACCCCAACCCTCTCCCCATCGGATGGGGCGAGGGAGAGGAAAGGCGGGCCGTGAGTTCTCTCGTTCCACCAATATATTCACGGAGTTGGTATAATTCTCATTATGGGGCAGAGAAGAGGTCGTTCACGGGAGAATCCTGTTCGGTTTGTTGGAAATCGTTCGGGCGAGGCGCCCGAACGGGACAGCCGAGGCGGCTGTCCCACCCAATGCGAGAATCGCCGGGGGCTGAGAATCCGCCGGGGGCTTGACGGTTGGGCGGGCCTGCCTACGCTGCGGGCATGGATCATTCACCGGGATTCCTGGCGGTCGTGAACGAAGCGCGGCCGCGCGTGCGGGAGATCGACATCGCGGACGCTCGCGAACGCCTGCGTCGAAATCCGGGAGCGATATTGATCGATGTTCGCGAGGATGCCGAGTGGCGGGATGGGCATGCCGCCGAAGCGGTTCATCTCGGGCGGGGCATTCTGGAACGGGATATCGAGCGCCGGTTTCCCGACCGCAACGCGGAAATCTTGATGTATTGCGGGGGCGGCTACCGCTCGATCCTGGCGGCCGACATCGCCCAGAAGATGGGATACTCGAACGTCCTCTCGATCCAGGGCGGGTACAAAGGGATGGTCGCGGCGACTTGGCCGATGAAGACGTAGCCGAGCCGCCGACGCAACAGGCATCTCAATCAGGGGCGATCTTTGGGGCGTTTCTCGGGCGCCTGGGTTGGAGCGGCCGCGCCCAGCGAGACGAACGCAAGCAGGCCGAGGATGGCGAGGGTGACGAGGATGGCCGCCGCGGAAAGATAGACGCCATTGAGCGGGGGTTCGTAACGCAGAACGATCTCGTGGCTGCCGGGCGGCAAGGGCAGGCCGCGCATGATGAAGTTCGCCCGAAGGAGCCGGGCGTCCTGGCCATTCACGGTCACCTTCCAGTGCGGCGAATACTTGTCGTTGTAGAGGAGAATGCTGGGGACGCTGTTGGAGGCGGAGAGCGTGATGCGCTTCGGGGTGTATTGAGCGATGCGAACGGTTCCCAGCGCGGCTGGATTTCCGGCCGGAGCGAGTCCGGGGTCTTCTTCCAGCAACACCGTGGCGGCGGGATCGAAGCTCGGGGTAGAGAGCCGGTCGAGGATGGCCGGGGCGTTGGTGACCTGCCATTGCGAGTAGAGAGAGACGCGCGGCAGGGCGCCGGAGAACTCGACCACGCCGAAGCGGCCTTGCGGCATTTGCACCCAATCCATGCCGGAGCCCGAGGATTTCGAGACGGCGTCGAAAGCAAGCACCGGGCGGTATCGGTTGGTGGAGCCTTCGACCTGGAGAGCCATGCCGAGGATTTCCCGGATGTCGCCGAGCAAATAGCGGGTATTGGTCAACTCCCAGAGCCGGGCCAGCACGCTGATCGGTTTGTTGCGCGGAAGGAACGCGGAATAGTATTGCGTGTCGAGTTCCGGCTGGCGGGGCATTTGCACCACTTCGAGGGACTGGATGTTGTAGTACTGGAACTGGTGCTGCATCCATTCGTCGTACTGGACGCTCGCGAATCCGCCGGTGTCCTGGCCGACGAAAAACTGGTTCGAAAAGGGCGCCCAGCGGGCGGAGACGCGGTGCTCGTGGGCGTTGGCGCGGAGGGTGTCGAAGACGATGTTGCTGCGGTAGCGCTCTTGGTAGTCGTAATAAATGATCCACGGCAGGTTGGCGCGCATCAGATCGAGCGTGAGCACCGCGCCGAAAATGACGACCAGGATGATTTGCCGGCTGCCGGCGAACCAGCGGGTCATAGCCGCCAGGACAAGCGCGACGCAGAGGATGATGAGTGCCGCGCCGAGCTTCGCTTCGCCGAAACTAAAATTAGCGATCGGGCCGATTTCCGTGGCGCCAAAGCCGGCGCGGGTGAGGAAGGCTTCGACCTCGCGGCGGGAGGAGACGTAGACCAGCAAGGCGAAAAACGAGGCGCCGGCAAACGCGACCGATCCGTAGACCCAGCGGCGTTCGAAATCGGAAGCTCCTTTCCAGAATTTCGCCCACGCGGCCTTCAGGCCTTCGGCGGGCGCGGCGGCGTTCCGCACGTAGAGGCGGAACAGCGCTTCGAGGCCGAATCCGAATAAGACAAGCAAGCACATCTGGAAGGGGTGCATGAACTTGATCGGATTCCGGATGGTGGAGAACCAGGGCAAATTGTAGATGATTTGATAGAACGGCGCGTGCCGGCCCCAGGCGAGCAGAAGAGAAAGCAGAGCCGCGCCGCCGAAAAACAACACGGTCTTTCGCTCCAGGTCGTTCCACGGGTTTTGCTTTTTGCGGAAGGCGCTGGCCAGCCCGAAGGCCGCGAGGACCACCACGAGCACGCCGGCGTACTCACCGGCACCGGAGTGGCGGCTTTGGGCCACGCCGGGCGATTGGCCGACAGCGCCCCAGTAGCGGCCGCCTTCCGGAGTGTCCATGCGGTAGCCGAAGAGTCCCGGGACCAAGAGGCGCGTGGTTTCCAGCTTGGGCAGGCTCCACATGGTGGCCATGTCCCAGCGCTGGCGCTTGGCCTCGGGGCTTTGCTCCATGCCGGCGATACCGGTGATCTGCGTGCCGACGAGCGTGACCAAAGCGGCGGCGGCCACCAGGGCGGCAAACACCGCGACGATGCCTGTGCGTAGAACGCCCTGGATGGCTCGCTTCGCCAAAACTCCCGGCATGGCCAGGCCGGTGAACAGGGCAAATGCGGCGACGTACAAGCTGAAGATCGCTCCGACATCGAACCCTTCCATGATGGCATTGCCGACCGCCCAACCGGCGATCAGGGCTTTGGGAATCGGGCGCGAGGACATTCCGCTGCGCAACGCGGCCAGTGCGACAAAGATGGAGGCGAGCGTCCAGCAGCGCGTGGGCAACCCCCAGGCGGCGTGCGAGAAGGTGTTCATGTTCAGGCAGGCGGCGATGGCCGCGAGGCCGCACACGGCATGCCCGAAGCCGAATTGCCTGAGGAAGAGCCAGAGGCTCAAGCCGAGGCAGATAAGCGAGATGGGGACGTTGAATTTCGCGAACGTCACCGGGTTGTTGCCTAGGCCCATCCACACGCCGGCGGAGGTGTTGGGCACCGCGCTCGGGACTTCCACGCCGATCCAGTTCAGGTCCTGCCACACGCCCTGGAAGGCGGCCGGCATCGCTCCCGAGGCGCACATCAAGGCGCCGAGCGGGCCATCGTTCGCGAAGATGATTTGCTCCGGGGAAAAACTGCGCCGGAAGAGGATGCCGCAAATAAGCGCGAGGCAGGCGAGCGTGATGACAAAAGCGCGTGTGTTGGAACTGCGTGTCATGGTTTTGCGCCCTTACCGAAGCGCGCGAGGGCGTCCCGCGCGGCGACCGCCAGGCGTCCGAGCAGCCAATGGTAAGGACGCACGGATTGTAAGGTGATCTCCCGGATTTGTCGCGCGTAATCCGGGTTCGCCTGCCGCGTGGATTGAATCTTCACATAGGATCGGGCCGCGAAGAGGCAGCTCAGGCGCTGGGCGCGCAGCCACCGCGCTCCGCCGGATTCCGGGATGAGCTTCGAGACGATCTGCATGGTGCGCCATTCGTCCACAACCCAGGCTTGCAGGCTCCGCACGTTTTGCGCGGTGGCGCTGTAGTTGTGGCGGCGGATCTGGCAGAGCACTTCCTGCACCTCCATCAGCGCCGGGGCTTGCGCCGCCCATTCCGAGTAGAACACCACATCGGCCGTTTGCGGCATGTCCATGCGGAACTGCACCGGGCTGGGCCGGCCGGAGGTCTTGAGGAGGATCGAGCCGCAGGAAATGGTTTGCAGTTCGGCCTGCCGGGCCAGGAATTCGACGAGCGAGACCTGACGGGCTGGGCGCGCCGACGGGGGCGGCCCGTCCAATCGCTGTCCTGTCGCGTCGATGAACTCGGTGAGGCAATAGGCGAGTCCAGACGTCGGCACCGGATCAAGCGCGCGCGTCAGTTTTTCCAGAAACTGCGGCTCGATCAAATCGTCCGCCAGGAGGATGTGCAGATACTCGCATTCGGGCGCGAAGGTCAGGCAGCGATTCAGATTTCCGAAAAGCCCGAGCCGTGTTTCGTTCTGCCGCAACTCGCAGGGGATCCCGGAAAAACTTCGGACGAGCGCCTGCGTGCCGTCGGTTGAGCAGTCGTCGAGAATGACAAGCCGATCCGGGCGGACGGTCTGGCGCGCGACCGATTCGAGGGTGGGTTGCAGGAAGCGCTCGCCGTTGTAAACGGGAATGACGGTGAGGAGGCGGCTCATGCGGCGGCCTTCGCGTCGAGCGGCCCGTACCATTCGTGGAGTTCGCGCAATTGCTCCTCGATGGGCGGCAAGAGAATGGTGGGGCGCAGCGTGCGCGTCACGGGCTGGGGGGCAGCGTGCTCGACGATGGTGACCGGCCAGGCCCATTCGCGGGCGATCGCGCGCAGGAGATCGCATTTCGAAATGGCGGGCCAGAACCCCGGCTGGATCACCCCGCGCTCCGTGCGCTGGCCCGTCATGAACTCCAGGGCCAGCTTCGCCCAGGCCCGGGTCGTCAGCCCGTTCCAGGCCTGGTTGGTGTAGCCGCGCACTTCGCCGCGCTGGCTGGCGAGCCACTGGAAGAGGCTCCGCGCGGTGCCGGCCTCGGGGCCGATGATCGAGCACCGGAAGGCAATGCCGCCGGCTTGGACCGCCGCAAACTCTCCATGATGCTTGCTCTTGCCATACTGATCCGTGGCATCGGGCCATTCGGAAGCCAGCCGGTCCGGCTTGTCCGGCACGAACACTCCGTCCGTGCTCGCCTGGATGAAACCGGCTCGCTCGCGCACGAGGGCTGACACCAACGAAGGCAACTCCATGTTCGCTTCCCGCATCGTGCGATGGCCCACGCCCCGGCCTGGTCCAATCCCGATGCAATTGATGCACCAGTCGGTCTCGTTAGCCTGGATCGCCAAAGTGAAATCCACCAAAGTGGTTTCGGAAAACCGTTCCTCGATCGTCCGCACCTCCATCCCGGCCTCCTGCAGGGTGCGCACCACCACATGCCCCAGCATTCCCCGATGTCCGAGCACCAGCACTCTCATCCCGCCGTCTCGAAGGCCGTCAGCCACTCGCCGGCAAAATCAGGATTCCTGGCCACGATATCCTCGCGATAGTTCCACGCCGTGATCAAGCAGGCATCCACCGGCTCCTCTTGCAGCCGCGACCTGGGCACGACCGGCGTGCCGACGCCCGGCAGGAACTTGTTCACGCGCAAGGGAGATTCGTCCACGATGTAGGCGAAGGGCAGATCGCGCATTTGGTTCAAGTAGACATTCGCGCGGCCCGCCGCGCCGTAGGCCGCGATTTTGCGCCCCGCCTGGACGTGCTCGCGCAGCCGCCGGGCCGCGGCCGTGTCGTATCGCCGCTGGTAGGCGCGCCGCAAGGCCTCCAGCCGCGGATCGACCGCCCCCGCGGCGGCAGGCGGCCCGCCGGCCGCCGGCGCGGGCCCGGCTGGTTCCACTTTCGAAAACCGCGAGCGCAGGGCGCCGCCGTGCATCGGCGTCCGCGTGGTTTCTGCATGACGAAATCCGACCGGCTCGAGGCAGCTCCGCAGGGAGGCCTCGCTCCATTCGGCCTTGTGCTCGTGGTAGATCGTATCCCATTGCTGCCCGCGCAAGAGCGCTTCGAGGTCATGCACCTCGACCCAAAAATCGCCTCCCTTGCGCAAGAGCAACCAGACCGCGTCGAACACGTCGCGCAGATCGGAAATATGCGCCAGACAATTAGAGCCGGAAACGATGTCGACGGATTTTTTGAGCCCGCTGCGCTGCGCGGTCTTCAGCCGCAACGGCATCGAGAACAGGTAATACTGCTTGCCCGCGCCCGTCCGGTACAAGGCCAGGGAATGCGCCAATTGTTGCCCGAACGTTTCGGAGTTAGCCGGCCGGTCGCTCTTGGAAAAGCGCTCCAAATGTTGAGCCGTCCCGAGCAATCCGAGCAACCGCCGCTCTTCCCGCTTCGTTTTCTTGACCACGAAGTGGTTCGCCGCTTTCGCCGCCACATCCGACGGATCGAAACCGATCCGTTCCCAAGTCTTGGGCAGCCGCCGCAGCAGCACGCCGTCGTTGCAGCCCATTTCGACAAAGCGCGGGGAGGACTTCGCCTGGTAATGCCGCGCCAGAACCTCGGCGTATCCCTCGAAATGCCGCACCAGCCCCGGCACGGTCGACGACGCGTAGTTATACTCCTCGAACAATTCGGCGTCCGGGATGTCCTCCCGCACTTGCACGAGACCGCATTGGGCGCAATGCGCCCAGGTCAGCGGAAAGATCGGCGCGGCCTTGGCTTCCTCAAGCGTGCGGCAGAACATCCCCGCCAGCGGCATGGGGTCCATTTCCAGCACCGTTTCCAGGCCGGCTCCGCTGCCGCGACATCCCCGGCAACGTTCGATGGTCGTGTAGTTCACGGATTAAATGAGCTGGCTCGTGGGCCCCATGCGATCCAGCAGCGCGCCAATCTCCGCGGGACTTTCGAGCCTCTGCGTATTTTCCGAAGTGTACTCCGAGCCCAGGGCTTGTGGCGAGAGCTTCCTCGGAATGCCGTATTCCGGATGAATGGTGTAATAGTCCTCCACTTCGGTGCAGCGCTGCATTTCGTATTCGCTCAGCAACGTTTCGTGAATTTTCTCGCCCGGCCGGATGCCGGTGATCTCCAGCGGATGCTGCTCCTGGCGCGGACTATACTTAAGGCGCATGGCCTCCGCGAGGGCCTGCACCGTGCAGGCCGGGGCTTTCCGCACAAAGATTTCGCCGCCCCGCGCGTGCGTCATGGCGTGCAACACGAGGCTCACCGAATCGTCGAGCGTCATCAGGAATCGCGTCATGTGCGGCACGGTGATGGTCATCGGCCGCCCCTCCGCGATCTGCTTCTGGAACAGCGGAATCACCGAGCCGCGGCTGCCCATGACATTGCCGTAACGCACGCAGCAAAAGACCGTGTCGCCGCCGAATTGATTCTGGCTGCAGACGATCTTCTCCATCATCGCCTTGCTCGTGCCCATCGCGTTGACCGGCTTGACCGCCTTGTCCGTGCTCAATGCCACGAAGGTCTTCACGCCCGCCTCCTTGGCCGCGAGAGACGCGTTGTTCGAGCCGATGACGTTCGTCTTGACGGCTTCGTACGGATAAATCTCGCAGGACGGCACCTGCTTGAGCGCTGCCGCGTGGAAGACATAATCCACGCCGCGCATGGCATTCTTGAGGCTTTCCGGGTCCCGGACATCGCCGATGATGTAGTGAAACTTCGGGTGCGCCTGGGCCATTTCCCACTGCTTCTTCTCGTCGCGGCTGAAGATGCGGATTTCCTTCGGGCCTTCCTCGAAAAGCTTGAGCGCCACCCGGTTCCCGAAAGAACCGGTTCCTCCCGTGACCAAAATTGTCGAGCCCGTGAGCTTCATCCGTTGGCGCGGCCGGCGGGCGGTCCGCCGGGTTTGCGCGTGGGCGTCATCCTAAGATCAAGCCACGCCCTTTCAAGGGCGATTCTCCGGGCCGGCGAAGCTCCCGAAAGATCCAGGCAGGCTGATTTGGCTGATTTGGCTTGCGGGACACCCCTATTGCGGCCACAACCGGCAGGCCACCGCCACAATTCCGATGACCCACCCCGCCAACCCGGAACGCTTCCATGCGCTGGATGCGACGCGCGCTTTCGCGCTGCTCCTCGGCGTCTTGTTCCACGCGGCGTGGACGTTTGTGCCCCGGGCGTCCGGCGGGCCGATCGTCGATATCTCGGGCCATGCCGTCTTCGACTGGTTTTTCTTCGCGGCCCACACCTTTCGCATGCAGCTCTTTTTTCTGATCGCCGGCTTTTTTACCCGGCTGCTGCATCAGAAACTCGGCACGCTCGGCTTTGCGAAGCACCGGCTCGCCAGGATCGGGCTGCCTTTCCTGATCTTTTGGTTTCTCCTGTTGCCTCCCACGATGGCCGCGTGGGTGTGGGGCGGCAATGTCTCCGGCGGGAATCTGTCGCCCATCCCGGTCCCGATGGTGCTGGGCTACATGGTGCTGCTGGGGGGAATGTTTATTCCCGTCTCATCCGGCGGGGTGTTCAACCTCGCGCATCTCTGGTTTCTCTATTACCTCCTCTGGCTGTATCTCCTCGCGCTGGGGTTGCGCGCGCTCGCGCTCTGGCTGATCCCGGAATCGTCGCCGATCCGGACGCAGGCGAGACGTGCGGTCGGCTGGCTGGCGGAATCGCGCTTTTCGCTGGCGCTGTTGACGCTGCTGGCCGGCTTGTTTCTTTGGCCCATGCGCGGGTGGTTCGGCGTCGATACGCCGCTCTATTCGCTCGCGCCGTCACTTCCGGTTCTTGTCCTCTATGGAAGCTGCTTCGCGCTGGGTTGGTGGATGCACGGACACCTGCCCTTGCTCGCCCGGTTGACGCGCGGCTGGCTGTGGCAACTGCCGCTGGGCCTTCTGCTCTCCGTTTTGCTCTTCCTGGTTCCGAGCCGGCTCGCGCACCATGCCATTATCGAGGCCGAAGCTTACCCGTGGCTGAGTTCCGGGCAGATCGGCGATTGGCCTCGCTTTCTGGCCCGGCTGCAATCGGCCGAGGCCCCGGCCTCCGGCACGAACTCCGCCCTGGCGAACCTGTGGCAACGCCTCGATGAACCGTCCCGTGCCGCCATCCTGAAGCTGTCCGGCGAAGCCCGGCCCGAACCCCGAGCGGGCGTTTGCGAGGCTCTCAACAAACTGCTGGCCCAACCGCACCCATTTCTGGCGGCGACCAACACCCCGGCTCCGTCCGCCGAAACGCTGGATGGGGAGCGATTGGCGGCGCAAAATCGGGCCAGACTCGACGAACTCTTTGCCCTCTCGTTGATTCCCGATCCGCGCCATCAGCCTTGGTACCGGCCGGCGAAGCTCGCCTATTCGCTCGGCTATGCCTTCGTCATGTGGCTGCTGGTCTTCGGCACGTTGGGGCTCTTCCAGGCGCGCTGTGCCTCGCACAGCCCGGCCTGGCGATATGTGGCCGATAGCGCATACTGGATTTACCTGATCCACCTGCCGCTCGTCGCTTGCCTGCAAGTCTGGGTCGCGCGCTGGCCGATTCCCGCCGTGCCGAAATTTCTGCTCCTGGTCTCGATCGCGTTCCTCCTCCTCTTCGCCAGCTATCACTACCTGGTCCGCTCGACGGTCGTGGGACGGCTGCTCAACGGGCGGGCTCACCCGTTCGTCGCCTGGCCGTTCGGCCGCCGCGCCGAACGGTAACGCGGTGGCGCCGATTCCGGCCGGGCGGCCGCCCCCGGTTGTTCGGAATCGTCCAACGGGCGGGTAGTTTCGGACAGGCTGGCCAAATTCGCGCAGATAAAAGACATCGTTTGGCAAGTGATTTTTCTTGAACATTTTGGCGCCGAACCCCATCTTTATCGCAGATACCTCACTATGACTGCGATGAAGTGTGGAAAAAGTCGGTCTTGCGTGGTCTGCTTCATGTCTTGGCATCTTTCCCGCTCTGTCGTTTCACAGAAAGGAACAAACTATGACAAAATCATTGGATGTTATCAGCGAAGTGATCCGGACTCCGAAAAATCCTTTCCGGGCAGTCGCTGATCGGCCCGATAAACCTCACAAGCACAGGTACGAACGCCGCAAAATCAAACAGTACATCCAAGCCGGTGACTGGACCGGAACCGAAGCAAAGATGGCTTGAACCCCAGACGATATTGAAAACAGCAGATTGAATGGAGGCCACGCAGAGACGCGTGGCCTTTTTGTTATCCGGGAGCGCCAGGGCTTGATCCGGAACGGCGCGCCGGGCCGGCCGACCGGCTGGCGAGAAGGATGCCGGCCAGGACAATCGCCGCGCCCAGCAGGCGCAACGGGCTCAAGCCCTCTCCCAGCATCAGCGCCGCCAGGCCGGCCGCCACCACCGCCTGCCAGAGCAGCGCGACGGACGAAAACGACGCGGGCACCGCCGCCATGCCGTAGGCGATCAGCCCCTGGCCGGCAACGTGGCTGACGATGGCCAGCGCGCCGACCGTCAGCCAGCCGGTGCCGGTGGCCGGAACAAGTTTTTCCCCGGCAGCCGCCCCGGCCAGCCAGAAGAGCGGCGTGCTCACCACCCCGGACCCGGCCATGATGACGGCGGTGGAGCAGTCGCGCCGCAGCCGTTTCACGACGAGCAGGTACCCGGCATAGAACACGGCCGCGCACACCGCCACCGCATCCCCCTTCAAGTGGCCCCGGTCGAGGCGGAAGCTTTCGGCCCCGAGCATGGCTCCCCCGGCCAAGGCCACCGCGAGCCCCGCCACCAGGTTTGGGCGGATGCGCTCGTGCAGCAGCCACGCCGCGCCGATGACGACGAAGATTGGCGTAAAATTGGCGAACAAGGTGGCGTTGGCCACGGTCGTCCATTGGATCGACCAATGCCACAGCGTGAGGTCGATGGCGAAACAGGTTCCGGCCAGCGCCAGCCAGCCCGCATCGGACCGCAGCTTGCCATGCGAAGGGGAGCCTTCGCGCCATAAGGCCAGCCAGAGCAGCGGGAGCGCCAGACCGACGCGGTAACAGGCCGTCATCGCCGGGCCGACTTCGCTGAGGCGGACCAGCACCGGAGCGAGCCCGATGGCCGTGGCGCCCAGCAGCAGCGCGACCGTCCCTTTCCAGCGGGCCTTGCGCTCCGCCAGTTCATTCCGGCATTCCGGACCGTCCGCTTGTGCGCCACCCTGCGACATGCCCGGCCACCCTCCCGGAATCCAGCCTCCCGCGCAAGCGAGGGCGGGCGAACGGCTCTCCCACACGCATCGTTCGAGCGGCCGGTCAATGGCCTGATGGGGAGCACCGCCGCCTCACCGGCCAGCTCTGCTGCGGGCGCATCTGGCCCCGCCGTTCGCACCGCCCCCGGATCCGGTCCAAATACTCTCTTCAACTTTTCTGACTCATCGTCTTTGGCACTCTCTGCTCGGTAACCATCAACTCGAGTCAACGACTTCCACTCTTCCTCCCTCCAACTTTTCCGACCGGCAACATTTATCCCGAAGCAATACACCACCCGCCCGGCCTCGAAACGGCCTCGAAACGCTGCTCGACAACCCTCCCTTCCGGCGGAATACTCCCCGGGCTGACGGAATGTTAAATGAGCGCGGTGCTGACATTGCGGTCGCCGCCAGAACCTGGCCGAACGATCGAACTGAAACCCGGGATCAACCGGGTTGGCCGCCATCCCGATAACGACATTTCCATCCCGGACCCCAGCATCTCCAGCTTCCACTGCGAAATCTCCGTCGCCGAAATCTCCGTCGCCGTCAAAGACCTCGGCTCCACCAACGGCACTTTCCTCAATCAGCAGCCCATTGCCAAAGGCCTCCTGAAGAATAGCGATCTTCTCACCCTCGGCTCCGTCGATCTCGCGGTCGCCATCTCCGAAGTCCACATCGGCCTTCCCGAAATCCCCGTCTTCGAGGCCCCCCACGCCGAATTCCTCGAAGATGGCCGCCCCGCCTGCCTCCATCATCACGAGATTCCGGCCACGCAGCGCTGCACCAAATGCGACAACTGGTTCTGCGACGAGTGCGTCCGCCGCATGAAGCGCCTGAACGCCGGCTACCTCCTCTTTTGCCCCGAATGCTCCGCCCCCGTCGAGGCCCTCCTCCAGGAAACCGCCGCGCAAAAGCGCTCCTTCCTCGATCGCCTCGGCGACACCCTCCGCATTACGCGCAAAAAGCCGTAGAGCCTGTCCGAAATTTTCGGACAGGCTCTCAACCGCTCACGCTTGCCGCTGCGCGACACGCGCGGGCGCGATATGTCGCCCCCGGATGTCGCCTCCCGGTCAAGCCCGCCCCCAATCCTGCCGATTACCCGCTCGTGCAGAAGAAACTGCTATTCGTGGATGACGAACCCGCCGTGCGCGAGGTCTATGGCGCCATGGGCCATGTCCTCGGCGATGGCCATGAAGTCCACACCGCTTCCGGCGCCGCGGAGGCGCTCGACCTTCTGCGCGAAAACCGCTTCGACGTCGTCGTCAGCGATCTCGCCATGCCGGAAATCGATGGCGTCGAATTCCTCGCCGAAGTCGTCAAGGACCATCCCGAACCGGCCCGCATCATCATCTCCGGCTTTGCCGATCGCCAGAAGGTCTCCGAATGCCTCGCCTTCAGCCATCGCTTCTTTCATAAACCCTTTAACCTCGGCGAGTTGGCCCAGTTGCTCCGCCGCATCTGCAAGTATAACTACCTCGTCGAAAACGCCGATATTCGGCGCCTCGTCTGCGGCTCCCGCGCCCTGCCCACGCCGCCCGAAACCTACCTGCGCCTCAGCCGCCTCCTCGATTCCCCCCACAGCTCCATCGAAGATATCGGCGCCGTCGTCGAACAAGACCCCGGCCTCACCATGAAGCTGCTGCAGATCGTCAACTCCGCGCAGTTCGGCAGCGCCCAGAAGATTCTTACCCCCGCCGATGCCGTCCAGGTCGTCGGGATCGAAGTCCTCCGCGCCCTCACCCTCGGCATCCACGTCTTCAATTTTTACGACACCGATCCCCAGGCCCGCGCCCGTTGCAAGGAACTCTGGGGCCACTCCATGCGCATCGCCCTCGCCTCCCGCGAAATCTCCCGCCTCGAAGGCGCCTCCCGCGCCCAATCCGAAGAGGCGTTTCTCGGCGGCCTGCTCCACGATATCGGCAAACTCATCCTCGCCAGTTGCCTCGGCCAGCGCTATGTCGAAGTCTTGACCGCGGCGGGCGGCCCCGAAGGCCTGACCCAACGCGAGAAATCCACCTTCGGCGCTTCTCACGTCGAAGTCGGCGCCTACCTCCTCGCCCTCTGGGGCCTGCCGGAGACCATCATCCACACCGTCGAGCACCACCAATCCCTCTCGGCCGACGACCTCGCCGAATTCACCCCCGCCAAGGCCGTCTACGCCGCGCAGTTCGCCGACCCGACCCGCCCTCGCCCCAGCGGCGAAACC
Organism: uncultured Verrucomicrobiota bacterium; assembly: GCA_964478815.1. Classification (GTDB taxonomy): domain Bacteria; phylum Verrucomicrobiota; class Verrucomicrobiia; order Limisphaerales; family SXQI01; genus DASVNK01. Next base: position 28,996 of record CAYZKY010000065.1, read on the forward strand.
GCCACCCAATTCGCCGCCGCTCACGAAGACCGGCTCGACTCCTGGTCCGAAGTCTTCGCCGCCCAAGCCGGGGAAAAGTAACTCCCCTCCCTTCCTCCCCACGGCGCTCCCTTCAGAGAGCGTGCGCCGAAGATCCGGCGCACAGCCGAACTGCTGGAAGAAGTCCCGCCTTGTCGACTCATCGACTTGTCAGCAGGACGAGCCTATGCCTCCCTCGAAGATGGATAATGTCGTTAGCAGGCCGTTACTCAGGCTTTACCTGAACTGTAATAAAGCCCATCGGCAGATGAGTGTTTACAGCGGAAGTTAATCGGAATGTCCGGTACTCCCAGTCGGCGATTCCATCTCCATCCATGTCGCGAAGCAGGGGCAACTCGCCGGCCCGGACGATCCGCGCCGTTATTCCTAAATCGTGACCCTGCAAGTTCTCATCGCCAAGCAAGGTGTAGATCAGACCATCAACCGTGGCCGCCGGTGCCGGGCCTTCCGAGAAAACAGCCTCGGCTCGGATTGGCAACGTAAGGGTGAGGTACTCTTCCGTTCCGTCTTCGGCAATCTCGACTCGAATCTTGGCCTCCGAGCCGCCTTCATGCAAAGGATCCGTATCGAACGCGAAGTGCTCGATGTTGCTTCGACCGTCGCGGTTTGGATCGTCCCAGACGCCTGCGTTGAGCCCTTCTGTCAATTTGCTGGCAGCCGACCATTGCTGATACGGAGTCGAATTCCGCTTTACTAAGGCTATTTTATTTCCCTCGTACGCATACTCAATGGCATATCCGGCCGGTAGATGCAGGATATTCTCAAACGCAACACCAGTCAGGCTTCCATAACTGACGATGACATAGACCGGAAGCGTTGCCTTGCCGGACAAGATCTGGATATCCAAGGTGCCGCCAGTGATGCCAAGCTGGCCGCCTACCGCCAATCGGTCGTTCGAAGCTCCGTCCAATTCGCAACGCAACGTCCCGTTGATCGCGACATCGCGCTCGATGGTGAGCGTGCCGATCGATCGGCCTGGCGAAACCTCGCCGGAGGTAATCAGTGTCGCATCGATTCGCCCATCGCCGAAGACCGTCGTGCCCGCCGGCAATGTCAGAATTCCCGTCCCATCCGCGACCTCCAGCTCGGAATCACGCTCCGCCCCATACCGTGCGCCGGGAAGACTCTCCAAGGGCTTTGAAAGCGTGAGCGTCCCAGAATCGGCTACAATCGTTCCGGCGTTGGCCAGGGCGACGTCAATGCGGCCTGCCCCGCGAATCGTATTATCCTCGTTGTGCAAGACTGAGCTATCCGAAGCGGCTCTCATGCGCGTCAGCCCTCTCGGGAGAATCATGGCACCGCCGCCGGTCAGCCTCACCGTCCCCAAGATATCCAACTGCGTCTCGAAAGGGCCCGAGGCAAACGTGATCTGCCCGCGATTAGTGACGCTGTCTTGTAAGCCGATGCCTGCTTGAGTGACCGTCAAGGTTCCCGAGTTCACGACATTGCTCAGCACGCCGTTCTGCACGATCCCGTCCGGCTCGATGTCCACGATTCCGTTCAACGTGGTGCTGTGCAGGTTCAACGTGGC
>CAYZKY010000065.1:30665-31878 GCA_964478815.1 uncultured Verrucomicrobiota bacterium
CGAAGCCATCTTCGGCGCGAACCACCTTTTGATTGATGACCGGAAGCGTGATCCGACCGTTGCGGCGAACGCGCACGATATTGTCTACGTTGATCAGCCCGGAACCCGCTGAGTCCCCCCGGATGAGCGAAAGTCCTCCCTCCACGACCACTTCGCCGCCACCCGTCAGCCTCACCGCGCCAATGATGTTAAGTGGGGTGTCCGCGAAAAGACCTGTTCCAAAGGTAATCAGCCCGCGATTCGTCATGCTGTCCTGCAACGCGATCCCTGAATGCGCCACAGTCAAAGTTCCACCATGTATGACGTTTTGGAGCACACCGTTCTGGATGGTCCCACCCGGTTCGATGTCGATCAATCCGCTGAGCGCGGTGTGATTCAGGTCCAGCCTCGCGCCATTCTTCACCTCCACCAGCCCTTCGGTGTTATCCATCGGCACCAGGATGTTTAATTGCCCACTGTCGGCGCGCACGATGTGCTGGTTCACGAGCTTGACGTTAATTTGGCCGCCGCCGCCTCCGTGAATGAGATTGTCTACGTTGGTGAGAACTCCGCCCGCCGCATCCGCCCCAAGCACGGAGTTCGCATCTCTGAACACGAGTTCGCCGCCGCCGGCAAGAGCGACGCCGCCGATAAGCTTCAGATGGCTTTGTCCGACCCCGCCGGCAAAAGTTATCAGGCTTTCATTGACGATGGAGTTCTTGAATTCCATGGATGAAACCACGAGCGAGCTCAAGGGAAGGTTATGCCAGCGACTGATGCCGCCCGACCAATTTCCGTTCTGGAGGAATTGGGCGCTGTTATTCACGACTACCGTTCCAGCGCCAACCGTCACCCCGCTTTCGGTGGCGAAAGTCGCTCCGCTCGCGATATTAATCGTCGCGGTGACGCCTGCCGACGTGGCCAGAGCCAGTGTTGCAGCCCTGGCGGCACCGCAGATATTCAGGACCGCGGAAGCATCCTCTCCGATCACCCAGCTTCCGGCGATATACCCATTGCAAAGATTGAGAGTTGCGGGTTGCACGATCCCGGCGGGCACATAATCGCCACCTGCGGTCTTTCCCACTACGGCTGCGGCCACCGAGTAGGTCGCGCCGTTCTCGATGGTCAGGATGGCGGGGCCATCAAAGGAACGCATCGTCAGCTTCGGAGAGGAGAAATTTGGTTCTTCCGGGAAGTTTGTGCTTTGGAGGGACGACTGGCATAGGGGAGGAAG
>CAYZKY010000066.1:0-31496 GCA_964478815.1 uncultured Verrucomicrobiota bacterium
GAGATAGCAAATAGCGAAGAGCCGATTGGGACGATCCGCGCGGTGAGGGGATGGGGCAACCCTCCGGGCTTCTTCCCGGAGGAAGGGACACGGCGAGGCGGCGGGGTCGCGCGGCGGAGAATCGGAACAGGAGGGGCGAAGGGTTCGCGCCTGTTGTTCGGAATCGATCCGGGCGACCGCGAGTTTGGGTTCGCGATCATGGGATATGGATACCGCCGGGGAGGCGAATTGGCAAGAGGAGGATCGTCGGTTTTGGGTGGGATCGGACGTGGCGGTCGGAAGGGGGTTTTGTAGCGGGCGGGTGCTGGCGGCGGGCGAGGGTGCCCGCATAGCTGGAACATGGGCGACCGCGCTCGAAGAAACGAGGATCGCCTATCGGTGGATCGCACACCGAAATTCCGATATTTCGCCGTTGACAAACTTGGACGAACTCGCGTATTCTTTCCAAGAATCGCTAAAGCCCTGACTGACCCTGATTATGCAATAGGAAGATAAGGTTCAAAATGAAAATCAACCAACTACTCGTCGCAGCATCCCTCACGCTCCTCCCGGCGTATGCCGTCCACCCCGCGTTTAACGACCTTTGGGACGTTACCCAAGGGAACACCGTAACGTCGCACAGCGGCGTCCTAGCATCTCCCGGCTCTCCTGAATCGATGTTCGGGGCGTTTGGGCATGGAGATTTCACGGAGGACGAGTATACCTATTTCGCCGACGGCCAACCTGACGGCACCACGCACTCCATCGAATGGAGCACGCCGAGCGCCGTCGATATTTACCGGGTCCGGCTGTTCGCTGCAGGAGACGGGTCGGTGTTTCTTAACCAGCGCGAGTTCGACTCATTCAAATTGCTCGCGAAGTCTCCAGGTTCTCTCACGTACGACCTGACCTTGATCGACTTCACGCCGACGCATCCTTATACCTTCCTGGATGCGCCTAACCTTTTTCTGTTTGAGGCGAATCTTGGGGGAGTGACCGCCCAGGAGTTTCGCGCGGAATTCGCCCAGTATACGGCTGGCTACTGCTGTGACGGCCCACGGATCGTGGAATTGGATGCCTTCGGGGTTCCGGATGGTGGAGCTGGAGTTGCGGGAGCCCTGCTTTGGGCTTCGATGCTCGGCTGGATGCGCTGGCGGAAGTAAGCTTATTTTGAGGGCTTAAAACCGGCGGGGGAGGCGGTCTGGATTGCCGCCTCCCTTGCTTTCTCTTTGGCTGGATTCGATTATGTGGCGTTTCATTATTGGAATCATCTTTGTGCCGCTCTGCGTATTGAGCGCTCCGACCTCGCTCGATCCATGGGATTTCTCGCAGGGGAGCCGGGTCACGGCCAGCAGCGCCTCATGGCCGGTGGGACAGGGTTTAGGCATGTTTGGAGTCAATGGCCACGCAGAAGTGTCCCAATCCGAGTATACATATTTTTCAGATTTCCAGCCTTCGGGAACGGTTCATTTTGTGGAGTGGGCTACACGCGCTCCGGTCCGGCTGGGGAGAGTCAGGTTGTACGCAGCAGGAGACGGCGCGATGTATGGGCACCAGCGGGAGTTCACCACCTTCACACTCAAAGCTAAATCGCCGGGCTCGGCGACGTTCGATCTGACTTTGTTGACTTTCAGCCCGCCCCATCCTTACCAATTTTTGCATCGTCCCTCGCACTGGATTCTGGATCAGGCGATACCGACGGTCGAAGCGCAGGAGTTTCGAGCCGAGTTCTTGCAGTATTCCGGCGGGGGGTACAATGGGCCGCGCATCATTGAGCTCGATGGGCTGCCGCCCGAGTATCCACTCATCGCCATTCCGCCCAAAGACACCACGGTCCGGACGGGCTTGCCGTTCGAACTGAAAGTTACCACCGATGGCTCGACCCCATTCACATATCAATGGGAGCATAAGGGCGAGCCCATTGCTGGCGCCACGAGCAGCACATACCGCGTGGAATCCGCGACTGCCGAAAAAAGCGGCTCGTATACCGTCACTGTTTCCGATGGCACACGAAGCGAGACCTCAAGTCCGGCCATCGTCACCGTATTGCCCCCGCTGGTTCCCGCCTCGACGGACCTTTGGGATATCGCGCAGGGCGGTCAAGTAACGCGGACGAGCGGCACGCGCAGTCCCGGGACGCCCACTTCGATGTTCGGAAATTTCGGCCACGCCGGAACTTCGCAGAACGAATACACCTTGTTTGCCGACTTCATGCCTGCGGGAACGATTCATTTTATCGAGTGGAAGGCGGCGCAGCCGATGATTCTCGAGAAGTTCCATCTCTTTGCGGCCGGTGATGGGCCAACCTACCTGAATCAGCGGGAGTTTTCCCGATTCACATTGTTGGCGAAATCACTTGGCTCTTCGATATTCGATCAGGTGATTTTTAGCTTCCAGCCGGACCATCCCTATGTTTGGACCGATCCAGCCAACGCAGCTCTGTTGGAGGAAGTCGTTCACACAACCGCGGCTCAGGAATTCCGGGCCGAATTCACTCAGTTCAATTCGGGTTGGGGATTTGAGGGGCCTCGGGTGGTGGAATTAGACGGGCTCGGCGTATTTGTACCCGGGGCACCGATCATTACAGAACAGCCGCAGTCGCTGCGAGTGGCACCTGGAACGCCAGTAGAGTTCAGGGTGGCAGCGAATGGATCGAGCGGGCTCAGCTACCAATGGAAGCGTAACGGGGTTGCTCTCGAAGGAGCAACGGGTCCGGTACTAACGATTGCACAGGCGGCGTCGAGCGATGTTGGACGATACACGGTGGAGGTTTCGAATTCCGTCGCGACGACGGCAAGCATGCCCGCATTGCTGGAGGTCGCCGACTTTGTCGCTCCGGTGGTGACGATCGAGGGGGCGGGGAGTTTTACGACGACGTTGGGGAAGGTGGTGTTGAAGGGGGCGGCGTCGGACATTGGGGGGGTGTCGCGGGGGTTCGCGCAGCGGGCGGGATTGGGGGAGAGCACTCTGACGCTGGCGGAGGGGAAGTTCACGACGCCGGAGATTCCGCTGGTGCTGGGGTTGAACGAGATTCGGGTGGTGGCGCTGGACGCGGAGGGGAATCGCGGGGAGGCGGTGGCGCGGGTGACGCTGGAGGCGGCGAGATCGTTGGTCGTGGGCGGAGCGGATGGGGTGCGGGAGGGGACGCGTTTCAGCGTGCCGATCACGCTGCGGCGGGCGGGCGGGACGGGGGGGATGAGTTTCGACCTGTTGTACAACCCGGAATATCTGGCGGATCCGCAGTGGGAGTGGGCGGCGGAGGCGTTGCAGGGCGGGGGGCAGGTGAACGCGGCGAAGGCGGGGTTGATCCGCGTGGCGTGGGCGGTCGGCGGCGGGGGATGGCCGGCGGGGGATAGCGTGCTGGCGCAGGTGAGTTTCCGGGTGCGGAGCCTGCCGCGGGCGCGGGTGCTGGCGCTGGACCTGGCGGTGGCGGGAGTGTATGGCGCGACGGGGGCGGCGCTGCCGGGGGTGACGGAGACGATCTCGGGCCGGGTGCGGGCGGTGCCGCGCTTGTATCCGGGAGATAATAACGGGAATGGGCGGCTGGATGTGGCGGATGCGGCGGTGATCTTGCGGTTTATCACGGGGCTGGAGGCGATCCGCGCGCATGATGTGCCGGGGAATGATTTGAACGGGAACGCGCTGCTCGACGCGGGGGACGCGGTGAAGGTGTTGCGGGCGGTGTCAGGGGCGGATCCGCAGCCGGGCGGGGGCGGGCTGCTGGGCGCTTGGGCGGTGGTGCCGCTGGAGGCGGTGGCGGCAGGGCCGGCGGGTGCGCGGCTGGAATTGGCGGTGCCGGCCGGACTGGTTCGGCCGGGGGATCGGGTGACGGTGCGGCTGGACCTCGCGGGGCAGGAGGGGCCGGTGGCGGGGATTTCCTTCAGCCTGCGATATCCACCGGAGGCGCTGCGGCTGGAGAGCATGGCCGACCTGCGGCTGGGGGCGCTGGTGCCTTCGGACGCGATGCGGGAATGGTTCGTGGCGCCGGAGGGCGGGGCGCTGTCGATTCAGGAGGGACGGATCGGGTTTGCGGCGAGTTCGGCGGCGGCGTGGGCGCTGGAGAACGGCCCGGTGGCGGAGCTGACTTTCACGGTGCAACCGGCGGCGACGACGCGCGCGGCCTGGACGATGACGGCCAGCGGGGTGGAGCTGACGGACGGTTGGGATACGACGGGGGTGGCGGGGGCCTCGGGACGGATCCTCACGGGGGAGGGGCCGCTGGTGGATGGGGCTGAATTGAGCGCAGCCTGGAGCGGCGGGACGCTTGAGTTACGGGTCGCGGGTACGCCGGGGACGCGCTGGGAGGTGGAGGTCTCGGAGGATCTGCGCACCTGGAAGGCGCTGGGCGCGGTGGCGATGGACGCGACTGGGCGGGCGGTGCTGGCTGCGCCGGTGCGCGAGGGTTCGGGGCGTGGGTTTTACCGGGCGGTGGCAGCACCGGAGTAGATTTGATCGCGAAGCACTACAGGGAACTGACTTCAGTACAGTTCGAGCAAGTCGGCCACGGCCCTTGAGATTTCGTCCATCTCCCGGACGCTCAGACGGCCAATGCATCGCACCAGTCGGCTACGATCAGCGGCCTTGAGTTGATCCACAACCGCTACGGAAGGACGGCCCGAGCTGGGCGTGGCCACCAACAGGGGAAACTCCGTTTCGGTATGCGCGGTGGAAAGGGGAACCACGACCACCGTTCGCCGGTGGGTATTAAACGGCTCTCGAGAAAGGACGACCGCCGGGCGGGTTTTCTGAATCTCAGAACCGACCTGAGGATCGAAATGGACGAGGTAAATGTCGCCGCGTTTCAACGGAAATCGTCGAACTTGGCCCAAGCGTCGAGGGTGGGGTCCTTTTCGTGGAGCGCATTAGCCTTGCGGCAAGCCGCGAGATCGCTGGCCTGTCGGCGACGGGCCTCGGCCGCAAGGAAACCAGCCACGAGCGAGGAACGCTGGCGTGGAGGCACGCTGCGTTTGAACGCCCCGGCGACGTCGTCTGGAACCTCGAAGCTGATCTTCATGGCATTACCATATCATCTTTAAGAGCGTGCGAGCAACTTGATTTGCCTTTATGAGCCCGGGGGTGTGGCTGGTTTGTTCGTGGTGCTCGAAGGCGCTGCGGCAGCAGGGACGGTGTTTGTGACAGGCCCGACTGGTGCAGAATTGGTAACCGGTGCGACGCTCGTGACCGGTCTGACGTTCGTGACTGGCGAGGCATTGGTTAGCGGTATCACACGCGTCACCGGCGCGGCGACTGCCGGGTTGGTGGCCGGAAGCGCGGCGGGCGGGGTGTTGGTGAGGGACGCCGAGGCGGGGAGGTTGGTGGCAGCGAGGGAAGAGGGGGCGTTGGTGGGGCCGGCTTCTTCGAGGGGGTTGAATTGTTCGGGGACGATGACGATGGCGATGCGGCGGTTGCGGGCGCGGCCTTCGGGGGTGGAGTTGTCGGCGACGGGGTGGTACTCGCCGGAGCCGATGGCGGCGAGGAGGCGGGGATCGACGCCGGCTTTTTCGGCGAGGTAGCGGACGGCGGAGGTGGCGCGGGCGGTGGAGAGTTCCCAATTCGAGGCGTAGCGGCTGAAGACGGTGGAGCGGATGGGCACGTTATCGGTGTGGCCGATGACGTAGATCTGGCGGTTGGTGTGCTGGGTGAGGACGCCGGCGAGCTGGGCGAGGACTTTCTCGCCTTCGGGCTTGAGTTCGGCCTCGCCGGAATCGAAGAGGACGCGGTCGAGGATGTTGACGGTGAGGCTGCCGCGGAGTTCGGAGATGGTGACGTCCTTGCTTTGGAGGGCGTCGCGCATCTGGCGCTCCATGCGGGCCTGGTTTTCGGTGACTTTGTCCTTTTCCTTGAGCAGGGCTTCGATGCGGTGGTGGCTATTGGTGAGTTCCTGCTGGAGCTGGAGGCCGCGGGCGGTGGATTGTTCGGCGGCCTGCTTGAGGGAGGCGAGTTCGGCGCTGACGGCGCGGAATTGTTCCTTTTGCCGGTACATCGAGTAGCCGACGAGCCCCGCCACGAGCAGCGCGGAAAGGATGCTCGCGAATACCATCGCTTGCTTGACCATGCCGCGAAATTACGCGAGGCGCGGAGGATGACAAACCCGAATCGCGGCGCGGGGGTTCGGCGAAGCAGCCGCGCGGGAGCAAGCGTCAGTAGAAATAGGTGGTGTCGGCGGAGGGGCCGCCTTTGACGCGGGGGAGGACCTGGGACTTGGGGCGAACCTTGACGCTGCCGTCCGCATGGCCGACGGGTTGGTCGGGCGAGATGGAGAAGGCCCAGAAGGGCTTGCTCTGGGTGCCGGCGAAGTGCTTGCCGAGGTGGCCGGCATCCCAGATGGCGACGCCGGGGGTATCGCTGATGCGGTGGGTGACGAAGGCGCGGCGGCTGTCGCAATCGGCGACGGTGAGGGGCCAGGCGGGTTCGTTGAGTTCAGGGTCGGCATTTACCTTGCCGTCCTTGTCGACGAACTTCATGCCGCGAAAATTGGCGAGCCACATGTAGGGGGAATAGACGAAGGAGGCGGTGGTGTCCCACCCGCCGTAATCTTTGGTGGTCTTGTCGGCAAAGGCGGCGGGATTGGCGTAGTTGAGCCAGGTTTTGCCGAACGTTTTGGCGGTGATGGGGCAGATGGTGATCCAGGAGTTCTGGACGTAGGTCTTGCGCATGACGCTGACGATGCTGCGAGCGCCGGTGTTCGGGGTGCGGTGGTAATCGGGGCTGGCGTCGTCGTGCGGGGGGAATTTGCCGTTGAAGTCGTCGGCATACATGATCTGGCTGAGGTACTGCTGCCGGAGATTATTGATGCAGGTGGACTTCGAGCCGCTGTATTTGGCGCGGGCGAGGGCGGGGAGGAGCATCCCGGCGAGGATGGCAATGATGGCAATAACGACGAGCAGCTCGATGAGCGTGAACCCGCGGCTCGAACGGGCGAGCCGGGCGTGGACGGAGGCAATCTTCATAGGCACCTCTGGCTATTCTGACGCTGAGTTTGCGCGCTCGGCGGGTGGGGTCAAGCGTTTCCGGAAGTAACGATCGTCGTTTCTTCGCACGCGGGGAGGGGGGCACTGAAATGAGGTCGATCCAGTTTCCCACGGCCTCCAAGGGCAGCGCTTCAGGGACTTGTTGCCTCGGCGGCGAAGGTTCATCTATCGTAGAAAGGAAATGCAGTGAATCCGCGGCAGGGGGAACATGAAGTGTCCGTGCCTGACAATGAAACTTGGTGAATCTTGCCATATACTCTTGTGAATTCAGCTACCATCAAACTCTTTCTTCCTCATGGAGACGCCAAGAGTCTGCGCACGGCCGAGATTAGCAATTGGACGGGGAAAGCTGTGGCGGCTCCTCGAACAGAACTCGATGCACTTTTGGCTCGCGATGAAGTGGCAAAGGCTGGGATCTACCTCCTGACGGGCAGCGATCCAAACACCAACGCCCCTCGGGCGTATATCGGCGAAGCAGAAGTGATCCGTGAGCGATTAAAGCAACACAAGACCAAGGAGTTTTGGGTATCGGCCATCGTGTTTGTCAGCAAAGACGAAAACCTCACCAAGGCGCACGTTCGATACCTTGAGAGCCGATTTCTGGACGAGGCCGCCAAGATCGGCCGATTTGCACTCGAACAAAACCAGGCAAGTGGTTCAAGGCTCCCTGAATCAGACCGCGAAGACATGGAGGTATTTTTCTCTCGCGTCCGGCAACTTCTTCCGGTTCTAGGTTCGGACATTCTCGCACCGATCTCGCCGCGGGATACAAAAGTAACTCCTGGTGCTCAGCTTTATTGTCGGATCAAGGGAGCCGAAGCACATGGGCAACGCACAGCAGACGGTTTCGTGGTATATCGTGGCTCGACCGCGGTGGCGGAGGAACGCCCTTCAGCCGACAAGTATCCCGGAGTTCTAGACCGTCGTCGGGAACTCATTGCCAATCATACCCTGACACCAAGAGACGGCTTGCTGGTCTTCGTGAAGGACGTGGAGTTCCCGAGTCCTTCGGCTGCTGCGGTGGTGATCCATGGCGGAAGCGCAAACGGCCTCGCCGTTTGGAAGTCTTCCGACGGCACCTCATTAAAGCAACTGGACGAGCAGTCATGAATGATCGGCGTGGAACGGCGATTCCAAGCGTCCTTTTCAACTTTTACCATCGGGAACGGTGGAATCGGATGAGACGAGCTGACTTAGGCGCATGAATGAGTTTCTGGCAGCCACCGCGGTTGTTGATTGCGCAGCTCCTGAGATCGTCAGGATGGCGGCGGAGATTGCGGCGGGGGCGGGCGAGGATGAGGAGGTGGCGCGGCGGTGCTTTGGGTGGGTGCGGGATAACGTGCGGCATAGTTCCGACTATCAGATTCCGGTTGTAACCTGCGCCGCGTCCGAGGTGCTGAAGCACCGCGCGGGGTTTTGTTATGCAAAAAGCCATCTGCTCGCCGCGCTGCTGCGTGCGCGGGGGATACCCGCCGCGCTTTGTTATCAACGGCTGTCGCTCGATGGCTCGGGGCGCGCTCACTGTTTGCACGGTTTGGTGGCGGTGTTTCTCCGGCGGCATGGGTGGTACCGCATCGATCCGCGCGGCGACAAGCCAGGCGTTGCAACCGATTTTTGCCCGCCGGTGGAGCGATTGGCGTTTACGCCTAGCCTTCCGGGCGAAGTGGACCTGGCGGAACGGTTATCGGACGCGCTGCCCTGCGTGGTCGCGGCGCTGCAGCGCTGGCCGACCGCCGACGAGGTGGCCATGCACCTCCCGGACTATCACCCCGGGACTTGACCGCAATGTCCCGCTCAGGGAAGGGAGAATTCCGGGTGTGCCGCTTGGCAGAGGCTGGATTTGCTGGAAAAGGGATTCGCGATGCCGTTGATTGGGCGGGATTGAAAACAGCGCTCGCCAGCCAGGACCGCCCGAATCGCGGGGGGATCATGTTCATCGCCGGGGAGGCGAGCGGGGATACTTTGGGGGCCGAGCTGGCGGCAGCGCTGCCGGTGGAGGCGGGGGCGCCGATCACGATGTTCGGGGCGGGGGGGAGCCGGATGGCGCAGGCGGGCGTGGAGATCGTCCTGGACCTGGCGCCGCATGCGGTGGTGGGGATCTGGGAGGTGCTGAAGCATTTCAAGAAGTTCAAACAGTTCTTCTTGCAATTGCTGGAGGTGGCGTTCGAACGTCGTCCGGCGACGATCGTGCTGATCGACTATCCGGGGTTCAATCTGCGATTCGCGCGGGCGATTCGGAAGCGGATTCGGCAGGAGGGGATCGATTGGCGGCCGAAGATCGTTTACTATGTGTCGCCGCAGATCTGGGCGTGGCACGAATCGCGCATTCATCAGATCGCGGAGGATATCGACCTGCTGCTCTCGATCTTTCCGTTCGAGGCGAAGTGGTACCGGGAGCGAAAGCCGGATTTCCGGGTGGAGTTTGTGGGGCATCCGCTGGTGGACCGATTCGGCGCGGAGAAGGCCGGGACGCCAGCGGGCGGGACGCCGACGATTCTGCTGCTGCCGGGGAGCCGGGAACGGGAACTGCGCAAACATTTGCCGCCGATGCTGGCCGCGGCGGAGCAATTGGCGCGGGAGTGCGGCGCGCGGCTGGAGATGGTCTTTCCGAACGAGGCATTGCGGGAATTCGCAGCCCCCTGGATGAAGGAGCATCCCGGCGTGGCGGTGCAGGTGGGCGGGCTGGCGGAAGCCTTGAAGCGCGCGACGCTGGCGATCGCGTCGTCCGGCACGGTGACAATGGAGTGCGCGTGGTTCCGGGTGCCGACGGTGGTGATCTACAAGACGAGCTGGAGCACGTACTGGCTGGGGCGCTTCTTCATCGCGGTGAAATACGTGGCCATGCCGAACCTGCTGGCGGAGCGCGCGCTGTATCCCGAACTCATCCAGGGCGACGCAAACGCCGCGAAGATGGCGCGGGCCGGGGCGGAGCTGTTGCCACCGGGGGAGCGACGGGAGGAGATCCGGCGCGGGCTGGACGAGGTGATCCGCTCGCTGGGCGAACCGGGCGCAAGCCACCGCGCGGCGCGGGCGATCTTGAGCTTGGGGCCTCTGTGATCAAGGTGAGCCGCGCGGGACGGGGCTGAGGACCGGCTGTTATGGGATTGACGGATTTGGGGGAGGATCGTACGGATGGAAGGCAAGCAAAGGAACTACGCGAATGGCTGAAACATTCCAAGACGACGTTTTTCTGAGCCACAGCTCGGCGGATAAGGGGGTGGTGCGGGCGGTGGCGGAGCGGTTGCGGGGGGATGGGCTGAGCGTGTGGCTCGATGAGTGGGCGCTCAAGCCGGGGGAGAGCATACCGGCGAAGATTGAGAAAGGGCTGGAGAAGCCGCAGGTGCTGGTGCTCTGCATGTCGGCGAATGCGTTCGGGTCGGACTGGGCGCAACTGGAGGCCGGCACGTTCCGGTTTCGCGACCCGCTGAACCGGGTGCGCCAGCTCACGCTTTCCCCTGCCCAATGAACTCCGCCCCGCATTCTTCCACGACGGACGGCATCGACTTCTTCGTCAGCTACACCGGGAAGGACAAGGCGTGGGCCGAATGGATTGCCTGGCAGTTGGAGCACAAAGGCTACCGCACCCTGATCCAGGCATGGGACTTCAAATCCGGCGGCGTCTTTCCCGCAGACATGCATCGCGCGCTCCAGCGCAGTGCGCGAGTCATTGCCGTTCTCACGCCGGCCTATATGGAGTCTTGCTTCTGCCAGCCGGAATGGCAGGCCGCTTTTGCCGATGATCCCACGGGCGAAAAGGGTCTCCTAGTCTGCGTGCGCGTCGCTGACTTCAAGCCGGACGGTCTTCTCCGCGGGCGAACCTACATCGACCTCGTGGGTCTTTCCGAAACGCAGGCGAACGCCCTCCTGCTCAGCCGGCTCGAAAAAGGCCGTGCCAAGCCGACCACGGCGCCGTCATTTCCCGGCACCACGAAGACGGCTCCCGCATATCCCGGCGTGAACAGTGCGGCGATTTCCGGACCAGCTTTGCACACCTCCATCCCCCACAACCTTCCTTCGCTCCAGCCCTTTTTCGGGCGCCAGGAGGAATTGAAGAGAATTGCCGATGCCCTCGACCCAGATTCGCGCACCTGGGGCGCGTTGATTGACGGGCCGGGCGGGATGGGGAAGACCTCGCTCGCCGTCCGCGCGGCCTACGAGGCTTCGCCGGACGTCTTCAAACGCATCACCTTCACCTCCCTCAAGACCCGCGAGCTGGACGACGACGGCGTGCGCGATCTCAGCGGCTTCCTGATCAGCGGACTGGCCGAGCTGTTCGGCGAACTCGCCCGCGAGCTCGGCCGTGACGACATCGTGAAGGCCGCGGAAGATCAGCGTCCGCGTCTGCTGCTCGAGGCCCTGCGCGGCACGCAGACCCTGCTGGTGCTGGACAACCTCGAGAGCCTGCTCAAGCGCGAGCGGGACATCCTCTTCACCTTCGTCAAAAAACTCCCCGCCGGCTGCAAGGCGATCCTCACCAGCCGCGGGCGCATCGGCTCCGGCGCGGAGGAACTCATCCTCGAAAAGCTCAGCCAGGAAGCCGCGCTGGCCACCCTGGCCGAACTCGCCACGCATAACCCGCACCTCGCCAGGACCAGCGACGCCGAGCGCCTCGTCCTGTACCGCGAGACCGGCGGCAAGCCGCTGCTGCTCCGCTGGACCGCCGGGCAGCTCGGGCGCGGCCACTGCCTCACGTTCACCGATGCGCTCCATTTTCTCGGTTCCTGCCCGGAGGGAAATGATCCGCTGGAATTTATCTTTGGCGATCTCGTGGAGGACTTCAGCGACGCCGAGACGAGGACGCTCTGCGCGCTCACCTACTTCACCCTGCCCGCAAAAGTGGAGCACGTCGCGGCCAACGCCGCGCTGCCGGAGCCGGAGACCGACCGCGCCCTGCGCAGCCTCACCGTTCGCTCGCTCGCCGTGCCTACCGATGAGTTGACCGCCTTCACCCTGGTGCCCATGGTCGCGGACTTCCTGCGGAAGAAAAAGCCCGAGGTGGTGGCAGAAACCGGCGACCGGCTGGAGAAGCGCGCGTACGCGCTTATCATCGAGAACGGCTTCAAAAAGCATGACCGCTTCCCCGCGCTCGAAGCCGCCTGGCCCGGCATCGCCCCTGCCCTAGCACTCTTCCTCACGGGCGACAACCCGCGCCTGCAAACCGTGTGCTTTGCGCTTCAGCAATTCGTTCGATTTGCAGGCTGCTGGGACGAAGCACTAGCCCTCAATGAGAAAGCTGAAGCCCGAGCCGTGGCCGCCGCCGACCTTCCCAACGCCGGTTGGCGCGCCTGTGACCTCGGCTACATTCACTATCTGCGCAGGCAGGCCGATGCGGTGCTCGCCTGTGCCGACCGCGCTGCCGGCCACTGGGACCGCGCGTTTCCCGAAGGGAAAGGGGCCAAGGCCGGTGTCCGCGAGCGAGCCGGTGCCATTCGTCTGCGCGGTCTCGGTCATAGGTTGAAAGGCGACTACCCTGCCGCCATCACCGCCTATCACGAGGCACTCGACTTGTGGCGCAGCCTCGGTGCTGAGAGCGAAGAAGTGGCCATTTGCCTGAACGACCTCGCCACTGCCGAGAAAAGCTCTGGCGACTACGTCGCGGCCGGGGAGCATTACCGCGAGGGACTGCGAGTGGCCCAAGCCGCCCGCTACTCCGAAGGGGTGGCTTACATCACCGGCAACCTAGCCGGGCTGGCCCTCGACCGCGAGGACTGGCCGGCCGCCGAGACCCTCGCGCGCGAAGCCCTGCCATTGGCCGAAGCCGTCCACCGCCAGCAGCTGATTGCGCTGGACAATCACCGCATCGCCAAAGCCCTCGTGCGCCAAGGCAAAGCCGCCGAGGCCCTACCCTACGCCCGGCGCGCGGTGGAGATCTACACCCGCCTCGGCTCTCCCGACCTTGCCGAGGCCCAAGCCATACTCACCGAGTGCGGTGGCTGAGCGCCTCACGCGGCGATTTGGATCGTTCCGGCGAGTTTTCGCAGTTCGCCGACGACGAACTGCGCGCGGTGCTGGCGCGGCTGGCCGATGCGGGTGTGATGTGGGAATTGGCGTTCGGCAGTTTGGGTGCTGCTCCAGCCCGGGCATATCAACACTACGCCCAAGCCGTGATCCAGACGATGCGGGCGGATGAGCTACCGGTTCAACGGGTTTCTCGACGAGATTTACGCCACCTTTGTGGTGCGGCTGCATCACACCAAGCGGTTCACGCAAGATCATCTCTGGCGAGACGCGGCTGACTTCAAGACGCTGAGAATCCCAACGGGATTCCGTCTCAGAGCCACAGGGTTGCGAGGGACGAGCTACCCTGGGAAAACGCGTGGAAGGGTTCTCAACCGCAACGCGGTTGTGGCCAGTTCGGTTCCTTGTAGTGCGCCCAAGGGGTCACAACCTCGTTGAGGTTGGGAATTCGTTTGATTCGTCACCCAACGTAGCCCCGAAGGTTTTCGGGGCAACGTTGGGCTGGAGGCCGATGCCCCGTTGGGGCATTCCAGTCGCCTTCGCACGCGAAACCTTCGCTCGTCGCAAACCTTTCGGATTGGAAAAGGCGGACGCGATTCGCCATCCTTCCCCTCATGCCACAGTCCCTTTCAGCGGTTTACATTCATCTGGTCTTCTCCACCAAAGACCGCCGCCCGCTCCTGCGCGACAAACCCACGCGCGACGCGCTCCATTCGTATCTCGGCGGTGTCTCCAAGCAACTCGATGGCCTGCCCATCGTCGTGGGCGGCGTGGAAGATGACGTCCATCTGCTCGCGCGATTCGGGCGCACCATGACGCAGGCCGAATGGGTGAAAGAATTGAAACGCGTCTCGAACCTCTGGCTGAAGGAACGCGGCCGCGATTACGCCGATTTCGCGTGGCAAGGCGGGTACGCGGCTTTCTCCGTGAGCCAATCCAATCTCGAACCGGTGAGGCAGTACATCGCCGAACAGGAGGAGCATCACCGCAAGATTGATTTTCAGGACGAGTTGCGCGCGTTTTTGAAACGACATGAAATCAAATGGGATGAGAAATACATGTGGGATTGAACACGCTGCGGGAGATCCGTCCGCAACCGCGTAGCGGTTGGGATTTTGCTTCGATGTCTTCCCAAGGTAGCTCGCTCCTCGCAACCTTGGGCTGGAGGTCGCTGCCCCGGTGAGGCTTGGGGCATTTGGGGGATGGAGGCCCCACACCGTTGAAATGGTGGGCTATTGTCGGACGTACCTGCGGGACTTGGGCGGCGTTGGTGTGGTGTGAGGCCCGTTATTTTCGTGGGTTTTCATACCACGCCACGTTTTTGCTCGCGCGCCCGGCGATCACCAGGTCCAGGTCGCCATCTCGATCCATGTCAAAGGCCCGAATGTCGTAGGCTTCCTGGTTCCGCGCGACGAGATGGTTCGTGAATTTTCCTTTGCCGTCATTTTCGAACCACCATGCTTCCTTGTCCCCGTAGGCGCACGTCGCCGCGTCGAGATCGCCATCGCCATCCATGTCCAGGACGATGAGCGAGTGCGGCTCTTTGAGCGTCGCGTGGATGGCATGCTCCCGCCATCCGGGAGCTTCGAACCAAATCACTCCCTTCCCGTGACCGCGGCTCGCAATGAAATCGGCTTTGCCATCGCCATTCACATCCCCCGGCTGAATATTCGTCGCGCCGATCTGTTTTTCGGCGATGAGATGTTTTTTAAAGGGTTTGGCCGGGTCCAGTGGAGCTTCCCACCAGGCGAAGTAATTTCCGACCGGAGAGGGATCTCCCTTCGCGCCCGTCGCCGCGTCGGGACGGCCATCTCCATTCACATCGCCGAAGCCGAGATAATGCGATAAACCGGGCGCATCCTTGTCGGCGAACGCATGCGCCGGCCAGGATTTCGCGGAGCGCGCCTCGCGCGGCGCCGGGAGCCAGACGAGCGATTCCGGGAAGCGCGTGTCCACCGGTTGCGCGCTGTTGGCGATGAGATCGATCCGCCCATCGCGGTCGACATCTCCGGTCAGCAAGCCGTGAATGCCATTGAGTTCCTGGCTCACGATGCGCAGCGGCCACGCGTCCGTGAGCGGCTGGGCGGGCTGTTCGAGCCAGACAATCAAGCCGGGCTGATAGCGCGCGCCGATAAAATCCAGATCGCCATCCCCATCCACATCGATCGTTTCGCTATGAATAAAATCATGCCCCCTGGTCGCGTCGATCACCACTTCCTTCCAATCCGGCCCCACGAACAGGCGCGTCTTCTCCCCGCTATTGGCAATGATGTCCGGAATGCCATCCTTCGTGAAATCCGCGGCGATCGCCGTCATACACGGTGCGCCTTCATGGACGGAATGTTTTTTCCAGACACCGTCGGCGGCCCGCCCCGGCCACAATAAGACACTCGCGGTGGCGGCCAGAAAGCAGGCCCGAAATGGTAAAGTTGGCAGGAACATGAACGCGATTCTGCACCCCCGCGAAATCACGTCAACCCGGAGCTTCGTGGCATTCGGCTTGTTTCGGAGAATCCTCGTCCGATTCCGTCGCAGAGCCACCGCGTTGCGAGGGACGAGCTCCTCGCCACCTTGGGCTGGAGGGCGTTGCCACGTTGGGGCAGTCGGAGTGGTGAAAGGGGCGGCGGGGGTTCGAACTTTCGGATGCGCGGAGCGGGGGGGTGTGCGAGATTGGAGGCCGATTAAACGATGACTGCACCGGGTGCGCTGAATGAAACGGTCCGCGAGTATGCCGCTCAGGGGTTTCCCCCGGAGTTGAAGGGGAAGGTGGCGCCCGGGCGGCTGGAGGTGTCGGCGGCGGGGGTGGTGTTCCGCAGCGAGGCGCATCGGGCGGATTTCCCGTGGGAGGGGCTGAAGCTGCGGGCGGGCGGGTTCAATAACGCGCAGCTCTTTTTGGAGCATCCGAATTTGCCCGGATGGGCGGTGGCGGCGGGCGTGGTGGAATTGCGGGCCGATCCGAGCTTTCAAAGCCGGCCGGAGTTCGCGGGGTTCGTAAAGAAGGCGCAGGGGCAGCCGCGGATCGTGCCGGTGCTCGTGACTTTGTTTCTGCTGTTCGTGGCGCTGGTGGCGGCGGGGTTGGTGGCGATCTACGTGAACCGGGCGCGGATCGTGGAAGCGATCGTGGACAAAATTCCGACGACGCTGGAGGAGAAGTGGGGGGATCAGGGTTTCGAGCAGTTCAAGCGGGAGGGGAAGATCGCGGCGAATTCGCCGTGGGAGCCGGCCTTGCAATCGATCACGGCGCGGCTGCTGCCGGCGGTGGAGGGGAGCGGATACAACTTCAAGTTCCACATCATGAACGACACGAACTTGAACGCTTTTGCGATTCCGGGCGGGCATGTGGTGGTGCTGACGGGCTTGCTGGAGGCGGCGGAGAATGCGGAGGAGGTGGCGGGGGTGCTGGCGCACGAATTGGCGCATGTGACGCGGCGGCACAGCCTGCGGCAACTGGTGCAATCGGCCGGGGTGATGCTGCTGGTGCAGGCGCTGATCGGGGATGCGAGCGGGCTGGCGGGCGTGGTGACGGAGGGATCGCGGTTTCTGCTGCAGCAGCGGTTTTCGAGGGACTTCGAACGGGAGGCGGATGACGAGGGCTGGCAATACCTGCTGGCGGCGGAGGTGGATCCGCGCGGGATGACGCGCTTTTTCGAACGGTTGCGGCGGCTGGAGGAAGGCCAGGGCGGCGCGGCTTTGGGAGGCTCGATGGCGTTGCTGAACACGCATCCGGCGACAGACGAGCGGATTCAGAATTTGGAGAGCAAGTGGCAGGCGACGGCGAACAAGGAGCGGTTCCGTGCGTTGCCGGCGCTCAAACGGGGGAATCCTTGAGTATGCGAGATTGGCAAGGGCCTATGGTGGCTTGGGCGGGTGCGTTGGCGGCGGCGTGCTTCATGAGCGGTTGCGCGAGCGCGCCGCAACCGGAGTGGGAGGATGGCCGGATCGATCTGGAAACGCGGCCTCCTTTGCCGCTCGAACCGGCGGTGGCGTGGCTTTTCACGAACCAGCCGCCGTTCCAGGCCAAGGTCGCCATCACGCGGCCGGGCGACAGCGCGGACCACAAGCCGGCCCCGGCGCGCCTGGCCGGTGCGGGGGGGCGGCTGCACTACACCACGGATTATCGGGATCGGGACGATCAGCCGCGCAACATGAGCTTCGTGTGGGACGCGACGACGGAATCGGGCTACGCGATGAGCGAGGCGTTGCAGGGTTACGCGCAGGTGGCTGCGGCCGGCCGGCTCGCGTCTGTGCAGGCGCAGGAGCCGGAGGGTGCGCTCTTCGAAAAGATCGACCGGCAGGAGACGCGGCGGCGGAAGTACCTCGCCACGCTGGAAAACGGCGCGACGATGGAGGTGAACGTCTGGGAATCGACCGAGGCGCGCGGATTTCCGATGCGGATCGAGGGGCGGACCAGCGCCGGGACGGTGACGGCCACGCTTTCGGACGTCCGATTCGAGAATCCTCCGGCCGGGTTGTTCGTGCCGCCGGAGGGCTTCACGCGGTTCGAGAGCACCGACCGGATGGTGAGCGAGCTATTGCGACGGCTGACCATGCGGCGGCGAGAGGGACGGAGGGACCTGGATTACACCCAACCGCCGGAGTTCCGGCGGCAAGGCGTGGGGATGTATTGAGGCTTTTGGGCACATGAGCCAGGGCGAGGCACCCGGCCAGCCACAAAGCATTGGCGGCGCCGCTAGGCCCGGCGATCAGCTACTCTGGAGCGAGAAACGACCTGGTGGCCAGATCGGCGTTGCTTCGCGCGAGCCGCGGCAGCGATGCGCCGGACATCGAAGCCGTGCTGGCGCGCCAGGTTTTCCTTGTTGCGCCGCACTTCGCGGATGATGGCATCGGCTGCCGGTTCGTTCAGGTTGTTTTTCTCCTCTCCTCGATGTGCTGAGGGTCTCTTCGGAGATCAATGACGCCCGCCACTCTAATTTCGGTCTCGGTCCGAGAGTAAAGGACCGCATACGGAAAACTCCGGAAGAGGCACCGGCGGTGCCGAGCGCCGATCTTCGCCCAAGCTTCCGGAAAACAGATGATGCGGTCCATCGCCGCTTCAAACTCGTTCAGAAACTCCTGCCCGAGTCCTGCCGCCTGATTCTCGTACCACCTCGCGGCCTCAGCCAACTCCGCCTCGGCAACGCTCAGCAGCCGGTACTTCATCCCAGGCTGCGCCGGATGGCCGCGACGACCTCAGGTCCATCGGCGCCGTTCATCTCGCCTTGTTCGAACGCCCGGAGCCGCCGATCGGCCTCGCGGCCCCAGCGTTCCATTCGCTCCCCGTTTTCCAGGGCCAGCGTTTGGAGCAGTCTGTCAGCGAGAGCTGCCCGCTCTGCGACGGTCAGGGCAAGCGCCTCCCGTTCAATCGTGGCAACATCCATACGGCGTGGAAGCTACTCAAAGAGCTTCGGACCGGCAATCGCTTCGTCCGATATTGTTCGCTATCGACTCATATCCGACCCTCAATGCCGTCTCAAGGCTCCAGGATCAACGACCCGACCTGCGGGACGCAACGATTGCGAGCACTTGCGCATGGGGCCACCCGCGCGATGGCTGGGGCCGCTGCAGCGCGTGGTTCGGCGTTGCGCTCACCTGCTTTCTACGACGAGCCTATTCCGCCCATTACCTCGCGCCCAGGCTGGAAAAAATGGAGACCAAAGGATGATGCTCCTACCGATGATGGTTGAAGATTTTGACGGTGGGAGCGCTCAGGCTTTCGAGGAATTCTATTAAAGCCGGAAGCAGGCTCGTCCAGCCCGGCGGCTTGGCTTTTCGCGGCTTGGGCTTTTTTCGAACCGAGAAATTGCACCAGGTTGGATCGCGAAGAGTCGGTTCAAACGCGAGGACTTCGGGAAGCAACGTTCGCGATGCTTCTAGCATGGCTTCGCGGTCGCCAGTGGTTTCGTAGCCGACGATCAGTCCTTCGGAGACGATCTTGCCAACCGAAGTCGGAGGTCCGTCAAAACCGAAAAGACTGAGCCATCGTGGACCGGTTGGGAGGGATCTCTCCCGGCAAAGCAACTTCCAGTCACGGGATGCGAATTCCACCAGGTGAGCCTTGTCGTCCGAGATAACCCGAAACCAGTTCGTGCTCGCCGGACGCTGCAAACGGGATTCCGCTGAGGCTGCCAGCCTTTGCTCGGCCTCGGCCCTTCTTCGGCGCTGTTCCCGGCGAAGAACCCCGAGAAGCCCACCACTAACATCTTCGACCTTCTGATCTGCGGGAGGCATGTCGGGATAGGCCTCCCGGGCCTTCTCGTAGCTTCGACGGCTAATCATCCGGCGCTTCGCAAAGTAAAGCTCCTCGATTTTCTTCCCTTCCCAGAAGTGCATCGAGATTCCGATGACCAGCGTTCCGTAGGTGTGGTGTTCCTGGAGCAGCGAGCCGTGATCATCAAACTGTCGACCTATCATCTTGCCGGAAGGAAGCTGTTCAGACTGTGACTCCATAGCTTTTCAGAGTGGTAGGGCCGGGTTCGCAGCAGCATGCGGTTAGGGTGCTAATCAATCAAATGACTCATAATGGTGGTGATGAGCGCCTGCATAAGATCCGAATCGGTCCGGATAAACTCGGCGCAGATGCGAACTGGATATGCAACTCGCACGAGGTTTTACCCGACCAAACGGAGACCTCGAAGCGTCTGTCGCCGACGAGTGCACCCAAACTGCCATCAAAGAGTTGTACACTGCTGCGCGGCGCAACGCTGGAGAATGCCCTGTCTGACCATAGCCCAATGGCTCCGTTGGAAGTATTCGTGAGCGTTACCGTAACTCTCACCTCACCCTGAACTCCAGGAATGGGCGCAGCGGAAATGAACCTGATGGACTGAGCATCGCGCGGCAGAACAGCAGGAATCACAAGATTTGTAGTGGGCCGCAGCTTAATGGTACCAAGCACGCGGTCGCTCTCGGAGAAGAAGATCGCGCAACCGCCGAACAGCAAGTATACGAATGGAAGCAGGAGGCGCATGGCAAGATAACGGCCCATGTTCAGCACCCCGGCCCGTGAGACGCCTGGCCTGCAGCCGCAGCCCCATGGCTGCGTTCGCGGCAGCTCGTGGTTAGGCCGTTCGCGGTGTCACAAACTCATCTGAATGCTCCCGAACAAACCGAATGAGATGCGGCTCTACCGCCGGGTGCAGATTTGCGTAACAGGTATCACACTCCGACGTTGACCTAGCAGCGGCAAAGCGCACCTGCGCCTCTGCGACAACATCCGCAATCTGCGGCAATTCCAGAAACCGTAATGACTCCATCGTCTCCGCAGCGAGCTCTGCGTCGCTTCCGTCGAAAAACTGGTCAAAGCCGCCATTCCAAACATCGTAATCCAGCATCCGGTAGTAGTAAATCGATGTATAGCCGCGCGGAAGCCCGATAGCATGGGGAACAAGGCCGACATGTTCGCGAGGTAGTCTCGCCTCGACGCAATCGTTAATGGCTTGGATGAGAGCGTCGTCCCCTATGTTGCGTAGGATGTCCGGCGTAATGTCGTGGTAAACCGTGCGGTTCTGGAAACGTGTGACAGCTTTTCTCAACTGGAGATTCCGTAAAGTTTGTTCCTTCCAGTTGGGGTTGAAAAGCGCTCGGAGCATCCTTCGCCAGACACGCTTTGCAGATAAAAGTCGCATGACGGGTAAAGTGTCTTAACACCGCAAAACTGACCCGCGCTCTCCAAAAACAGATGGAAATTCGAACCCTCTCGGCCAACTCAGCACGCCAGTGCGCATTGACTCCGCCGCATGGTTGGGCGTTCTCACTATTTGGCAGTCTGTCTGTATCAACCTCCGAATGCAACCTCTCCAGACCGAGGGATCGCGGCTGAACTTGGCTACGTCGTCGATTTTGAATCTTGTCTGACGAGGGCGGCGGTGGAAAGCAGTTCCCCGGAACGCGAATGGCACGAGGCGGGGTTGCCGCACTCGTGCCATTGTGCAAGGCTGATTGGTTGGAGGAACCGCGTTAGAGGGCGGCGGCAACCATGTCGCCGATTTGGGTGGTGGAGTAGCCCATTTTGCCGGCGGCGAGGGATTTGACCTTCTCGCGGGTGACTTTGATGACGGCGGTTTCGATGGCTTTGGCGGCCTGGGTTTCGCCGAGGAAATCGAGCATCATCTGGCCGGCGCAGATGGCGGCGAGCGGATTGATAACGTTCTGGCCGGTGTATTTCGGGGCGCTGCCGCCGATGGGCTCGAACATGCTCGCGCCGTTGGGGTTGATATTGCCGCCGGCGGCGATGCCCATGCCGCCCTGCACCATGGCGCCGAGGTCGGTGATGATGTCGCCGAAGATGTTGTCGGTGACAATGACATCGAACCACTCGGGGTTTTTGACGAACCACATGGTGGTGGCGTCAACGTGGGCGTAGTCGCGTTTGATGTCGGGAAAGTCCTTGGCACCGACTTCGTGGAAGGCGCGTTCCCAGAGGTCCCATGCAAAGGTGAGGACGTTGGTTTTGCCGCAGAGGGTCAGTTTGTTATCCTTTTTCCGTTTGCGGGTGAGTTCGAAGGCGAAACGGAGGCAGCGTTCGACGCCGCGGCGGGAGTTGATGCTTTCCTGGACGGCGATTTCGTGCGGGGTGCCTTTGAAGACGAAGCCGCCTGCGCCGGTGTAGATGCCTTCGTTGTTTTCGCGGACGACGACGAAATCGATGTCTTTCGGGCCCTTGTCCTTCAGCGGGCAGAAGCGCTCGTCGTAGAGTTTGACGGGGCGGAGATTGATGTATTGCTCCAGTTCGAAGCGAAGGCGGAGGAGAATGCCCTTTTCGAGGATGCCGGGCTTCACATCGGGATGGCCGATGGCACCGAGGAGAATGGCGGGGAACTTGCGGAGTTCCTCGACGATGCTGTCGGGCAACGCTTCCTTGGTGCGGAGGTAACGGTCGCCGCCGAGATCGTAATTGGTGTAGTTCAGCTTCAGGCCGAACTTGGCCGAGGCGGCGTCCAGCACCTTGACCGCTTCGCGGATCACCTCGGGGCCGGTGCCGTCCCCACCCATCACTGCAATGTTGTAACTTTTCATGTCGTTCGTAGCAAAGCTGCCCTGGGGCAGAAGCGGGCGAATGTAGGCTCCGCTGCCCCGGTTTGGAAGCACTTTTTGAGACCCGGCGATGCGCGGCTGGGCGATGGCTTCGACGGTCCTGCATTTCCGGCTGGGCAAGGTGGCGGGGAGTTGTTGGAATGCCGAATGTGAAGACCATGTTCATTCGGTGGGCGGCGCGAATCTGCTTGCTCGCCATTTACCTTGGAGCCCCCAGTGCTTCCGCCCAGATCGTGGACACGAATACGGCCTGGCTGGCCGAGAACTACACGAAGTATGAACATCGGATTCCCATGCGGGACGGCGCGAAGCTCTACACGCGGGTGTTCGTGCCGAAGGACGAGTCGGAGGCCTGGCCGATCATCCTCACGCGCACCCCGTACGCGCTCAAGCCGTACGGCTCGGATCATTACACGGCCAGCCTGACCAATTCATTCGGCGTGCTGGCGAAGGATCGTTTCGTGCTGGTGACTCAGGACGTGCGGGGCCGGTACGGATCGGAGGGTGAGTACATGCACATGCGACCCTTCAATCCGGCCAAGGGCGCGCGCGAGATCGACGAGAGTTCGGATGCCTGGGACACCATCGACTGGCTGGTCAAGAACGTCCCGAACAACAATGGGAATGTGGGCATGATGGGGATTTCCTACCCGGGATTTTACACCGCGATGGGGATGATCGACAGCCATCCCGCGCTGAAGGCCGCTTCGCCACAGGCTCCGATCACGGATTGGTTTGTCGGCGACGATATTCACCACAATGGCGCGTTCTTCTTGACGCAGAATTTCGAGTTTTTCTGGGTGTTCGCGCAAAAGCTCGAAGACCCGCTGCGCCAAACGCCGCATCCCTTTCCCTTCAAGACGGTCGATGGCTACGACTTTTTTCTGCGGATGGGGCCGCTGGCCAACGCGGACAAGCTCTACTTCAAGGGCCGTGTCCCGGAATGGAACGAGTTTCTCGCGCATCCGACCTACGATGCGTACTGGCAGGCCCGCAATATCCGGCCGCACTTGAAGAATGTGCGCTGCGCGGTCATGACGGTCGGTGGCTGGTTCGACGCGGAGGACCTGTTCGGCCCGCTCGAGGTGTATCGTTGGACGGAGCGGCTCAATCCGGGCATCGCGAACACTCTGGTCATGGGGCCGTGGGAGCATGGCCAGTGGGGCGTGCGGCCGGGCGACAAGCTCGGGCCGGTCAGCTTTCGGGCGAATACCTCCGAGCATTACCGCGAGAAGATCGAGCTCGCGTTCTTCCGCCACTATCTGAAAGGAGACACCAACTACACGCCGACCGAGGCTCACATTTTCGAAACCGGCACGCACCGCTGGCGGCGATTCGAAGCCTGGCCGCCGCGCCACGCCGTGGCCCGCACGCTCTACTTCCGCCCGGGCGGGCGCCTCTCGTTCGATGCGCCTGCGGAGGGCGCGGAGGCCTTCGACGAATACATCAGCGATCCCGCCAAACCGGTGCCCTACTCGATGCAGCCTTCCACGCGCTATCCGCGTTCCTACCCGATCGAGGACCAGCGGTTCGCCTCGTCGAGAACGGATGTGCTCGTCTACGAAACCGAGCCGCTGGAGGAGGACTTGACCCTCGCCGGACCGGTGCGGATCTCGCTGCATGTTTCCACCACCGGCACGGATGCGGATTGGGTGGTCAAGCTGATCGATGTTTACTCCGGCGATTTCCCGAATCCCGACCCGAATCCGGGCGGGGTGCAGCTCGGGGCCTATCAGCAATTGGTCCGGGGCGACATCATGAGAGGCAAGTTTCGCAAGAGCCTGGAACATCCCGAACCGTTCGAACCTGGAAAGCTCGAGAAAGTCGAATTCGAAGCGCCGGATGTGAGCCATACTTTCCGCCGCGGCCACCGCGTGATGGTGCAGGTGCAAAGCTCGTGGTTTCCCCTGGTGGATCGCAATCCGCAGACTTTCGTCAACATTCCGACGGCCACGGAAAGCGATTTCCGCAAGGCCACTCACCGCGTCTACCGGCACGGCGACGCCCCCTCGGGCATCACGGTTCAAGTGCTTCCGCGCGGGTGAGCGGAATTGGGGGATAGGGCGGCCGGCGGTCTGGCGAGGTCTGAATCAGCGGAAATCATCGACGGACAAACCGCTGCCTTCGACGATGCTTTTCAAGGTTCCGATCGGGATAGGTTTGTTACTATGCATGGGAACGATGACCTGGCGACCGCTGGAGTGACGCCATTTTTGATGGCTGCCTCGTTGCCCGACCAGGAGGAAACCCTGCTCACGTAGAACCCGTGCGACTTGCCGTCCGTTGCAGACCGGGAAGCGCTCGCTCACGCCAAGTTCAGTTCCAACATTCTGGCTCCGGGAGCGAGATGGACTGGCGAATGTTCGAACCACAGCGCCAAGGCTTCCTGCGCGTTATCGAGAGCCTCGGCTTCGGTGTCACCCGCGGAGGTGCAGCCAGGCAACTCGGGGAAAAACGACGACCAACGTCCGGTGGCCGGATCATGTTCTAGCACGCACCGCAGTTTCATAGAAACAACGTAGCCGGGGACCAGCGATGCCACAAGCCGGCTGGTTCGAGCCCCCGCACTGCGCGATTGCGAGGGGGCGCAGGGTTGGCCTACGGTTGCGGACCGATTTATGCGATTGCGTCTTGTGCCTTTGTGCGTGGTGGCCGTGCTGCTGTGGAGTGGCCGGGTGGTCGAAAGCGCCGAATGGCAGCCGACCACAGTGCCCGAGCGTGAAGCGGGCGCGGAAGGGGGCGTCGCGTTCTACCGCTGCTTCCTTCGAGTGCCGGACAATATGACTTCGCGCGCGGAGGTCGATCTGTGGACGGATTCGGCGATGCTGAGCCTGGCGGATGTGCCGGGGAAGTTCGCGATTATCCTGAATGGCCGAACGATCGCGGGTGGCGAGAGCGTGCCCGCGGAGCCGCGCCGGCGTTTCAAGGTGCCGAAGGGCATTCTGGAGCGCCGGGCTTTCAACGTGCTCGCCATCAAGCTGGAAGGCGGTGCGGCGCGCGCGGGATTGAAGTCCGCGCCGATCCTGCACGGTTATCACGACGAGCTGGTCTTCGAGGGCGTGTGGGAACGCGTGTGGGAACGTTTGGCGGGCGAAGCCCCGGCGTCCGATCTGGGAGCCGTCACGAACCAACCGGCGCGCGCGGTCTTTACCGAGGCGAACTTTCGCGAGTCGTCCACGCCGTTGGCCGTGAACGCCGACTTTGTGCGGGGCGAACGGCTCTCGCCGGAGGAGGGATTCAAGACGTTGCGCACGCCGCCCGGGCTGGCTGCCGACTTGATGCTGCACGAGCCGGAGGTGGCTCAACCGACGCACCTGAGCTTCGATGGCCGTGGCCGGTTGTGGGTCGCACAATATCGGCAGTATCCCTATCCGGCTGGGTTGAAGATGATCAGCCGCGACAAGTATTACCGCTCGACCTTCGACCGGATGCCGCCGCCGCCGCCTTCGCACGATCCGGGCCGCGATATCATCTCGGTGCATGAAGACACCGATGGCGATGGCAAGTTCGACACGCATCGGCAGGTGTTGACGGGATTGAACATGGCGAATGCGGTGCTGCATGGGCACGGGGGAATCTGGGTGATGCACACGCCGTATTTGCTGTTCTACCCGGATGCCAATGGCGACGACGTGCCGGATCGCGCGCCGGAAGTGCGGCTGGCGGGCTTCGGCCTCGAGGACACTCATTCCACGGCCAATGGGTTGGTGTGGGGCCTGGACGGTTGGATTTACGGGGCGCAAGGAAGCACGACGACGAGCCATATTCGCCGGCCCGGGCTCGATGCTCCGGACGCACCGGGCGTGTATTACGAGAGCTGCATGGTCTGGCGGTACCACCCGGAGACACGCGCGTATGAGATTTTCGCCGAAGGTGGTGGGAACAATTTCGGCCTCGAACTCGATGCAGAGGGGCGCATCTACACCGGGCATAACGGCGGCGAGACGCGCGGATGGCACTTCGTGCAGAGCGGCGTTTACCTCAAGCAAGGAAAGGATCCCGGCAAGTTCGGTCCGCCCACCAATCCGTATGCTTTCGGCGAAATGCCAATGATGGGAACGACCACGAAGATCGTGCGCTTTTCGCACCACTTCGCCGTGGCGGAAGGCACCGCGATTCCGGCGGATTATCTGGGCCGGTTGTTTAGCGCCGAGCCGCTGCATCATCAAATTGTCGTGAGCACGCGTGAGGAGGCCGGCTCGACTTTCCGCACGACGGATACCGGCGTAGCGCTCGAATCGACCGATGTGGCCTTTCGACCGGTCTTCGTGGCGAACGGCCCGGATGGCGGGATTTACGTGGCGGATTTTTATGAGCGCTACATCGCGCACGGCCAGAATTATCAGGGGCAGATCGACCCCGATTCGGGGCGCATCTACCGGATTCGGGGGAAGGAGTTGCCGCTGGAGAAGGACGTGAATCTGGCGCGGAAGAGCCCGGGTGAGCTGCTCCAGACGCTGCGGCAGGCCAACAAGTGGCACCGGCAGACGGCGGTCCGACTGCTCGCCGAACGGCGCGATCCGGCGGTGCGTGGGCCGTTGCAGAATCTGCTCCTTGAACCCGGAACTCATCCGGCACTCGAGGCGCTCTGGACATTGCATCAAGCCGACTGGCTGGACGATTCGACCGCGCAGGCGGCACTGGGGCATCCAGCCGCGCCGGTTCGGGCCTGGGCGATTCGCCTGGCCGGGGACCGCAAGAGCCTCTCTCCGGAATTCGCGGCGCTCCTCGGCCGCTTGCTTGCGACCGAACCAAGCGCGGAGGTGCGCTGCCAGGCGGCATCCACGGCCCGCCGGCTTGGAGCCGCGCAGGCCACTCCCCTGGTGGCGGCCCTGATCGCGCGCGATGCCGATGCAGCCGATGCGTTCGTGCCGTTGCTCGCGTGGTTGACGCTCGAAGCTTTTTGCGATTCGGATCGCTCCGCGGTGCTCGGGCTGTTTCTGGGCGGCGACCGTTCGCTCTGGGGGACGAAGTTTGGAGGAGAACACATCGTGCCGAAGCTCTTTCGCCGATTCGCGGCCAAGGGTGCGCGGGCCGATCTCGTCGTGTGTGCTCAACTGCTGAAGGCCGCGCCAAGCGACGCGGACCGGGGCCGGCTCGTCGCCGCCTTCGAAGAGGCGTTCAAGGGCCGCTCGGTGCCGACTTTGCCTGACGATCTGGCTCAAGCGTTGCAGCAAGCGGGGAAGGCTTCTCCATTGCTCGGGCTCCGCCAGGGCCAGCCGGAGGCGATTCGCAAAGCCGTGGCCATTGTCGCCGATCCGGCCGCGCCGCTTGAGGAGCGATTATTGTATGTGCGGACTTTTGGGGAAGCTCCGCAGGCGGAAGCGGTGCCCGCCTTGTTGGAGGTAGCGCGGCGCGATGGCCCGCTCGACTTGCGCATGGCCGCCCTCGCTTCGCTTAGCCGGTCGGACGGCGCGGCCACCGGACGCGAAATTGCCAATCAGTACGCGAATCTGCCCAAACCACTTCAATCTGCTGCCCAGAGCTTGCTGGCCAGCCGCGCCGTTTGGAGCTACGACTTGCTGAACCTTCTCGAAGCCAAGACCCTTCCGCCGTCGGCGCTCTCCGCTGAAGCGGCCGACCGGCTTCGCTCCCATGACGATCCGCAATTGCAGCATCGCGTGGCGAGCCTCCTGCCGGTTCCCACGGCGGTGGCGCGAGCTGAACTCCAGCCGAAGCTGGATCGCATCCAACAAACGCTGCGCGCTGCAACGGGGAGCCCCTATGGCGGGGAGCCGATCTTCATGGAGCGCTGCGCCTCCTGCCACCAGCTTTTCCACAAGGGCGGGCGCATCGGGCCAAATCTGACACCTTACCAGCGCGACGATCTCACCACGATGCTGCCCAGCATTCTCGATCCGGGCGCCGAGATTCGCGAAGGCTTCGTCAACTACCTCATCGAAACGCGCGACGAACGCTCGCTCAGCGGCTTTATTGCCGATCAGGACGCGAACGTCGTCGTGCTCCGAGGACTCGACGGCCAGGACCAAACGATTGAGCGTGCCGCGATCGCAAAGATGGAGGCGGCTCGCACCAGCCTCATGCCCGAAGGTCTCCTCGACGACCTGTCCGATCAGCAGCTCCGGGATCTCTTCGCCTATCTGCGCATTCCCCAACCGATCTCGCGTTAGTTTGCAACCGCAACTGGTCCTCCGGTTATGGTGGTAACAGATCCGCCAGTGCCTGTTCGAGCGTTGGATGCTTAAAGGGATGGGCCAACTCGCCGAGGCGGTGAGGGACGACGCGCTGGCTGCCGAGGAGCAAGGCTTCACCCATCTCGCCGAAGGCCAGGCGGACGAACGGAGCGGGCACGGGCAACACGCAGGGCCGCCGGAGGACGCGCGCGAGCGTTCGGGAGAATTCCGCGTTTCGAACGGGATTTGGGGCGACGATGTTGAAGGGGCCGGTGGCTCTTTGAGAGAGCATGTGTTGGATGGCTCCAATGGCGTCCGGCAGGCTGATCCAGCTCATCCATTGCCGGCCGCGGCCCACGGCACCGCCGAGCCCCCACCGAAAGATCGGGAGCATTTTTGCCAGCGCACCGCCTCCTGGCGCCAGGATCATTCCGAATCGCAGGTGTGCGACACTTACTCCGGCCGATACCAATGGTTCCGCGGCTGCTTCCCAGTCGCGGCACACCTCCGCCAGGAAGCCGGTTCCCGAGGGGCTCTCCTCCGTCAAGACCTCGTCGCCCCGGTCGCCATACCACCCGACGGCGGAGGCGCTCAAGAAACAGCGCGGGATTGGATTCAGGCGCAGCAACGACCGGCGAAGGGCGGCTGTCCCTTCCACGCGGCTCGCCCGGATGCGCTGCTTTTGTTCGGGCGACCAACGCCTGGCCGCGATGTTCTCGCCGGCCAGGTGGATCACCGCGTCGAGGCCCGTCCAGCCTTGCGCGGCGGTTTCGACCAGCTCCGCGCGCCGCCAGGGCACCACTTCGTGTCCCGCCGCTTGCAGCGCCGGCCGCAAGGCGGTTCCCACCAGTCCGCCGGCTCCCGTCAGCAGGATTTTCATCGGCCGCCGGAACTACTTCGCGACCAGCGGGCGATTCAACCCGTAGAGTTCCTTCACCTCCGGAGCGCCGAGAGCCCGGTCGAAGACCGCCAATTCATCGATCAATCCGGTGTAACTCAGCCCGAGCATGATTAACGCCTTGTCCATCTCCCAACTGAAGGTCTGAGTGCGACCGCCGATCTCGCCCTGCGGCTCGCCATCCAGGAAGAAGCGGGCGGTTCCATCCGGCTTGCCCGTATTAAACTTGGCGAACGTGAACGCCACATGCGACCAGCGATCGCGCCGGAACGGCGGCTTGGCCACCGTGACGAGCGGCCGCTCGTTCATCGGAATGCTGTCCCATTCCCGCTTTTGCGGGTTCCAGACATCGAAATCCGCCAGGACTCCCAGGCGCACGGCGCGCGGTTTCTCCTGCGTGAAGTCGATCCAGAACGCCGCATGATCCCAACCCTTCGACGTGATCTGGATCGGATCCACATACCCGGGCTCCAGATCCTCGTCAGGCGATAACTTCACCCAGAACGAGACGGTGCCGTCCCAATCGGCCCGGTCGAACACGACGTTGCCCTTGGCGTAGTAGAACACCATGTCGGGAGCCTTCTTGTTGAACCGCAGGGCGTCCCCGAATTTTCCTTCGCCCTTCGCGAGCGAGGCGTAGCCGCTGGCCGGCAAACCGGCCGTCGCCTGCGGCGGGAATTTGATCGCGGGCGCCGTGTAGAACTTTGGATCTCCTTTCGCGAAGTCCGCGTCCGGCCCGTGATCGAACGATGCGTAAAACGTGAGGCCATCCCGCAAGGCGGCGCCGGCGGGGAGAGCCGCCCCCAGCAGTGCCGCGGCAAATGCTAGTTTCAAGTTCATGGTGAATAGTATTACTGGATGGTAAAGCGAGCCCAACGCCCGAGCGAGCGCGAACATCGGAAAGATTTCGCTCTCGCTCTCGACATGTTCAGTCGAACGAGCAGGGCGGTCCAGTCTTCATCAATGCCTGGTTCACTTTCGATGTTCCGCTATAAATCATCATTTGCTTCGCTTGACATCAATCGTTTGCTACAGCATCTAATCATTGATGCGTACGACCTTATCTTTGGATGATGACGTATTCGAAATAGCGATGCGCTTCTCGAAAGCGCGCGGGATTTCCCTGAGCAAGACCGTCTCCGCCTTGGTCCGGCGTGGCTTGAACACCCCTGCTCCAACCGTGGATGAGGCGGGCCTGTTCGTCTTCAGCCTGCCGGCGGATTCGCCCGAGGTCACGACAGACGATGTGCGCCGGCTCGAAGCGGAGGGCGGGTGAAACGTTATCTGCTCGATACCAGCGTGTTGGTGGCCCTGCTCTGGCCGAGTCATTCCAACCATGATTTGGCGGTCAAATGGTTCGCGGGCCATCGATCCCGAGGCTGGGCGACCTGCCCGATCACGCAGGCTGGTTTCGTTCGCATCGTCTCGAATCCGGCCTTTTCCCGCGATGCCGTTACTCCCCGTGAGGCCTCCGCAGTCCTCGCGGCGAACACCGCCGCGAAAGACCACACATTTTGGCCGGATGACTTCTCCCTGGCCGAAGGAATCGCGATTGCCGGATCGCGGCTGATTGGGCATCAGCAGGTGACGGACGCTTACCTGCTGGGCCTCGCGGTTCGGCACGGCGGTATTTTGGCCACCATGGATCGAACCATCGCCGTCTTAACCGAGCCGAAATCGGTGGCCCGTCAGGCGGTTGAAGTCGTTCAGTAGGTGGTTATTCTCCCAGCAAATGCGCTGCCACCGTGCGCCGGTGCCCGAGCGTGCGGTGTTCCCAGACGTAGATTCCCTGCCACGTTCCCAGGGCGAGACGGCCGCCGGCGATCGGAATGCTCAAGTTCACCGTGGTCAAGGCGGTGCGGATATGCGCCGGCATATCGTCGTCCCCTTCTGCCGTATGTTCGAAAAGCGGATCTCCATCCGGCGCCAACCGGGCAAAGAAACGCTCGAAATCGCGCCTCACTTCGGGATCGGCGTTCTCCTGAATCAACAGCGACGCCGAGGTGTGCTGGATGTGCAGCGTCGCGAGGCCGGTCTTGAGCCCGCTGGACCGCACCAGTTCATTCACCGAGGACGTGATCTCGTAAAAGCCGCGCCCGCGTGTCCTCACTTCGATTTCGTGCACTTCCTGGCGCATCGGCATGGAGCCGACTCTGGACCTTCCGGTCGGCCGTGTCCAGAATCGCCCCGGCCAGCCTTCGGTCATCACCGCTCCCGTCGCGGACGTATTTTCCCTCCTTGCGAATTCGCTCTGCGGCGGTACTGTCGCCCCCCGATGGATGCGGAGCTGTTAGCCAAGGCCAAGTCGTTCGGATTTTCCGACCGGCAGATCGCGCACTTGACCGGGCGGACCGAAGACGACGTGCGGGCCGAGCGCAAGCGCCTCGGCCTTGTGCCCAGCTACCGCTTGGTGGATACCTGCGCCGCCGAGTTCGAAGCCTACACGCCCTACTACTATTCCACCTACGACCGCGGCGATGACGAAGTCCGCCCATCGGACAAGCGGAAGATCATGATTCTGGG
>CAYZKY010000067.1:0-31216 GCA_964478815.1 uncultured Verrucomicrobiota bacterium
GATCCCTTCGCCTTGAAGCAGGAACTGGAGCGGCGCCTGCGCCCGATCCTGGCCCGCGCGGTGGACGCTCGCCGAGGCCCTGCGGACGGTTCCGCTCCGCCGGTCGGGCTGCGCCCGCCCGGCTCCGCTCCACCGCCCGCAGGGCGAGCCCCCGCCGGGAAGGATTGACAGCCTGCGTAACCTCCTGAAGAACAACGAAACACCAGAGTCGGGCACCCCCGCCTGCTCCGCATCCTTCGGTGTCATTTTTCCGTGAGTCAACGGGCGGGAGGGCGAATTTTCAGCCCCCCTCCTTCTGCCCCCGGTGGACGCACCTCGACCCGTTTACCCGCCAGTAAAAAGGGAGGTCCCCTACCGCCGAAACGGAGATCCCTCCCTCCCCCAGTCCACACCTTTCCCGCGCAAGATTGCGGTCATTCAAGATGCGCCCGCCCCCCAGGAAGAAGGCTGACCGGGAGTTGAGTTCCGGAGGGGGCTCGTTCATGTTGCGGGTTCGGCGGCTTCGGGGCCGTTCGTTCCATGAGCGTATTGAATCGAGCGTGTGCCGCATGAATGGCGGAGGGCTGAGTTTTGCGATCGGGTATCCCGCCGAGCTGCCGATTGTGGCGCGGCGGGAGGATATCGTGGCGGCGATCCGCGCGCATCCGGTCGTGGTGCTGGCCGGGGAGACGGGGTCGGGGAAGAGCACGCAGATTCCGAAGATGTGCCTGGAGGCGGGGCTGGGGCGAAGGCGGCGTATCGGATGCACGCAGCCGAGGCGGGTGGCGGCGCTCTCGATCGCCCGGCGAGTGGCGGAGGAACTTAAGGTTCCGTACGGGCGGGAGGTCGGCTCGAAGATCCGGTTCAACGACGAGACGAGCCGCGAGACGCGGATCAAGTTCATGACGGACGGCATACTCCTGGCGGAAACGCAGGGAGACCCGGAGTTGAGCGAGTACGATTGCATCGTGATCGATGAGGCGCATGAGCGGAGCCTTAACATCGATTTTCTGCTGGGGCATTTGAAGCTGCTGCTGGCGCGGCGTCCCGATCTGAAGCTGGTGATCACGAGCGCGACGATCGAGACGGGGCTGTTCTCGCGGGCGTTCGGGGATGCGCCGATCATCGAGGTTTCGGGCCGGCTTTATCCCGTGGAGGTGTTGTATCGGCCGTTCGATCATCTGGCGGAGGAGTACGGAGATTTCACGTATATCGATGCAGCGGCGCATGCGGTGGAGGAAATCTGCGCGAGCCATCCGCCGGGGGATATTCTGATTTTCATGCCGACGGAGAAGGA
Organism: uncultured Verrucomicrobiota bacterium; assembly: GCA_964478815.1. Classification (GTDB taxonomy): domain Bacteria; phylum Verrucomicrobiota; class Verrucomicrobiia; order Limisphaerales; family SXQI01; genus DASVNK01. The sequence continues at coordinate 1,277 of CAYZKY010000067.1, forward strand.
TATCCGGGAGACGCGCGATTTGCTGCAAGGCCGGTTTGGGCAAATTTACGATGTCATTCCGTTGTTCGGCCGGTTGTCGGCGGGGGAACAGAGCGCGGTATTCTCGCCGGGGGCGACGCCGCGCATCGTGGTGGCGACGAATATCGCGGAGACCTCACTGACAATTCCACGAATCCGGTATGTGGTGGATGCGGGGCTGGCGCGGATCAGCCGGTACAATCCGCGGACGCGGACGAAGCGGTTGCCGATCGAGCCGGTTTCGCAGAGCAGCGCCAACCAGCGCAAAGGGCGGTGCGGACGGGTGGCGGAGGGCGTGTGCCTCCGGCTGTATACCGAGGAGGAATTTGCGGCGAGACCGGTGGACACGCAGCCGGAGATCCAGCGGTGCAACTTGGCGGAGGTGATCCTGCGGATGAAGGCGTTTCACCTGGGGGATATCCGCAACTTTCCCTTTCTCAATCCGCCGCCGCCTGCCGCCATCGCCACGGGGTTCAAGTTGTTGCACGAGCTGGGCGCGCTGGACGAGGATGAGGGGTTGACGCCGCTGGGGTGGGACCTGGCCCGTCTGCCGGTGGATCCGGCGATCGGGCGAATGATCTTGCAAGCGGTGCGGGAGCGCACGCTGGCGGAGGTGCTGGTGATCGCGGCGGGGTTGAGCATTCAAGATCCCCGGGAACGCCCGGCCGAAGCCCGCGAGGCGGCGGAACAGGCGCACCGGCGCTTTCATGTGCCGGAGTCCGATTTCCTGACGCTGTTGAAAATCTGGAATGCGTTCGACGCGGAGTTCGAGCGGCTCGGGACGCAGAACCAGATGCGGCGATTCTGCCGCTCGCACTTTCTCTCGTATCAGCGGCTCCGGGAATGGGTGGATTTGTACCATCAGTTGGAGGAGGCGATCGAGAGCATCGACTTCACGTCGCTCGGGGAGACGGTGATGTCGCTGAAATCGCCCGGGCTGCCGGATCCGGAGGCGGCGATCGACGTGCCGCGCTACACGGCGATTCATCGTTCGATCCTGACGGGGTTCCTGTCGCAGATCGCCGAGCGGACGGACAAAGGATTTTACCGGGCCACGGGAAATCGCGACGTCGTGATCTTCCCCGGCTCGAATCTGGCGGAGAAATCGAACGCGAAGGAGGCCGGTCCGAAAGGGGCGAACGCGCCAGGGCAAGGGCTGGCCGGTCGTGCGCCGAGGTGGATCGTGGCGGGGGAGCTGATCGAGACGTCGCGGCTATTCGCACACCGGGTGGCACGGATCGAGCCGGCGTGGGTGGCGGAACTCGGGGCGCACTTGTGCAAGTTTTCGCACGTCGAGCCGCATTGGAACCGGGAGCAGGGCCGGGTGCTGGTGCTCGAACGGGTGCTGCTCGGGGGGCTGCAACTGCTGTCCCGATCGGTGGCGTATCATCGCGTGAACGCGAAGCACGCGACGGAGATCTTCCTCCGGGCGGCACTGGTCGCGCAGGAATGGGATTCGCCGCAGGCTTTTTACGCGCATAACCAGCGGTTGCGCGAGAAGATCGAGACGTGGCAGACCCGGTTGCGGCAAGCCGGGCTGCTGGATCTGGACGAGGCGTTCTACCGGTTTTACGCGGCGCGGATTCAGGACGTCAGTTCGACGCACGATCTGAACCGTTTCATCAAGGAGCAAGGGAAGGGGGATGGCGCATTTCTGATGGCGACGGAAGCGGACATCCTTGGCGAGCAGTCGTTGGAGATCAACGCCGAGGCGTTTCCGGAGAAGCTGACGATGGGTTTGAGTTCAGTTCCGCTGAGCTACTCGTATGCCCCGGGGGAGGCGCATGACGGGGTCACGCTGAGAGTTCCGCTGACGCTGCTGGCGCAGGTGCGGCGGGGGGAGCTGGAATGGGCGGTGCCCGGGTGGCGGGAGACGCAGATTCGGGAGTTGCTGAAGGCGCTGCCGAAGACGCTGCGGGTGCCCTTAATGCCGCTGGAACCCAAGGTGAGGGAGATTGCCGGGCGGCTGCAGCCCGGGAACGAGTCTCTGCTGGAGGCGCTAAGCCGGCACATCCGCGAAACGTGGCGCGTGCCGGTGACGCCGGCTTCGTGGCCGGCGGAGGCGCTGCCGATGCATCTTCGGCCCCGGCTGGAAGTGGTCGATCCCAAAGGCACGGTCGTCTTTGAAACGCGGGAGTTCCAGGGCATCCCGGACAAACTGCGCCAGATGGAGAAGCAGGTGGAGACCGATGCCTGGGCCGCCGCGGCCTTGAAATGGGAACGGCACGACGTGGCGCAATGGAGCTGGCCGGACCTGCCGCCGCAGATCGAGATACCGACACGGTCGGGCATCCCGCTGCTGGCCTATCCCGGGCTCGAGGGCGAAGGGGGGAGCGTTTCGCTGCGGCTCTTCCGGCAGGCGGACGAAGCGCGGCGCGCGACGCGCCTGGGGCTCCCGGCGCTCGCGGAGAAAGCCCTCGAAAAAGAATTCGCCTGGCTGCAAAAGGACTTGCGATCGCTGAATTCTGTAAAGGAGTTTTACATTTCGCTCGGTCCGGTGGAGGAGCTGGTGGACTCGGCGGTGGAGTTTGCGCGATCGTTTCTTTTCCAACCGGCGCCGTCGGCGAAGAATAACTTGGGGAGCGGGCTCAGCCGCGCCGAGTTCGACCAGTTGATCGCGCAAGCCCGGCAAAGGTTGCCAGGCCTGGTCGAGCAGATCGTCGAAACGACCCGGACGGTGCTGAAGCTGCGGCATGAATTGCTGCTGCGGTTGCACGCGCTCGAGTCCAAGTACGCGCCGCCGAAACCCGCCATTCCGGGCCGGCCCGCCGCGCCGTCGGCGGCCGCAGGCTTGCTGGCGACACTGCGGAACCGGCTGCAAGCGCTGGTGCCGAGAGCGTTCCTGCGGCAGGTCTCTCCGGAGCGGTTGCGCCATCTGCCCCGGTTCCTGAAAGCCCTGCAAATCCGGGCCGAACGGGGGCTGCAAAACCTCGCCAAGGATGCCGAGCGCGCCCGCCAGATCGAGCCGTATGAACGGGCGCTGAGCCAGCTTTTGGCGCAGAAGGCCGCCAGCGCACCGGAGCGCGCGGCAGCGATCGATCTGTTCCGGTGGATGATCGAGGAATGGCATGTGTCGCTGTTCGCGCAAGAGCTGGGCACCTCGATACCCGTTTCGCCCAAGCGGCTGGATCAGCATCTGGCCGAGTCGGGCTTGACGACTCCGGCGGTCCGGTAGTCCGGCTGGGATTTTATTGTCCAGCGAGGGCCGCTTCGGCAAACCGCGGCTGGATTTTTCGACGCGATTCTCTTGTTTCTGCGAGTGGCCTGAATCCTGCTGACAAATTTTCAGTCAGAATAATTAGCCATGCCGAAGCCGAGCACCATCAGGGATAAGCGGAACTCACGGCGGTTCTCACGGAACCTCCGAGCTGAAACCCCGGGCATGTACTTGATCGCCCTGCGAGAGCATTTGCAGCGCGGTCGCAAGGCCCTGTCCGGCGAAGGGACGCCGCTCTCCTCCGAACCGGCCGTCGCCCAGGCGGTGTGACCCTCCCGGCGGCGAGAGTCATCGCTGGCGGATAAGTTTGGCGCAATACGCGCCGTCGACTTGTTCGTCCCACGGGGTGAGTTGTTGTTCCGTTTCCAGGACAAAACCCGGCTGGTTCTTCAAGAATTCCTGCATGATCGCCTGGTTTTCCTCCGGTTCGAGACTGCATGTGCTGTAGAGGAGCGTTCCTCCCACCTTCGTTCGCTCGGCGGCACGTCGAAGGATCGACCGCTGTTCCCCAGCTAATCGTGTAATCTCCGCAGGCTGAATGCGCCAGCGCAGATCGACCCGCCGGCGCAAGACGCCCGTGTTGGAGCAAGGAGCGTCCACGAGCACGCAATTGAACTCCGGGCCAGACGGGACTGAAGGGAGCGTCGTGGTCACACAAGCGGCGCCGAGACGGGCGGCGTTTTCCGTGACCAAACGGAGCCTGTCGGCATCGGCGTCCTCCGCCACGATGCAACCTTCGTTATGGATTAACTGTGCCAAGTAGGTCGCTTTCCCGCCCGGAGCGGCGCAGAGGTCCAGGATTCGGTCCCCCGGTTTTGGAGCCAGCATCTCCGGCGCGAGCAGGGTGCTGGGGTCCTGCACGTACCAGCCGCCCTGCCGGAAACTCTCCAGACCGCTCAACGGTGGAAGCTTGAGAAGGCGGTAGACCTCGGCCTGAGGAGCCCAAGGGATGGGGACTTGTTCAAATTCCACTCCTTCGTGCCGCCACCGTTCGGCCAAGGCGGCACCGGTCGATCGGAGTGCGTTGACGCGGGCGTAGGTGGCTGGGGGCTGGTTGTTCCAATCCAGCAAGCGGCGTGTCCGCTCCTGTCCCCACCGTTCGAGCCAGCGTTGCACGAGCCATTCCGGGTGGGAATAACCCAGGGAAGGGTTGATTTCCCGCAATTCCCGCATCTGCTGGCGAATGGCTGCCTCCTCTCGGCCGCAACCGCGCAGGACGGCATTGATGAAGGCGGCCTGGCCGATCAGCCCCCGCGCCTTGGCCAGGGCGACGCTCTCATTGACGGCGGCGTAACCCGGCACCCGTTCCAGCCAGAACATCTGGTAGAGGGCCATGCGGAGGAGAATGGCCACGGCCGGCTTCTGCGGCCGGCGGCCGGACTTCCGGGCGACCAGCCAGTCCAGGGTCCGCTCCCAGCGGACGACGCCGCAGACGATTTCCTGCACCAGCGCGCGATCCTCGCGCTTGCCCGCGGCGCGCTCCAGCGCGGCATCCACGAGCGATTCCGTGAACCCATGCCCCTGCGCGCGCTGCTGCAAAATCTCGAACGCGATTTCCCTTGGTTTTTGTACAACCATCCGTCAAATATTGTTGCTGGCCTGCCCCTTTGCCAGGAGTTACGCTGACCGCTTATGAGAGAAGAGTTTGAAAAGCTGGCTGTTGCGGGAAAGATCTCGAAACAGCAGATCGAACCATTAACCCATCTTGCCGAGAAGGGGTTCGGGGTTCATCGGAGCTGGGGTGTGGGTAAAATCGTCACCTGGGACTGGCTTTTCTCCAAAATTCAAGTCGATTTTCATGGCCGCCGCGGCCATTCCATGGATATCGCGTTCGCCGCGGAAACGCTGCGCGGCATTTCGAACGAGCATATCCTTGCTCGAAAATTCTCCGATCTGTCGGCGCTGAAGCAATTGGCGGCACGCGATCATCTGCGGTTGGTGAAGATGGTGCTCGATAGCTTCGGAGGCAAGGCCACACTCGAACAAATCCAGCAGGTGCTGGTGCCGGACGTGATCGCGGACGACTGGAAAAAATGGTGGGAGGCGGCCAAGCGGGATTTGAAAAAGGATGGCCATTTTCAAGTGCCGGCCAAGAAGAACGAACCGATCATTTACCAGGCGCAGGAGACCAGCCTCCAGGACCGCCTGCTGGCCGATTTCCGCGCGGCGAAGGGGTTGAAAGCGAAGATTGCCGTCTCCGCGGATTGCCTGAAAAGCTACCCCGATCTTTCGGAAAAAGGGGTGGTGAAGGATATCATCGCCGGGCTGAACGCCGACATTAACAGCCACCAGCGCACGCAACCCGCGCTCGCGCTGGAGGCGGTCTTTCTCCGGGACGAGTTGCGCCAGGTTTCCGGCTTGCCCGCCCAGCCGGACGAATTGTCCGAGGCGTCGATCTGGACGCAATTCCCGAAGCCGTGGGCGATTTTCGAGGAGATTTCCGCCGCGAAGCATCGGCAGGCGTTGCAATCGTTCAAGGCCGCCAACCCGGAGACCTGGATTTCCATCATGCTGACCGGGATCAACATCAGCTCGACCAAACTGGCGGGCGAAATGGCGACGTTGCTGATCCAGGAGGGCAAATTGCAAACCCTGAAGGATCAGTTGACGCGTCTGATCAGCCAGCATACGGCGAGCAGCGAACTGCTTTTGTGGCTGGCGAAGGAGCGAAGCGATTCCTTCGCCGATATTCTCGGGCCGGAAGTCTTCCGCGCGATGCTCTCCGCGATGGAAAGCGACCAGTTCAAGAACGAATTGAAACGTTCCAACAAGCTCGGCGATTTCATCCTGAACGACCAGAGCCTGTTGGTGGAGCTGATCGGCTCGGCCGATCTCGAGGTGATCAAGGACTTGACGCGCGCCCTGCAGCTTTCGCCCTGCTACGACGACATGGACAAGCGGTCCCTGCTGGCGCGGATCGTCAAGACGTACCCGGCGGTGCAATCCCTTATCTCGGGCGAAGCGACCAAACAAGAGTCGGTTCTCCTCGTTTCGTGGCCGAGCCTGGAACGCCGGAAGGCGGAGTACACCGAACTGGTGCAAAAGAAGATTCCGGCCAACAGCAAGGAGATCGCCATCGCGCGCAGCTACGGCGACTTGCGAGAAAATCACGAGTACAAGGCCGCGAAAGAGATGCAGAAGATCCTGATGCGGAGGAAGTCGGAACTCGAACTGCAATTGGTGCGGGCGCGCGGCATGGAGTTCTCCAACGCGAAGACCGATGCCGTGAATGTCGGCACGCGCGTGCAGGTCACTGATTTGGATAGCAGGCAGCGAGAAGCATTTTCGATCCTGGGAGCCTGGGACAGCGATCCCGAGCATGGGCTCATCAGCTACCTCACGCCGGTTGGGCAGGCGCTCTTGAATCGCAAGCCAGGCGAGGAGGTCGAATTCCAATTGGATGGCGCCAAACGCCGGTTCCGGGTCGAATCGATCGAATTGTCCACCGCACCGGCTTCGCTGGCGGCCGTGTCGGAAACGAGCACCGAGAATCAAACTCCGATGGCGGAAAACGCCGCAGCGCTTGAGCCTGCAGCTCCGATGTAGCCGCGGGGACCCGCCCGCCGCTTCATCAAGGGCCGGCGATTGATCCATTCGCGACGGAATGTCGCGCTTTCCGCGCGCTGGCGTCCCTTGGATGCTGATGTTGCCGGGATCGCCTTAAGCCTTCTCGTCCTGCGCCGATGCAGGGTTGGATGAGTGCCGGCACTTCGGGGAACAGGCCGCGCTGCCCACTCAGCCGAATTCGCACGGCCTGAACTATGCCCCAAGGGACCAAGACCTGGGTGTCGATAGCTGGAGGAATGGTTATCGGCTCGCTCAGCACGTTTATTCTTTCTGGCTACCAAGTTTCCGGATTGGAAAATCATATCGAGCAACTCCGCGCCGACCTCATCGAAGCCAAGGGGAAGGAGGGGGGGTTGCACCGCCACATCAACGTCGCCGAACGCGCAGCCGAACATTTCAAGGCCGACGGCCTGGAAGTTCACAAACTGCGGGCGCAAGCCATGGAATTGCGCCAAGCCCTCGCCGGGCACGGGCCGGTGCTGAGCAATCGCAGCACCCCGGAGTCTTCCGGCAGCTCCGGCCCGGGAACGGTTCCCGGGGCCACGCCGAATCCCGGCGCGCTTATCACCGAGCTGCCGGTGCATTTCGACAGTCTCGAACAGCTTTCGGAAATCGTGCTCGATCTCCGCGCCCGGGCCGCCTCCGGGTCGCTCACCGTTCAGGAGCAAGGCTGGCTGAACCAGCTCCGCCTGCGCTTGCAACAGCTCGAAGAAACGCCGGCCGAATTCGCCCAATTGCAGGCGTCGGTCATCGCGAACGCCACGGGCATCACCGATCCGCAACGAATCGGCGAATTGCGGACGGTGCTGCAACGGACCTACGATATGGCGCTCGTGACGGGCCTGGATTCGCCTTCGCGCCCCAAGGACGACCGCGACTGGCGCCGGGAGCGATTGCTTCTGGATCGGCGCGGCACGGCCGCCGTGCAGAACCTTCTGTCCGAGGACGAGCGGGAGCGATTCGAACGCGGCTTCGCCAGCATCATGGGGATCGATCTGGGGACGGGCGTGGACAAGTCCTTGTTTCCCGAGGGGTTCATCGCGGAGTAGCCCGGGTTGCGGGTTACCGGACGCGGGGCAGATCCGTTTCGGGAAGGAGCAGGCGCGGGAACTCGGTGGCGAGAGAGGCGAGCAACGCCAGGGCAAGGCCAAGGCCGATCACGAAGAGCAGCACCCATAGCCACCAGTACCCGGGCAGGACGATCGGCGCGGACGGGCCGCCCACTTCCTTGCGGCGAAAGCGGATCAACCCAAAGCCGATGGTGGCCAGGGCCACGGCGATTAGCAACGGGCAGGAGAAATAGCCGTTCAAGCGATCCCAGACGAGGCTTTCGTACCAAAGCCCGATTTGCAGCACCGCCAGCGCTCCGAGACCGCCCCAAAACCAGGCGACCAACACCAGCACGCGCGACCGGGCGAGCGTGCTGATGACGAACGAAATGCTGAAGATCGCCAGCGGCAGGGCTACGACGAGCCCAGCGAGCAGTCCCAGGCGCATGGCCGACCAGGGCTGGACCAGCCCCGCCTTCACGTAAAGCCCCGCCAGCACCTGGGGGACATCCAGCCCCAGCACCGCGAGGTTCATTCCCGTCATCAAGAGCAGCGTGCCGCCGCCGACCAGCGCGCGCGCGAGGTATCGCTCGGCGCGAGTCGGAGGCAGCGCGAAAGAGAATTCTTCCGAACCATCCAGGAGGTCGCCGCCGCCGTACATCGGCCCGGCCAGCAGGGCGTACAATCCTCCCAGGAGGAGAATCCAGCCGGGATGCATGAAGAGCGGCAGCATCCAAACGGAAACCAGCCAGACGGCGAGCAGGATCAAGACCAGCCGGCTGTGCGCGTACCATTCCGACCAGAGCAGCGCGCGCCAGACCGGCCAGAAATCGGAACGGCGGCCGGCCTTTTCGTCCGGTTCCATCGAAGCTGTCAATCCACCGATCATGCGATCAGGGCGACTCTACGGCATCGACAAAGAAATCGAAATCGGAATTGAAGGTCGAAGTTCCAAACGAGGGCGCAAGATCTTCGGTGTTGGAGGTCCAAAACTTTTGACGGGGCACCACCGCGCCGTCCTTCAAGGCGCGCAAGATCAACCCCTGAAAATCGGTGAGGCTTGGGTTCTCGGGATTGACCCGTCCGATGCCGTGCAATTGGCAGGCCGCCACGCCGCCGGACGGCGTGCGCATGATCTCGTTCCAGGCTTCGTCGTTTCGGGAGAACGACTCGAAATAGGAGTGCGGCAACTCGGAGAAATCCGCCACCAAACCAGCCTGGCCGCGGCTTGGAGTCGTATCCCGAAAGCTCGCGTCGAAGAGACCGGCCCAGTTGGTCGTTCGATCTTCCGGGCAATGGAGGACTCGCGCGTTGATATAGCCGCGGTCGATCAGCGCACGGTAGAAATCGGGCCGGCGCCCTTGATCGTCTTCGTAGAGATTGATCGCCAGCGCGATCTGCCGGAGATTCGAGGTGGAGGCCGCTTTGCGCGCTTTGCGTTTGGCCGAGACCAGCCCGCTGCTCAGCAAGGTTGCCAGCACGGCGACGATCGCGACGACCGTGAGGAGTTCCACCAAGGTGAATCCCCACGGCCGTGCGCGCATTTTTCGCAAAAAGATCGTCACTTCGCTTCTCCGACCTCGTTCAAATGAGAGGTGAGGCCCGGACGGCCGCTACGGTTGAGTTTTGACCGGCACATGAATCACGCCATACCAGCCCAGCGGCACCCACAAGCCTCGGGCCGGGTCGCCATCGGCTCCCTGCAGCAATCCGGAGAAACATCCTTCCGGACTGCCCCGGCCCACCAGTTCAGGCTGGCCCGGCTGAGTGAGGCGGTACAATTCGATGGCTGAGCTCTGCGCGGCCAATAACGAACCGAACAACGCGAACTGCTGCACCGGCGCCTCGACCGCAAGGCTTCGGTGGAGCTGGAATTTGCCGCTTTCGGAAATGGTCCAAACCTGCAGCGCGGGCGTCTTGTCCTGATCGTCGGCTGGCTTGCCGAGATACAAATACCCGCGGTCGCTCAAGGTCGGGTGCGGCCAGCTTTGCGGCAGCGCCATGCTGTCGATCAGCCGGGCGTCGACCCCGTCGTAAGCGCTTGCCGAAATTCGCTCCGCCGCTCCTGTCCAGTAACGATCGCCGGTCAGGTCGTAGCCCTGCGTGTAGAGCAGTTGCCCCCCGCGATCGAGCCCAAGCAGCGATCCGGGGATATTAACCGGCTTCCGGATCAGCGGCTCCCGTGGATCGGTGAAGTCCACCACATCCAGGAAGTATCGCTGCACCCACATTCCGGCCGGCGGATCGTTCGTGACCGTGACGTCTTTCGTCCCGTCCCAATACGAATAAACATAAGGTGCTGGATCGAAGGTTGGATCGTATTCGGACGCCTGATGGCTCGTGTAAACCAAACCGTTCGCCGTGAAGGATTGGCCGAAGCTCCACCAGCCGTTGGTCGAGGTCAGTTGCAGCGTGGAAGCGAATTGCGGCTGCGGATTGCTGACATCGACCGCCACGAATTGCCCGGCACCGCCCCAGTACCAAGGGCCGATGATATCCATGCCGCGCCCCGGGGCCATCACCGCATCCACCGCGATGCCGCCCCGCCCGTATCCCCACCAGTAGGGCGATCCGGAATTGCGCGAAGCCCACACGATCAAGCCATCCCGGACGCTGAGCGGATCGAATTGGCCATAATAATAGCGCTCCCCGTCCTCTTTCGACGCTTGCCCGACCAGCGTCGCAGCCGGCAGGCTGCTCAGATCGTAGACCGAGACTTGCAGTTGAGCTGCGTTGGTGGAGACCGGCACACATCCCTTGTCGTCGCATACTTCGGGATACTGCACCTGGTAGGAGCTACCCTGCAGCACATGCAGCCGGGAACCGATGATCGTGCTCCCCAGGTAAGGAAGCTTCCCCAGCGAAATCCGCCCAAGTTGCAGCGCCGGATCGATCGCGGACACCACCCGCAATGACGGTTCCGCCCCGGAGGTACTGTCCACTTCCAGCAGGTACTCTCCGGCGAGATGCACCCGATCCGCTGCCCAGGAGAGTTCCAGCGAATGGGTGATCTCCGGACGGTCGCGGTCGGTCGCATTCACGCTCAGCAGCTCGCGCGCGGAGACGGAGAGGATGCGCGAGCGATGCATCGTGGCGCGCCGGGCGCCGAAGCTCTGCTCGATCACGCCGCGCTTGGCCAGCGTATCCGGTTCCAGGTCGATCAGTTGCACCCCGTTGATCCAACCTTTTTCCTTCGTATTGCCGTAAAACGGAACTAAAACCAGCTTTTCATCCGGCAGAACGCCGAAGGCCTTTTCATCCCAATTGGCCTCGCTGCCGCTGTAGGAATCGCCGATCAAAATCTTGCTCAACAACCCGGGCTTGGCCGGGTTCGCCACGTCGAACAGTTGCACGGAAGTGCGCCATCCTTCCGTATTGTCATGTCCGACCGTCAGCAGCCGCGACCCCATCGGATAGATGAAGGTCGACCAGCCGGGCACGTCGAGATGTCCGGTCACCCTCGGGCTCGCGGCATCTGTCAGATCGACAATCCAGAGCGGATCGATGCGGAGGAATGTCACGGCGTAAAGCACGCGTCCCTGAAACCGAGTGGCAAAAAGCTGTTCGTTCTCAATCAGGACCAGCCGGGCGAGGGAGCGCGGGGCACTTGGGTTCTCCAACGACCACGTCTGCACTACGCTCCGCGTGCCGCTCATGCCGTTCTCCTGGCTGGCGATCGCCAGCATCTCTCCATCCACATGCATCTTGAACTTATCCTGCACGATGCCGGACGGGGAAACCGATCCGAGGCGCGTGAATTCGCCATTCGGCGAACGAATGTCGTAGAGATAGACCGTCGAGTGGTAGTTGCGCCCATTCGAGTAGTCGTGCTTGGCGGCCAGGAGAAAACGATCGGTGGCCGTGATCACGTTATTATAGCCGGAAATCCAGTCTTTCGAGCGCGGCGTGGCCCCGTCGAAATCGGCCAGGTCGTACGAGGAGATTTCCGTGCCCCACTCCCAAGTCGGACTAGCCGCGCCTGCCGCGGTCCCGGGGACCTCGCGGTAGCTGTTGGCCACGACGTAGAGGGCCGAACCGACCAACCGGCTTTCCAGAATGTAGCCGGTCACGGGAAGTTCTTTGATCACGCGCGGCACGCCATTCTCGACGCGCAGCAGCACCAGGCGGCTTTCCGTGTTGCCGCCGTAATACGAGCACCAATCGCGGGCCAGAAGGACGATCTTGTCCCCGCCGATCACGTACATCTGCTCGCCAGCCGCGGCCAGATCGTGCGAACCGCGCAAGACGGGCTGATCCGGATTGGCGACATCGATCACCTGCAGGCCGCGGTATTGATTGAAGAAAAACAGCGTGTCGCCCTCGAGTTTCCAAATATCCGACTCCACCACCGCCCGGGCATCTCCCGTGCCGCTGTCGACGCTGTCCCGCGCGGGCACAGACGTCTCCGGCCCGGCATTGAACACCGGGCCGCCCGCTCCCGCCCCCGATCCGGTCCCCGATGCGAACTTGTTTGTTCCCTCGAAGAAAGAGAGCGGGAGCGGGCTGGACGTTTCTCCGCGCACCCGAAGAATTTCGACAGCCGGCGAGATGGGCACGGTGAAGGTCAGCGCGACCTTTTCTCCTCCCGCGGCGGACAAGCGTTGCACCGCCCGCGGTTCCCACGCCCGGCGTCCCACGCGCGGCGAGGACTCGAGTGTGACTTGTTGAAGGTCGGCGCTCGCCTCGACCTCGACCACGACGTTGGTCTTCTGCACCTGAATCGAGACGATGCGCGCCTCGCTCGCGGTCGCCGGCAGCCACGCTGCCAAGCCGGCGGCCATGGCTACCCAGGCCAATACGTGTTTAAAGCGTTTCATATGAGATTCCGTTTCAATTCCAAAGTTTCTTCCGAACTGAAGTCCTCCGCCAGCACGGTTCCGACGGGAGGCCGGGAATTGCGCCCGGCGGCTTCGATAAAGATTTCCTCCAGGGCCAGCGGGAAGACTTGCACCCGCACCCCCGGCCATCGGCGCACCGACTCGAGCGGATCGCCGTCGTTCAACTGGGCGATGCCCGTGACGACCGCGCCGGACACATGGCAGCGGTCCGCGCCGGGAATGGTGAAGTGGGGTGGGGGAGCCTCGCCCGGAAAAATCACCTGCACGCGGCGGAAGGTGGACTGCAATTCGTCGAGCGGCTCGTTCAGGATCAGGCGGCCCCGGTCGAGAATCCCGATGCGTTCGGCAATGCGTTCCAAATCGCTGATGATGTGCGTCGAAAAGACGACGGTGGCCTCGGCCCGCTCGCTCAGCAGACGGATCAATTCGTCGATCAGCTCGCGGCGCGACACCGGATCCAATCCCGCCGCCGGCTCGTCCAGCAACAGCACTTCCGGCCTCGGTGCCAATGCCAGCAGGATCGCGGCCTTGCGTTGTTCGCCGCCGGACAACAGTGCGAGTGGACGATCTTCGCACAGTGTCCAGCGGCGAATCAAATCGCGCGCAAACCCGTGATCCCAGCGCGGATAAAAGTGCCGCGCGTACCGGCACAGCTCCTGCAGGTTCATCCAGCCCGGCAACTGCTGCGATTGGGACACATACCCCACCCGGCTGCGGGAGGCGCGATCCGCGTTCCACATCGCCGTTCCCAAGATCTCCGCCATGCCCTGATCCGGCCGGAGCAGCCCCATCAAAAGCCGCAACGTCGTCGTTTTTCCTGCGCCGTTCCGGCCGATCAACCCATACACCGTCCCCGGGGGTATGGTGAGATCCAGGCCGCTGACCGCGACGGTTCCACCCGAAAACGTCTTCGTCAGGTTCCTTGCTTCAATTGCCAGACGCGCCATTTAGTTTGCTTTCCTCAGCGGCGCGATCGATTCCAGATTCGCGCCCGCGATGCTCTGCCACTCCTGTTCCAAAACCTGATCCACCAGCGCGCGGTCCGCCCCTAGTTGCATCGATTCCACGACCAATTGGCGCGCCAGGCGGCGAATGACTTTTTCCTTTTCGAATTGGTTGAACGGCGTGCGGTTCGCGCTGACGAACGCTCCTTTGCCGTGGCGCAACTCGATCACCTGCTCGTGCTCCAACTCCGCGTAGGCCTTCACGACGGTTGTGGGGTTCACCGACAGCCGCTGCGCGAGGTCGCGCACGGAAGGCAACTGATCCCCCGGCTTGAGCGTCTCGGACGCGATATAGTACTTGATCTGGTCGATCATCTGCCGGTAGACCGGCATGCCCGAGTTCGGATCGATATGTAAATGCAGGTTCACGATCTGACTGTATGATAACACGCAAACAGTCGGAGTCAATATGCCTTCTGAAATTTTCTGGACGAAAGCCCTCAAGGAAGAGGGTGATCGACCTAGTTACCGGGTCTCGCCCTAGAAAAGGCTGTTGACCATGATGCCCATAACGCTCAGAGGACCTTGGTCCTCAAGTCCTTCCGTCGCTTTCTCGACCTTTTGCAGCGTCAACTTGGCATTCTTCAGGAACGTCCGGTCGTTGACCAACTCGCCCACGGAACCCTTGCCTTGGTTGATCTTTTCCATCACCTCCCGCAAATTCGTCATCATGGTGGTCGTTTCGCGGTAGAGCGTTTCATCCTTCACCAATTTGCCGAGGGACCCTTGTCCCTGGTTCACCTGCGTTACGACCGATTTGGCTTCGTCCAGGGTCAGCTTGAAATCGTCGAACAGCGGGCCGAATTGATCCACCCGCGTGTTCAAATTGCTGAGCGTCACGAGCGCGAAGTCGTACACTTCCGGCTCGTTGATCAGCCGGCCGATGGTTCCCTGTCCTTCCACAATCCGGGTCGAAGCCACCTGCAAATTCGCCAGGATGCTCGTGAGCTTCGGATTGTTTTCCTTCAAGAAATCGGTAAACGGCCCGAGCAGGCTGCTGAAATTCTCGCCGCTGAAATTGGTGGCCAAGCCTTGCATGCCGTCCGCCACTCCCTGCAACTTCACCATGAGGGCGTTGAGGTCAGCCTGTTCTTCGGACTCGAGCAATGCGCCGGGGCTCGCCGCCGGGGCCCGGGCCGTTCCGAAACTGAGGGAAACGAAATTCTGACCCATCAACCCGGCGAATTTGATCGAGGCCTTGCTGTCCGTTCGGACCACCGTTTTGCCTCGAAGCTTCAACTCCACTTCCACTTTGTCGTCGCTCAGGCGAATCTCGCTCACCCGTCCCACCTCGACGCCCGCGACTCGCACCGAATCGCCTTTCTGGAGTTCCTGGATATTGTCGAAGCGCGCGCGCACCACATACCCGCTTCCCATGAAATCGCGCACACCCACCAGTTCCAGCACGATGACCGCCGCCACCGCCACCAGCGCGAAGTAAAGGCCCAGCCGCGTTTCCAGTGTGTTCTTCATAAACTACTCCTTCCGAAAATCCGCCGTCAGAAACCGTTGCACCATCGGATCGCTCTGCGTCCGAATTTCCGCGGGCGTGCCGGAGCAGCGGATTTCTCCAGCATCCAGCACCGCGATCCGATCCGCCACCGCAAAAGCCAGATCGCGGTCATGCGTCACGACGATCGAAGTCACCTTCATCCGCTCGTTCAGGGCCACGATCTCCTCCGCAATCGTCAGCGCGCTCAGCGGGTCCAATTCGCTGGTTGGTTCGTCGTACAGGATCAATTGCGGTTCGATGACCAGCGCGCGGGCAATGGAGACCCGCTTGCGCATTCCTCCGGAAAGTTCGCTCGGATATTTGGCCTCGACGCCTTTCAACCCCACCAGCGCCAGTTTTTCCGCGACCAGCCGTTCGATCTCTTCCGGCCGGTGCGTCCGGTGCTCTGTCGGATACAGCCCCACATTTTCGCCGACCGTCAACGAGTTGAGCAACCCGCCGGATTGAAAGACCATCGCCAGCCGGCAACGATCTCTGGTCGCCGGATCCGTCATTGACGCCCCGTCGATCAGCACCTCGCCCGCTTTCGGCAGTTCCAGCCCGATCATGTGTTTGAGCAGCACGCTTTTGCCGCTGCCGCTGGGGCCCATGATCACGAAAATTTCCCCCGGCTCCACCCGGAAGTTAATGCCGCGCAGCACCTCCTGCCCTCCGTAGGAGGCCCGCAAGCCCCGGACTTCGACGCTCACTCCGTCTCCCGTTCCGTTCACATGCGGAGCACTCATGCGTCGAAGACCATCAAAAAGCGCGTCAGAAAATAATCCACGATCAGGATCAGTACGATCGAGTTTACCACCGCCTTCGTCACAGAACGCCCGATCCCGCGCGGCCCGCGAATGGTCGAAAGGCCTTGATGGCAGGAGACAATGCCGATGATCAGCGCGAACACGACGCTCTTGCACAACCCGTTTGCGACATCCCCGGCATCCACCATCGCTTTCAAACTATTGAAGAACGAATCGAAACCCAGCGCGATCTGCGCGTTGAAACTTCCGACCAAGGCTCCTCCCAGCCAGCCAACCAGCATCGAAAAGAGCGTCAAGGTCGGCAGCACCACGCAAATCGCCACCACGCGCGGCAGCACCAGGTAGTAGTGCGGGTTGATGTTCATCGTTCGCAGCGCGTCGATCTCCTGATAGACGGCCATCGAGCCGATTTCTGCCGCCATCGCCGACCCAATCCGCCCCGCGAGCAGGATCGCCATCATCACCGGAGCCAGCTCCTTGCACATCGAGATTCCCACCAATCCGCCCAGCGCGGAGACCACTCCCCGCTCCCGCAGGAGCGGGCCGCTTTGCAGCGCGATCACGCCGCCGATGAAAAGCGAAAGAATGCACGCCATCAACAGGCTGGCATTGCCCATTTCGAAACACTGGTCGAATACCTTGCGCCGATAGCGCCACGTTCGGGGCAGGGCTTGCACCGTGCGCCAAAACAGGATCAGCATTTCCCCGACGTTCTGGAACATACTTCGAACGAAAAGCCCATCCTAGCGGCCCGTGCCGCGCGGCGCAATTCGCCAGCGAATCTCTCTTCGACCGGTCCGGACCGCCCGGAGCCGCTTATTTTTGGGGAAAGCGCTCCTGCAGCCACGCTTGCACAGCCGCGATCATCGGGGCCGTATGTTCGCCCGCAAACACATGGTTGGCCCCCTTCAATTCGATCAACTTCTTCGGCTCGTTCGCTTGCGCGAAAATGTCGTGCGAATCCTGGATCGGCACCACGTCATCCTCGGTTCCATGCACCAGCAGCCACGGCACGCGAATCTTCGCCGCCTGCCCCAAGGTCGAACCGATGGCCGCCATGTCGTCCATGTAGGCGTGCGAGAGCGGGCAATTCGAGTCATCCCACATGAAGCCCTCGCCCGGCTGGACCATGCCAAACTCTCGGTGCGCGAAATCTTTCGTATGCACCATCCCGGCCAGCGAGACCAACGCCTTGATCCGCGGATCTTTTGCCGCCCGGAGCACCCCCACGGCGCCTCCCATGCTGTGTCCGATGTAGCACACCTCCCGATCCGCCACCGCGTCGATCACGCACCCCAAATCCTCCACCTCCTTGGAGATCTTTGAGTCCGTGAACTTCCCTCCCGAGGCCCCATTGCCGCTGAAGGAAAACCGGATGACCGGAATCCCCGCCTTGGCCAGCCCTTCCGCCAGCGCCACCACGAACGGGCGATCCTTGTTCCCCGTCACCCCATGCCCGATCAAGACCATCTCCCGCGCATCCTTCCGCCCGTGGTGATAGGTAAAATCGAGACGTTCGCCCTGCTTGTTTTTAATTTGATCGACCATGGCCATTTCCGCGTGATTACACTGTGTTTCGAAAGCAATTGTGCGAGTCACTCTAGGTGACCTCGCCTCCCCTTTGGCAAGGCAAAACTCCGCTTCGGCCAGGCGAACGCATCTAAACTCCCCGCATTTCGCCCTCTTTTGGCTGCGACGGGCATTTCGCTTGAACACTCGCTCCGAAACGAGAGGCTTTACCGGGGATATTGGATGCCTTGAACCTGCGGTCGGCCCAAGTTTTCGGCATGGCCAGGCCAGCGAATCGGCATTTCCGATTCCCATCTCGGCGAGCGAGAGTGAGGTATGGATGAGAATGCCACGCGGCAAACGGCGGACGGAAAAGCGGTCAAGCCGCTCCAACGCCTCCACCAAAGTTCCCGGACTCATTGGGTCGGCAACGGCTTTCCGGTCAAATCGGTCTTCGACTACAACGGCTTGGGGCGCGAGCTGAGCCCCTTTCTGCTCCTCGATTACGCCGCGCCCTATCGATTCCCTCCGGGCGAAGACCGCCGGGGCGTGGGGGCCCATCCCCATAAGGGCTTCGAAACGGTGACCATCGCCTACCAGGGCGAACTCGAGCACCGCGATTCCAGCGGCGCGGGCGGGCGCATCGGCCCTGGCGACGTGCAATGGATGACCGCCGGCGCCGGCATCGTGCATGAGGAGTTCCACTCCGGCGAGTTCACGCGCCGGGGCGGCACGCTGCAAATGGTGCAGTTGTGGGTCAATCTCCGGGCGTCCGACAAATCCGCGCCGCCCGGTTATCAAACTTTGCTGGACGCTCAGATTCTGCGCGTGCCCCTCGTCGGCGACGCCGGAACCCTCCGCCTCATCGCCGGAGAATTCGCGGGGCAGCGCGGGCCGGCCCGGACCTTCACCCCCATCAATCTTTGGGACGTGAAACTGCGGGAAGGCGGCAGCGTGGAGCTGCCTCTTCCGGACGGCCACACCAGCGCCGTGCTCATCCTGAGTGGCGAAGTCCGGATCAATGGCGACCGCACCGCCGGCGAAGGCGACCTCGCCGTCCTGGCTCGCGCCGGGCATGGCGTCCAGCTCGCGGCGTCGCGCGACAGCCAGCTCCTCGTTATGGATGGCGCCCCCATCGACGAGCCCGTCGTCGGCCAGGGCCCGTTCGTCATGAACAGCCGCGCCGAGATCGACCAGGCCTTCGAGGACTACCAACTCGGCCGCTTCGGCGAACTCGCCTCGTAACGACCGCGCGTGTCACAGCCCGGCCGCCGCCCCTCGCTGGCCGGGCACCCCCCCCCTTACTTTTACCTGGCCTTGCGACGCGACGCAGGGCGGTTCCGAATTCGACAGGAACGGCAACCGTGCCGGCGAGGGGATTGGCCTTCATGGGGGGTGTGCGTTTGTTTCAAGTTTTTTCACGTTTCAAGGGGTGAAATTTGCGTAAGTCGTTGATAAATGGGGGGTGATTTTTCAAGTTGCTTGAAACGTGTCAAGTTTGTTTCAAGTTGGCCTGCAACAGAAAGTGGTTGGCGGTGCGAATTTAACACGGAGAACACAGAGCGCACAGAGATCGCAGAGGGGGAGAGGAGGGGAAGGCGGCGGTTTGAAGGGCAAGAGGGCGTCGAAGCGGACAAGGTATCCAGCCGTGCTGGGTGCGTGAGGTCGTGGCTAGCGTGTTCATGGCGGTAAGTCTACATTTATTTCATTCAATTAAATATCGCGCACGTTCCTTGAATAATCAAGTTTTATGAAATGAGAATGTAGACTTTTATTGGCAAGTCGCAGGGAATCAAGCGGATGCAATGGCGAGATTCTTTTGGAGGGAAACCTTGGGCAGCGGGAATTGCCCCGCGCAGGTGCGCGGCGGCACACCCTTGGCCGACGTGTGATCGTTCGGTGGCGGATTGACGAACCGTCCTATTGAGGACAAATTGTCCCCGTGCGCGTTCTAACGGAAACCACGGTAATGGAGTGGGCGCGGGTTCACGCGCGGGCGCAGTCATCGTTGCAACAATGGGTCCGCATCGTGCGAAGCGCGCGCTGGCAGAACTTCGGAGAGCTGCGGGAAACCTTTCGTTCCGCCGACATGGTCCACGTCGATAGCGGGCGCACCGTAGTGGTATTCAACATCGGCGGGAACAACTACCGGCTGATTTGCGGGGTGCATTACAATACCGGGATGGTGTTCGCGCTGCGGGTTCTCACGCACGCCGAGTATAGCAAGGGATTTTGGAAGACCGAATTATGAAGACCAGGCCAAGCCGTCGCCGGGCTAAAGCATCCCTGGCCGCGGTGCCCGACGATTATCGTTCGCTCTGCACGAACTACCTGCCGCGGCCGATTCGGACGCAGAGCGAGCTCGATGAAGCGCGCGCCGCCATTGAGCCGTTGATCGGCTTCGAAGAACGGCTGACACGCGATCAATCGGACTATCTTGAAGCTGTCTCCACCTTTCTCGAAGCCTACGACCGCACCGAAGTTCGCTGGCCGGCGAGCCGCCCGCAGGAAACGCTTCGTTTTCTGCTGGAGCAGAACGAATTGACCGCGGCAGATCTTGCTGAGCTTCTGGGCGTCGATCGGTCGCTCGGCTCCAAAATCCTGCGCGGCGAACGGTCATTGACCATTCAGCACGTCAAAGTATTGGCCAAACGGTTCGCGGTCGGCCCCGAAGCCCTGATCTGACGACCTAATCAGCCCAGTGCCACCGGCGCCATCCAGCAGTATTCGCCAAAGTGCGCGCGAAAAGCGGCGGCGGCGGACGCGCAGGCGGCTTCAGAGGGGAAGACGGCCAAAGTGGTCGAGCCGGAGCCCGACATCAAAGCAGCTTCCGCCCCGTGCGCGCGCAGATGTTCCTGAAACATCGCGAGCAGGGGATACTTGTTCAGGACGGGAGCTTCGAGCGAGTTGTAGAAATGCCTGCTCGCGGCCGAAAAATCCCGGCCACGCAACGCCTCGATCAAATTCTGAGCCCGGCCGGCCTGGCCGTTCAAGGCCGAAGGATAACGCGCCAGATTTCGGTAGGCCCAGGCCGTCGAGACCCCAAAGCCGGGATGGATCAGCAATAGCCAGCGGCCCTGCAGCAGCGGGAAGGGGGCCAGCGGTTCGACCTTTTCACCCCGCCCCAACGCCAGGGCCGGACCATTCTGGAGGAAGAAAGGCACATCCGAGCCCAACTCGGCGGCCAGCGGCTGAAGGTCGGCCAAAGGTTTCCCGAAGAGTTCGTTCAACCCGAGCAAAGTTGCCGCCGCGTTGCCGCTTCCTCCGCCCAAGCCCGCGGCGAGCGGAATCTTCTTCTCCAGGTGAATCTCCACCCCCGAGGCGAGGCTGGCGGCCGCCAGGAATTTCTGGGCCGCCCGGTGAACCAGGTTGCCCTCATCGGTCGGCAGCGCCGGGTCGGAACAGGTGAGCCGAATCCCGGCCGGCGCGGCTGCGATGGCCAGCCGGTCGTAAATCGGGATGGGCTGCATCACGGTCTCCAGTTCGTGAAATCCATCGGCGCGCCGCCCCAGGATGTTCAGGATCAGGTTGACCTTGCAGTGGGACTGCCACTCGATGGCCATAAACAAAAAGGCGCCAACCGCGAAGTTGGCGCCCGGAAAATCGACCGCAGGTCAGTAGTCAAAAATGCCGAAGCGGCTGCCGGGAATGAACGGCGCCACATCTCCGCCGCTGAAACCGATGGCGTGATCGGGATTGAACATCGGGTCGGCCAGCAGGTTGGGCCGGTAGCTGTCCGGGTAGACCGGGTTGGCGGGCAGAAAGACCGGCTCGTAGCTGGGGAAGGGGAAGGTCAACACTTCGTAGAGCCCCACTCCGGTGCGGGCCAGCGAGCGGTTAACTCCGCGGATGAATCCGGTCGTGTAGGCCGAGTCGGTGCTTTCCCACACCCCGGTTTGTTCCATCGAACGCCGAATTTCCCCTCCGCGCGCGAATTCGGTGAGGTTGTTGATGCCGCGCCCAAGTTTCTTCTCTGGACCGGCGCAACCGGCGGCGATCAGACACACCGCTCCCGCCAGGCCGGCCATGGAAATATTCTTCCGCATAGTTATTTTCCGAAACGGTATGTAGTCGATGTTCAATGTAAAGCTCAATCGGCCAAAAATCTTGCCGTTCTGCCGCGCTCCGTCACTTTTGCGCCGTCCAGTTGCCGATCACCTCGTTCGGTTGCTCTTTGAGCATCACCGTTCCGGTCATCTTGCCGCCCGTCAACTTGGCCTTGCTCAGAAAGGTCACCGGGTTGCCGTCGATGTTCCCATCCATTTCCAGCACCAGCTCGTTCTGCTCCACCGCCACTTTCTTGAAATTCCGTTCTTCGCCTTGGTCATTGATGTACGACCCGCTCCAGCCGCCCCCTTGCGGCGACAGGACCAACACCCCTTCGCTCGTGTCGTTGCCCGTCGTGAGTTCGACCCGCCAGCGCCCTTTGAACTTCGCATCCGCGCTCTCCGCCGCCGGCTTGGCCGTGCGTTTGTAGGCATCCACGCTGGGGGTTTCATTGTCCCGGCGTCGATCGAAGTTGCCGGCCAGATGGAAAGTCTCGCCATCGAGCCGGACCAACGATACCCGTTCGTCATCTATCGGTTGGGTATCGTCCGGCGAGCCGCCCGCCTGGATGTCGTAAAACCGCAGCGCTTCGAATGGGCCGAATT
Organism: uncultured Verrucomicrobiota bacterium; assembly: GCA_964478815.1. GTDB lineage: Bacteria > Verrucomicrobiota > Verrucomicrobiia > Limisphaerales > SXQI01 > DASVNK01. Next base: position 23,390 of record CAYZKY010000067.1, read on the forward strand.
TCTCCAGCTTCGTTTTGGCCTTGGCGTAAAAGCGGGCTTCTCCCGAGGAATCCAGGATGCGGAAGTGCATCTTCGGCCCCTCGAATTCCATCGTCATCGTGACGGACTGGCCATCGTCATTGACCCGCTTGGTCGTCCATTTGCCGGCAAAATCTTCGAGCGTCGCCGCGTTGAGCGAAAGGCCGGCCAGCGCCGCAACCCAGGCGGCTTTGGCCGCCAAGCCGAGAAAACGTGATTTCATAGGTGCCGGATATTCACCCAGCCGGGCGCCCCTCCGCAAGCTCGATGTAAACCGAACGGCCCCTCGTTTTGAAAAGTAAACCCAGCGCGGAATCGTGTTCTTGGAGAATGGCGGCCACCCTCATTTCCAGCGTCGGAACGCATGGGGTTTCCAAAGTAAAGAAAAATTTAAAAAACATATTGACAGTTTAGGGTATGAAACGGTATGAAACGGTAAGGAACGGGAATTCAAGGAGATTGCCGTCCGCCGAGTGAAACCGGAGAAAACTGAACCGAACGCGTATGTCGGTCGGTTCCGCCATGGAATCGATGCGAGCCGCCGGGTCATGTTTCCGGCCAAGTGGCGGCCAAAATCCCCGGGCGTGGTGTTCACGCTCCTGAGCTGGCCGATCGGAACCGAGGATCGCGTGCTGGCCCTTCCCCCGGAACGCTGGGGGGAGATGCTGCAAAAGCTCAAAAGCCGGTCGCTTTCCGATCCGAGGGTGGCCGCGCTCGAGCAGGTGCTGGCCGAGAATGCCTGCCAGGTTTCGCTCGATAAGGTCGGCCGGCTCTGCCTGCCGGAGGAACTGGCGCGAACGGCGGGGATCGGCGACGAAGTGGAATTCGTCGGCCGGCTCGACAAGTTCGAACTTTGGAATCCCGCGGCCCGCGAATCGGCCCGGGTGGAGAACCGGAAGCTCGCGGCGGAGGTGTTGAAAGAAATCGATCTGTAAGCATGAACTCGCCGAAAACGACTCAGTCACGCGTTTTCTCAAACATGGCGCCGACGCCGAAGCAGGTGCCGATCGCGATCTTCGCGGTGATCGCGGTGCATGTGATTTTGTTCCTGCTGTTGTTGGTCGCCGCCGGAGTGCGGGCGGCCTCCCGGCACGGCCAGGTGCCGGCGGGCACGGACGAAGCCGCCGGGCTGATGGCGGATTACTGGCCGGATGAACCGGCGTTGGCGGCTGGGCCGGTGCTCGCGACCGAGCCGGACGATGAATTACCGGCGATCATGGCCGAGACGGTGTTCCCAGCGAGGGCAGGCCGAGTTTCGTTGGGCGATGCGAGGTTTTACGTGGTGCGGGCCGGGGATACCCTGAGCCACATTGCCCGGGATCATCGAACCACCGTGCAAACGCTTCGGGTCGAGAACAAGTTGAAGGCCGACCGGCTCCAGATCGGTCAGCGGTTACGAATCGCCGGAGGCCGGCGCGCTCCGGACGCGTAAGAATTTCTGTCCATGGTTCATAGGTTGGGTTGGTTGGGGGGAGGAGAACTCGCAAGCTCCTCCCCCTTTTTTCTTTATCCGCGATCGGCTGGACGCGTAATGGGCATGGCACAAAGCAGCGTGGCGCCGTGGGGCAGCCGGGAGCGAAGCGTGAGCGTGGCGCCGATCAGTTTGGCCCGATAGCGCATCACGCGGAGACCCATGCCAACCTCGGCGGGGCCTTCCGCCGGGAGACCGCAGCCATCATCGTCGATGCGCAGCACAAGGCGGGACTTTTGAGCCGCGAGCGAGAGGCGGATCCGTTTGGGTTGCCCGTGCTTCAGGGCGTTGTTCACGCCTTCCTGGGCAATCCGGTACAGGTGAATCGCCGTGTCGTTCTCGATCGGCGGGAGTTCCGGCGAGGCGGTGAGGGCGCATCGAACCTTGACCCGGGCGGTGCGGCGCGCGAGCTCGGCCAGGGCGGCCGTCAGGCCGCCGGATTCGAGTTCGACGGGGCACAGGCCGCGGGCGAGGTCGCGCGCCTGGACGATCGTGTCATTGACGAGGGCGGTGATCGGCTGGACTTCGGAGGCATGGACGGGCCGGCCGGCGCTGAGCTTTTGCTCGACGACCTTCACGAGACAGGCGATGCCGGTCAAATACTGTCCGAGTCCATCGTGCAGATCCTGCCCGATGCGGCGTTTTTCCTGTTCGCTCACATTCTGGATTTCCCACTCGAGGCGCTTGTTCTCCGTGATATCGATGGCGGCGCCCCCCAGCAACGCGGGGCGCCCATCGCTGCCGCAGATGGGGAACCGGTGAATCAGCCAGTAACGGGAACCTTCCCGGCCGGGAAACGTCTCGGTGGTGACGAGCGGGCTGTTGGCGGCGGCGACCTTGGCTTCGAGGCGGCGGATCTCCGCCGCGGCCGGGCGGGGGAGAAAGGCGGCGTCGGTCTGCCCCGCGAGATTCCGGGCGGGCTGGCGGAAAAGATCCGCGCAGGCTTCGTTGGCGAAGACATACCGTCCCGCGAGATCCTTGAGATAAACGGCGCAAGGCACATGGCTCATGAACGCGTTCATCTGCGCATCGCGTTCGCGCAGGGCCTCCATGGTGTGGAAATGGCGGAGCGAATATCGAATGGAGCGTTCGAGCAGCGCAGGATCGAGCTTGTCTTTGTTCAGAAAATCGGCGGCTCCGAGGCGCATGGCTTCGGCGTCCACAGTGGGGTTCTCGGCGGTGAGCATGATGATCGGCCGGGTGCAGCCCGCGGCGAGCGCTTCGCGGAGAAACTCCAGCCCCGTGCGCCGGCCGAGATGATAATCGAGCAGGTAGACATCATGGCCGCCGGCGTGGAGTCGAGCGAGGCCCTCCTCGTAGGTGGCGCACCAATCCAGGCGGAAGCGCCCCTGGCCGATTTTCGAGAGTTGCAGCCGGGTCAGGACGAAGCAGGAACGGTCGTCGTCGATCAACAGGACGCGAATGGGGGAGGGGATGGGGTGGGGGAGGGTCATAGGGATTTGAGGAAATGGACCAGGCGAAAGGTCTCCCGGAAGCCGAGGGCGGCGTGGGCGCGGAGGGAGGTTGCGTTATCGATTTCCGCGTCGCTCGCGATTTCGCGGAAGCCCAAGCTCCTCGCCCAAGCTTCCGCCTGGGCGATCAGCGCGCGGCCGATGCCCTGCCCGCGCAGGTCGGGATCGACATACCAGCCTTCCACATAAGCCACGCGTGGGCTGAGCGAGCCATCCACACGGTCCCGGACGGAAAGCTCCACGAACCCTCCGAGGCCGCCGCTCGGCCGCTCATGAACGAACACGGCGGCCTCCGTGGACGACATTTCGGCCATCTCGCAGCGGTGCATCTCTTCGGTGCAATCGGGCCAGAGAGCGTGGCGCATCCGAAACCACTCCGGTCCGTCGTCAGGGTGCAGCAGGCGGATCACAGGCAGCAGTAAAGGCGATGGCCGCCGGCTTGTCACGCCCGCCGGGAGCGGGTCATGCCGGGAGGAATTCCGCCGGAATCGATGAGGAGCGGCAGCCGCCTGGGTCGGTTCTCGCTCGGACGCGCGGCTTCGCCGTCCGGCCGTGTCGAAGCGATCATCATCGCATACCTTGGCCGGGCGGAGGCGGGAAAACGCGCCATTTCGAAAGCGGGATTTGCGGGATTACGGGGCTTTTCGAGGGGGAATCGTGGGAGGCGGGGGGGCGGAGAGGGGGACGCGAAGCTGGCGGAGGATGGGGGTCCGGGAGGTGAACGGCGGCAGGTCCAAGGCAGCCCCCATGCGGAGGGCGAGATGGCGCAGGGCGGACCAGAGGGACTGCTGGAGTTCGTTTCGGTTGGCGACGGCGGCATCCTCGCACTCGGAAACGACTTCGAAGATGGCCTGGCCATCGCGGCAGGCGCAGCCCGCCCGGAGGGGTTGCCGGGGGCTATCCTTGCTGGCCAGAAGGATCAGGTCCAGCAGGAGGCTGCGGAGAAGGCCGGACTCCACTTCGATGACCGCGTCGGTGCGGGGGATCGACCAATCGATCTGGCGATCCAGGAGGAGGCTGTTCACGTCCGAAATCCAGCGGTCCGCCGCATCGGCCACGCAAATCGGGGCGCGGGATTCCCGGACGAACTTGGCGAAGTAGGAGCGGATGAGGCTTTCGGCGCACTTGATCGATTGGCGCATTCGGTCGACGGCCGCCTGCTGGTCCGGGCTGTCGGCCGTTTCGGCAACCAAGGCCAGGTCCATGCCCAGGCCATTGAGGAGGTTGCGGAGGTCGTGCGCGTGTTGCTTGGCGAGGGCGGCGAGTTCCTGGCCGGGAAGCAACGGGAGTTCGTCTCGCGTGCGGGGGGGAGAGGTCACGGAATCGGGCATTCAGTGGAAAAGATGAGCATGTTTCGAACCAACGCTCAGGTCTGGGCCGGCAGCGCGCGGCTGACGGACCCCAGGGCTTTGTCCAGGGCGCCGACATCCACCGGCTTGGTCAAATGGACGTCGAAGCCGGCTGCGCGGCTGCGCTGGATATCGCCATCCATGCCGTAGCCGCTCAAGGCGATGCCACGGCAGCCCGGGCGCAAGCGGCGAAGTTCGGCCATCAATTCGTGGCCGCTTCCATCCGGCAGTTCCAGGTCGGACAGGACAAGGTCGAAGGGGAAACCGGCGGCGAGCTCGTGCGCCTCACGAATGGTTCGTGCCGCCATGACCGCGTGGCCGCGCTTGGCCAGCAGGCCGGCGAGGGCCTGGCGCGTCTGAAGGTGGTCCTCGACGATCAGAATGCGCCGTGCCGGGATGGCCCCGACCAAACCCGGCGGCGGCGGAGCGGGGGCGGGCACTTCGGCCGGAGCGACACCGAGCGGCAGTTCGATGGAGAAGGTCGCGCCGAGGCCGGAACCCTGGCTTTCCGCGGCGATGCTGCCGCCGTGCATTTCGATCAGCCGCCGGGAAATGGCCAGCCCCAAGCCCAGGCCGCCGACGCGGTGGCCATTGGGTCCCTGGTCAAACGGAAGAAAGATACGTTCGCAATCCGCGGGCTCGATGCCGATGCCCCGGTCGACGATCTGGATGCGAATCCATCCCGGACGGTCGGAGACGGACCGGATCACGATCTCTCCCTTCTGGGGCGAAAACCGGACGGCGTTCTTGATGACGTTCCAAAAGACCTGCTGCAAGCGGACGGGGTCGGCTTCGACCCACGCAGGCTCGGCGGCGAGGTCGAACCGGATGGTGAGGGGCTTTTCCTCGACCTCGGCTTTGAGGAGGTCCCAACTGGCCTGTAGCAGCGCGTGGACTTCGGTGGGTTTCGGGACCAACCGCAACTTGCCGTGAGCGATGCGGGTCAGATCGAGGAGGTCATCGATGAGATGCGCCTCCAGCTCGATATCCTTGCGGATCGCGCCAAACACGCCGCGCACCTCGGCGGGAAGGGTCGTTTCCCGTTCCCATTCGCTCGCCAGGAGAATGGCGGGATTGAGCGGGGTGCGGAGTTCGTGGGAGAGCGCGGCGAGGAAGTCGTCCTTGGCGCGGGAAGCCGCTTCGGTCTCAGCCTTGGCTTCGCGCAAAGCCGCCTCGGCGAGTTTGAGCTGGGTAATGTCGACAAAGGTGGAGACGGCGCCGCTGACCCGGCCACGCTCATCGAAGAGCGGCCTGGTGCTGCCATAGACCCAGGTGGCGGTTCCATCCTGGAAACGCCATTCCAGCTCGACGTTATCCACCGCCTGACCAGTGCGGGCGGCGGCCTGCATCGGCAGCTCATCGAGGGAGAGCCTGGTTCCGTTGTGGTAGACTTCGAAGTGCCTGGGTATTTCCGCCGTATTCGCGGCGGACTTGGACATGTTCTTCCCAGGGGTCATCCGCAGCATGGCGTAGGCGGTGGGATTGCCGGTGATCTCAAGGCACTGAGAATCGCGGGCGATGAGAATGGCAGCCGGCGCGGCTTGCATGATGGCCTCGAGCTCCTGGCGATGCGCGCGTTCGGCGTTGCGGCTGGCCCGGAGGGACTCTTCGGCGCGCTTGCGCTCCGTGATATCGATCGCGGTGCCGACGACAAAACGGCGGCCATCGTTCAGGGTGCCGGGCGAAGACGCGTAGAAGGCCCAGATGCGGCGTTCGTCGCCGCGGGTGCGGATTTCAAACTCGACCTCGACCATGCCCCGGTCGCCTTCAAACAGGCCGCGGACGGCGTTCCGGACTTCGTTGGCTCCGAAGCCGTAAGCGCGGGTGAGCCAGGCATCGAAGGTGGGAACCTCTTCGAGATTGTACCCGGTGAGGCGCGCCCACGCCTTGCTGATCTGGAGCACGGTGCCATCCTCGGCCTGCATGATGACCGGCACGGGCGCTTCCTCCGCCGTGCGCCGGAACTGTTCTTCGCTGCGGAGGAGGGCGGCATTGGCGCGGCTCAGTTCCTCGGTGCGTTGCTGAACGCGGGCTTCGAGCTGATCGTTAAGCTGTTGCAACGCCGCTTCGGCCTCCTTGCGCTGGAGGATTTCCGATTCGAGGGCGGCGTTGGCCAGGGCCAGGGCGCGATTGGCGCGGAAGAGATCGACGAAGACCCCGATCTTCGATTTGAGGATCAAGGGGTTGATCGGCTTCGTCAGATAGTCGACAGCACCGACGCCGTACCCTTCCAGAACATCCTTATCGTCCTGGAAGTGGGCGGTGAGAAAGAGGATGGGGATGTGCTGGCTGCGCCGGCGCATCTTGATGAGCTTGGCCAATTCGAGGCCGCTCATGTTCGGCATCTGGATATCCAGAACGATGACGGCGAACTCCGTTTTCATCAAGGCGAGCAAGGCTTCATCGCCGGAGCTGGCCCGGACGAGGGAATGGACGGGGCTTTGCAGGATGCTTTCGAGTGCGTCCAGATTGCGGGGATTATCGTCCACCAACAGAATGCTGGCGGGATCGGCATCCTGCGGCGCAATCGGCGGTGTCGATTTCACACTGGCGAATGGACGAGCAACTTGGGCTGGAGAGAGCCCCGTTTAGCAGCAATTGAGCCACGTAGCCATGACGATGGGGGCCGAGACCCGGATCTGGCTCTCATGGGGGGCGACTTTTTCTGGCGGTCAGGGCCCCGGGCTGACTGTGTAAATTCGGGGGGGAGGGGGGTGGGGTGCGGCCCAGCGGCAGATTTTTTGACGGAAACGATTGGGCCAGAGATGGTTGCGTGAAAAATGGAGGCGAAAACAGGTGTGTAAATTGCGTGTAAATGGTGTGTAAATCTGTGTAAATGAGTGTGTAAGAGTGTGTAAATCGCTGTATAAATGTGTGTCAATGCACCCACCTCGGCGTGCAAATCCAGCGGGCAAGACACGGGTTTTGAGCGCCAGGCATGCGGAAGGCCTCGGAGCCAACGAAAGGCCAGGGTGGGCATGGAGATGGCGAGAGTTGCAAAAATTACCGCAGTCGGCCGGTCATTGGGAAACGGAGCGGTTCGAGTGAGAACGGCTCCGGTTCGCAATGACGCCTCAAAGTGAGTCGTCATGCCGTGACTATGCGATAGAAGATGGGATGAGTCAAGGTTGAAGATGGCCTCCGCACGGTTTTTCCGGCGGCGGCGTGACCGACACAAAAAGTCGCACCCGCTCTCATGCGCCCTGCGGTATAGCGACACTTCGATGGTGTTAACATCAGATTTCAAGTCCGTTGGCGAAGCCCATGGGCCAAGTTTCGATCATTCGACAACGGCTCGCGGGGTTCGGTCCAGATGCATGCTAAAAGGTGTCTAGCAAAAGCATGGCTAAGCTTCAAGGGTCCAAGCTCTCTAAAATCATAATACTGGGTTCGTGCAATTTGCACGAGGCATCCGAAGTTTTCGTTCAAGATGCAATGCCTGTTGACTCACACTTAGAGCCGGTCTGAAAATTCCGGCAGGGCTGACGGCGGGTCTTTTGGCTGGGGCCTTCGTTGG
>CAYZKY010000068.1:0-31066 GCA_964478815.1 uncultured Verrucomicrobiota bacterium
CTGTCTGACCCCGGAAGATTTTGGAAAAAGATTTTGGGGCGGTTTTTGGCATGGTGGGTGCTGGAGGGGCGGCCTTGGGAGCCGAGGCGCTTGGCTTAACACAGAGTTCACCGAGGGCACGGAGGGGGAAGGGAGGAAGACTGCGGATAGAAGACAGGATTTACAGGATGAACAGGATGGTCAAGTCCTGGCGAAAATTTGACACTCTTCCGGAGGCCCGGTTGGAGAATTTATCACGCCATGGATGCGCAGGAGGCGGGCGAGCGGCGGCGACGGGCTTCCGAGCCTCAGTTCGCGGAGCCGCCGGTCGCCACGCGTCACGGACTCGCCTCGCCTCCTGCGCATCCATGGCGCGGTGGCAGATGGCGCGGGTTGGGGGGGGGTGGTTTTCGGTTTTGACTGTCGCGTTGGGGACGTTTTGACTTCCGGGCGGGAGTGGCGGATAACTTTGGCCCTTGACGATGACGCGCAGCCATCCGGATCAGTTTGTTCGCCGGCATATCGGGCCGGATTCCTCCTCAGTCGCCGCCATGCTGAAGGTGCTCGGGCTGGAGAGCCTCGAGGATCTGGTGGCAAGGACGGTGCCGGCACCGATCCGGACGGCCCGGCCGCTGGATCTGCCGGGGCCATGGAGCGAGCGGGATGCGCTGGCCCGGCTGCGGCAGGTGGCGGGGAAGAACCGGGTGCTCCGCTCGTTCATCGGGATGGGGTTCCATGAATCGATCACGCCGCCGGTGATCCAGAGAAACATCCTGGAGAATCCAGGTTGGTACACGCAGTACACTCCTTATCAGGCGGAGATCTCGCAGGGCCGGCTGGAATCGCTGCTCAATTTCCAAACGATGGTGGCCGATCTGACGGGGCTGCCGGTCGCGAATGCCTCGCTGCTGGATGAGGCGACCGCGGCGGCGGAAGCGATGTCGCTGTGCCTGGCGGCTCGGGGGAAAGAGGGGCGGGAGGGCTTCTTCGTGTCCGAGCGGTGCCATCCGCAGAACATCGCGGTGGTGCGCACGCGGGCGGCGGTGCTGGGGATCGAGCTCGTGGTGGGCGCGCACGAGACGCTGACCGATTTTTCGAAGTATTGCGGAGTCCTGTTGCAGTATCCCGCGACGGATGGGGCGATCCTCGATTACCGCCCGGTGATCGAGCGCGCGCGCCAAGCGGAGACGATGACGGTGCTGGCGACGGATTTGCTGGCGCTCGCGTTGTTGATGCCGCCGGGCGAACTGGGGGCGGATATCGCGGTGGGGAATTCGCAGCGGTTCGGAGTGCCGCTCGGGTTTGGGGGGCCGCATGCGGCGTTTTTCGCGACGCGGGACGAGTTCAAACGGCAGATGCCGGGGCGGATCGCCGGGGTATCGAAGGATGCGCGCGGGAAGACGGCCTACCGCCTCTCGTTGCAAACGCGCGAGCAGCATATCCGCAGGGAAAAGGCGACGAGCAACATTTGCACCGCGCAGGCGCTGCTGGCGAACATGGCCGCGATGTTTGCGGTGTATCACGGCCCGGCCGGGGTGCGGGAGATCGCGGAGTTTGTGCATGGGTTGACGGGCGCGCTGGCGGACGGTTTGCGCCGGGCCGGCTGGACGGTAGAGCACGCGGCCTTTTTCGATACGTTGCGCGTCCGCGGGCCGGTTTCGGCCGACGAGGTGGTGCGCCGGGCGGCGGCGGCGGAGATGAATCTGCGGAAGATCGACGCGCAGTCCGTGGGCATCTCGCTGGACGAGGCCGCGACGGCGGAGGAGGTCGCGAAATTGCTGGACGTGTTTGGGGGATCGAAAATCACCGGGACGGAGGGGGACTCTGCGCTTTCGGAGCGAGGATTCGGGCGAGGCGCCCGAATGGAACAGGCGGGGGCGCCTGTTCTACCCCAAATTGGGCACAATCCGGGGAGCGTGGAGGCTTTGGCTCCGTTGGCGGGGCCGGCTATTCCGGCGGGATTGGCGCGCCGCTCCGAGTATCTGACGCATCCGGTGTTCAACTCCCATCATTCCGAAACGGAGATGCTGCGGTACCTGCACCGGCTGCAAGAGCGGGATTTGTCGCTGACCACCTCGATGATTCCGCTGGGGTCCTGCACGATGAAGCTGAACGCGACGGCGGAGATGTACCCGGTATCGTGGCCGGAATTCGGCAGGCTGCATCCTTTTGCTCCGGCCGATCAAACGGCGGGGTATCGCGAGATGTTCCGCGATCTGGAGGCGTGGCTGGCGGAGATCACCGGGTTCGCGGCGGTATCGCTGCAGCCGAATGCCGGTTCGCAAGGCGAATACGCCGGGTTGCTGGCGATTCGCGGATACCATGCCGCGCGCGGGGAGGATCATCGGCGGGCGTGCCTGATTCCGGTGTCGGCCCACGGCACCAATCCCGCCAGCGCGGTGATGGCGGGGCTGCGGGTGGTGGCCGTGGCGTGCGACGCGCAGGGGAATATCGATGTCGCGGACTTGCGCGCCAAAGCGGCGGCGCATGCGGCTGAATTAAGCTGCCTGATGGTGACCTATCCTTCGACGCACGGCGTGTTCGAGGAAACCATCCGGGAGATCTGCGCGGTGGTTCACGAACAGGGGGGACAGGTCTACATGGATGGCGCGAACCTGAACGCGCAGGTTGGGCTCTGCCGGCCGGCCGAGCTGGGCGCGGATGTGTGCCATATCAATTTACACAAAACGTTCTGCATCCCGCACGGCGGGGGTGGCCCCGGGATGGGGCCGATCTGCGTGGCCGCGCATCTGGCTCCGCATTTGCCGGGACATCCGCTGGCCGAGCTGGGGCAAGGCAGGACTTCGGTAGAGGCGGTTGCAGCGGCGCCGTGGGGCAGCGCGAGCATTCTCCCGATTTCGTGGATGTATATCGCGATGATGGGCGGCGCGGGGTTGACGCGTGCCACGCAGGTGGCGATTCTCAACGCCAATTATGTCGCCCGGCGGCTCGAGAAGCATTACCCGGCGCTCTATAAAGGAACGCAGGGCATGGTGGCGCACGAGTGCATTCTCGATCTGCGGGGATTTAAATCCGTAACCGTCGAAGATATCGCCAAACGGCTGATGGATTACGGCTTTCACGCGCCGACGATTTCCTGGCCGGTGGCGGGGACGATGATGATCGAGCCGACCGAGAGCGAGTCGAAGGAAGAACTCGACCGGTTCTGCGACGCGCTGATCGCCATTCATGGGGAAATCCTCGAGATCGAGCAGGGCAAGATCGATCCGCAAAACAATCCGATCAAGAAGGCTCCCCACACCGCGGAGGCGGTGTTGGCGGACGATTGGAACCGCCCCTACTCGCGGGAGCGCGCGGCGTTTCCGGCGCCGTGGCTGCGGGACCGGAAGTACTGGCCGCCGGTGAGCCGCATCGACAACGTGTTCGGGGACCGGAACCTGGTGTGTTCCTGCCCGCCGGTGGAGGCGTTCGCCGGAGTCGCTGGTTGATCCGCGGGGTGTTGGACGGTAATATCCGTCATGAACTTGGCCTTGCCCGAACGGTTGGAATCGATGCTCGATCCGGGCCAGACTCGCCTGGATCTGGCGGTCGGGATGTATACCGGAGGCCGGATCACGCTGGGGAGCGCCGCGGAAATTGGCGGGATTTCGATCCCAGAGTTTCAACGAGAACTGGGGCGTCGCCAGATTGCGATTAATTACACGGACGAGGATCTGGCTTACGATCTGCAGGCGGCGGCTGATTTGATGCGGCCATGATGGTCGTGAGTCAGGGCAAACGCATCTAAAACCCAAGGAAAACAGGAACTCTTGGAGTGCAGTCGTTCGGGCGAGGCGCCCGAACGGGACAGGCGGGGGCACCTGTCCTACCCAGAAGAGAGCGACATCCTTGGAGAGTTGATGTGTTCGTCCTGATGATGGCGCTGGAAAGGCCCATTTTTTCGGGTATTCTGGCTGGGAGGGGCGGCGGTCCAAATCCCGGGCCAACGATGGCAAACCAGGTGTGCCGGTTCGGCATGGAACTAGCTGTTCCTCTTCAGTTCAGGGATGAAGTGGAATACGAGGATATCGGTGGGGTTGGGGTTGGGGTTGGGTTGCCTGGCGGGTTGTTTCCTGGCAGGCCAAGTCGCGGCGCAGGAACCGGAGCAAGTTTGTCCGCCGCGGCAGGCTAATACCACCCTCGCGCTCCCCAGCCGCCTCCCCGTCATGGGGTATGGGGTGGTGGAGGCCTTTCCGGGGTTGCGCTTCGTTAATCCGGTGGCGATGGCGAGCCCGCCGGGGGAAACGAACCGGCTGTTCGTGGCGGAACGGGGCGGCGAAATTCATGTGATTCCCGATCTGCGGTCTCCGACGCGAGAACTGTTCATGGATCTGACGGCGCGGACCGAGAGCAAGGATCTGGAGGCCGGGCTGCTGGGATTGGTGTTTCATCCGGGGTTTAAGACCAACGGCTATTTCTTCGTGTATCGAACGCTCTACACGAACAGCGTGGGCTACGCGAACATGCTGCATGACCGGGTGAGCCGGTTTTCGGTGCTGCCAGGTGAGCCGAACAAGGGCGATACGAATTCGGAACTGCCGATCATCAGCCAGGTGGACTCCGAGGTGATCCACAACGCGGGCGACCTGCAATTCGGGCCGGATGGCTATCTCTACGTTTCGATGGGCGATTCGGGGCCGCCGAAAGGCGCGCTGGGGCTGAAGTCGCAGACGCTCGATGAGCATTACTCGGGGTGCATTCTGCGGATCGACGTGGACAAGCGGCCCGGAAATCTCACGCCGAATCCGCATGCTGGGGGCACCGAGAATTATCTGGTGCCGGCGGACAATCCGTTCGTGGGGCGCACGCAGTACTTCGGGCAGCCGTTGGACGTGGGGCGCTTGCGGACGGAGATCTTCGCGCTGGGATTTCGGAACCCGTGGCGGTTTACGTTTCATCCCGAGACGGGGGATTTGTACTGCGCGGATGTGGGGGATGCGAATTGGGAGGAGGTCAATTACGTGGAGCCGGGCGGCAACTACGGCTGGCCGTATTACGAGGCGCGGAATCTGATGCCGAATGCGCCGGCCCGGCCGCCCGGATTCGTGACGGAGTTTCCGATCATCGTGATTCAGCAGGGTTCCGCGTTGCATCAGGGTTCGGCGGTGATCGGCGGCCTGTTTTACCAGGGAAATGCTCTGCCGAATTTGCGCGGCAAGTATATTTTCGGGGACTACGCCAAGGGCCACATCTGGGCTTCGGGCATCGAGAGCATCACGCCCTCGATCGAATGGCTGACGGGAACGCGCTGGATTTCGACATTCGGGGTGGATCCGCGCGATGGCGAGGTGCTGGTGGCGGATCACAAATATGGAGTGATTCGAAAGCTGGTGTATGCCGCCGCCACGAGTTCCGGTTTCCCGGCGGCGCTGAGCCAGACCGGGGCTTTTGCCGATCTCGACCAGCTCATTCCGCACGCGGGGATCGAGCCGTACGACATCAACGTTCCCTTCTGGTCGGACCGGGCAATCAAACGGCGGTGGTTCAGCCTGCCGTCGCTGTCCGAGACCTTCAAATTCGCGAGTGGATCGAATTGGGAGTTCCCGGAGCGGAGCGTCTGGATCAAGCACTTCGATCTCGAGATGGAGACGGGCCGTCCGGAATCGCGCCGGAAGCTGGAGACGCGGTTTTTGGTGAAAACGGCGGACGGGGCGTACGGCGTGACGTATCGCTGGCCGGAGGGCGGGCGTGACGCGTTTCTGGTGAATCCCGGGGGATGGGACGAGTATCTGACGATTCAAGAGGGCAACAATACGCGGCGGCAGCTTTGGCGGTATCCGAGTCATCTGGAATGCATGACGTGCCACACGCCGGGAGCCGGTTGGGCCTTGGGCTTCACGACCTCCCAATTGAACCGGGAGGTGACGTGCGGCGGCGGGGCGGTCAATCAGATCGACAAGCTGTGGGACATGGGTTACCTGCGCGGCGAGCGTTCAGCCCCGGAGCAACTGTTGGCGCTGGCCCCGGCGAACGCGGCCGATGCTCCTTTGGAACATCGCGCCCGGTCGTACATGGCGGCGAATTGCGGGCAATGCCATCGCCCCGGTGAGGATGGCGGGGAGTTCTGGGACGGGCGGCCGGAGATATCACTCGCTGAGACACGCCTGTTGCAGCACGCGGTGAAAGCGGGATCTCCGGTGGATTCGCCGATCCTGCTGCGGTTGAGCCAGAATGGGATTTTGCGCATGCCTCCGCTGGGCAGCACGGAACTGGACACGGGAGCGATCGCCTTGATTCGAAACTGGATCGGCGCGTTTCCGCCGGCGCCGTGGATTCGCGAAGACATCGGCCAGAGCGCGGCCGGAGGAAGCAGCACGCTGCAAGGCGGCGTTTTCGAGGTGGCGGGCCATGGCGTATTGCCGGGGGCGGAGGAGGATTCCTTTCATTTCGTCCATCGGGAACTGCCGCAGTATGGCCACATGGTGGCGCGGATGCGGGGCTGGTTCGGCACACCGGCGGGCACGGCGGGCTTGATGTTGCGGCGGAGCATGGCGGCGGACGCGCCGTTCTTTTTCGTCGGGGCGGTTCCGGGCGGGGCGGTGCAGACATTCTATCGCGCTCGCGCGGGGGAGGCCGCCACTACGGTTTCGACGGTAAAGAGTTCGCCGAACGACCTTTGGGTGCGGATGGTGCGGTCGGGCACGAACGCCTTCATGAGCTTCTCGGCGAACGGCCTTTCGTGGGTGCGATTGCCGGGAATTCCCTGGCCGGCTGGAACGGCGCGGGCCGGGCTGGCGATAGCGGCGGGGCCCGGCCAGCCGCAGGCGGCGGCGCGCTTCGATTCCGTGCAGACGACCTCCGTGGAACTCACCCTGCCCAAACCGGGGGCGACGGTGTATCTCCCCGGCGCGATCACCCTGCAGGCCAGCGTGCAGGGGGATACGAATTCGGTGCGGCGAATCACCTTTTACAACGGCGGCCAAAAAATTGCCGATGTCTCGGAGGCGCCGTATCAGGTGGTCTGGACGAATCCCCCGGCGGGCACGCCGAGCATCGTGGCGCGCGTGACGGACGGGCTTGGGTTGACGTTCGAGTCGGCCACGGTCGGGATGACGGTGATCGCGCCGCCGCCGGCTGGGGCGATCACGGAAACCGAGCGCGGCCTGCGGGGCGACTGGCCGGAGCACTATGGAAGCCAGGGGTTCGTGCTGTTCGGCGGCCAGACGAATCTGCCTTCGCTACTCGCGTTAACTCCGCCGGGCTCGGCCCGCCAAGAGTGGCCGGAACTGATTGGGGACCGCCGGGCTCCCCTGCTCCCTGACCGCAGCGCGCGCGTGGCCATCGGTTATGCCACCAGCCCGGAAATCACGCTCGAATTGAATTTTTCCGATCCGGAGACGCACCGCGTGACCTTGTATCTGGTGGATTGGAACCGCAGCCAAGCTTCGATCACGCTGTTTATCGAGAGCGGGACGACCGGCCAGATTCTCGATTCTCAGACGATGAGCGGGTTCGAAGAAGGGGCTTACGTGTCGTTCAACCTGCGCGGGCAGGTGCGCCTCCGGCTGCGGGCGAGCCAGGCTCCCGGGCCGGTGCTGGCGGGTTTATTTCTGGATCGCGAGATTCCTCCCGCCATCGATTTGCTCTCCCCCGTGGACGGGCTCATGACGCATATGGATCAACCGCTCTGGCTGGCGGCCGACCTTTCGGCCAACCCGTCGGGCGTCCGCCGCGTGGAATACTTCGTCAATGGGCAGATCGCGGCGACGGTGACGACGCCACCTTTCGCCACGTTCTTTAGAGTCCCGGAGCCCGGATCTTACCGCGTTTTCGCCAGAGTGGAGACGGATCGACTCGGGGTGGCGGACTCCGAGCGAGCCAATGTGACCGTCGCACCGGGGCAGGGAGCCGCCGAGCTGATCTCGGTAGACACGGCCACGAGCGGCAATTGGAAGGGGCGCTGGGGGAGGCAGGGTTATTTCCTGGTGGGCAGCCACGCCAACCTGCCGCCAACCATCATCGTGACGAACTATCCCCAAACCTTCCACGTCTGGGAGGACAAAACGGAAGACACGCGCGCGCCGGAAGATTCCGGGGCCGAGGGCGAACCGCGCGTAGCCGCCACCTGGGCGGCACCCGACAGCGTGGCGTTCGACGTCATTTTCCGCGACCACGCCACGCATCTGGTTTCGCTGTATCTGCTCGATTACAATTCGGGGTCGCGGCGCGTTCGGGTGGAGGCGCTGGAAGGCGGGAGCGGCGTGCTCCTTTCCAGCACCATTGCGGAGGACTTGTATCGCGGCAAATACTACACCTATCGGGTGCGGGGGCAGGTCCGATTCCGGGTGTCCGCGGTCACGGATTTTTCATTGATGAGCGGCATTTTCTTCGATGCCGGCGCGGGCGTGCCTCCGGAAATCCAGTTGGTGGAGCCGGCCCACGACCTGGTGCTGCGGCAACCGTCCGTCCTCGATCTGGAAGCGGCCGTGCAGGCCCGCCACGCCATTCAGCGCGTCGAGTTTCTCCTGGACACGACACCCTTCGCGCAGGTTTCGGAAGCCCCGTATCGGGTACAACTCCCGTCGATTCCCGCCGGAACGCACCAATTGCGCGCCCGGGTCGTCGACGTGGAGGGATCGAGCGCACTCTCCGATCCGGTGCGGGTGGTCGCTTTCAAACCGGGCACGGCCGCGTGGTTCATGGGGACCGATGGGCGGACGAGCGGAGCTTGGACCAATGCCTACGGGAGCGAAGGGGCGATGCTGGCCGGATTATGGACGAATCTGCCGGCGCACGTTTCCGCCCGGATCATCGCCCCGGGGACGATCGTTTGGGCCGAAGAAACCGCGGAGGCGCGGGCCTTGGCGAATCCGGCGAACGGCGGCCGATCCGCTTCCGCCCAGTATGCGCCGTATTCCTTCGAAATTCCGATCACGGTGGCGCACGAAGAGTCGCGGCTGATCAGTTTCTATTTCGTGGATTGGGACAGCGATCGCCGCGCCATGCGGATCGAAGTTTTCGACACGGCCACCGGTGCGTTGCTAGACGCGCGCGATGTGCGAAAATTCGTTCAAGGCGTGTACGCGTCGTGGAATGTCGCCGGGGCGGTGACGTTCCGATTCACGTCCCTCGATTACACGGCCAACGCCATTATCAACGGCCTCTTTATCGATCCGGCGGCGGCGCCGATGGCCGCGTGGCACCGGCTCCAATTCGAAGCAGCCGATGCTGACGGCGATCCGCTGGCCGATCCCGATGGCGATGGGCGGCGGAATCTGGCCGAATATCTGGCGGGCAGCGACCCGTGGGCATCCGACGCATTGCCGGCGGCTTCCTTCTTCATCGCGGGCGACCGGCTGGACATCCTCTACCATGAATCATGGGATGCCTGGGATTATGCGTTCGAGCCGCAAGTCTCGACCGATTTGATCCGGTGGGATGCCGCTTACGATCGCTTTACCAAGATCTGGCTGGGCGATCTGACGGACGGGACGATGTGGCTGCTCCGTTCGGAACGGCAGGCGGGTGGCGCTCCGAACGAGTTTTTCCGGCTGGTGCCCCGCGCGCTGCTGCCGTAAGGCGGCGAGGCGGACGAACGTCTATCGAGCGCGCGGAGGATAGAGCGTGGCGAGCTTGCGAACGGTGGTGATGTTCCGAAGGGTGCAGGGTGTGGCGAGGGCTTTCTCAAGGGCGGAATTCTTGACGAGCGAACCCGTCAGTTTTCCAGCAACTTGCCAGAACATTTCCCGGCCGCGGATGCGGAAAGAGTCTCGTTCGGTTCGGAGGGATTCGACTGCTTGAACGGTTGCCTCGGGCGGCAAGAGCTTCAGGAATCCGACGTACAGAGAGGGTTCGAGATCGGTGGAGGCTGCTGGGAAAGTGCGGGTTTGCGCGATGCCGGCCATCTCGGCGCGGGTGCGGAGGAAGGTTCTCACGGGATAACCGAGCGAGCGTTCCAGGTGCTGCTCGATGCGCGATTCGAGCGCGGCGGCATCGGTGGAGCGCGTGGCGAAGAGCACATTGCCGCTCGCGATGAAGGTGGCAACCTCCTTGAAGCCCAAAGCTTCGAAGAGCTGGGCGAGAATGTCCATTTTCACCCGGCGTTTCCCGAGATTGATCCCTCCCAACAGAGCGATGTATTCTGGCATGGCGATGGCGTTACGAGGATGACGCGGGTGAGGCTGCCCGGCCCGTGCCGCGGTGGCCAGCGCATTTCGCGAGCGGGTTGCCGGGAACTTGAGGCTTGTCCCCTCCTGAAAGCCTGTCTGAAAATCGCGCCAGGACCGCGGCGGGTCTTGGGGCGGGGGCCTTCGTTGGCCCGACCGAGAGGGGATGGGTCAAGGACGGAGCGATGCGATCACCGGAGGTCAAGGCTGGTTTTTTCCACGATCGCCGACACCAGCAGTGGCGCGCAGCACTTCTCTTACCGTTCCCAATAAGTCCGCCAGATTAAATGGCTTAAGCAGCGTCGCCGCGGGCCGGAGCGCCGGATACTCGACGAAGTCCTCCTCCGGCAATCGAGCGGTGGCCATGATCGCCGGCAAGGCCAGGCGGGCATCATGCACCTTTTTGAGCAGCTCAACGCCAGACACATGCGGCATGGAGTTGTCGGTGATCAGCAGATCGTAACTGGCCGCGGTGAGGGCTTGCCAGGCACCTCTGCCATCGGCAGCGGTATCCACTTGATATCCGGAACGAGTCAGGGCGGTCTTGCTGACTTCGCGGATGCTGTAGTCGTCATCCACCACTAGAATGCGAGGTGGCGGACACTTCGGGCGGGGAAGCAGTGCATCCGCTGCCGCCGAAGCCTTAGGCTCGTTCATAGTAACCACACTAGGGGCGATGGCGGTGTCATCGCAATGGGGTGTTCACCCCATGCTCCGCTTAAGAGCCCGTCCGAAAGTGAGGGGCAAGAGTCTCCTGTTCCCGATCACGACCTTTAACGCGCCGCGCCCACCACAGGCTGGACACGGCGCCGGCGATTTTGAGAATCGTTGGCCACGGGGAGGATTTCCCTTTGGCACCCGCCGGCTTCCCGCGCCGCCATGCGGCAAGCCCGGCGGCGAGCAAGCCCGCCACCGATGCCATCGAGCCAAGAGACTTGGCGCGGCCGGTCAACGTACGAAGGCCCGCGGTCAATTCGACCCACTCCTGCCCAAGTTGGGCGCGGTTGAGTTCGCTAGCCGCCACGAGCATGCGCTTCCTCGCCTCGGGCGAACCTACTTCGTGACCGGTCCCAGCCATGCGCGATCCTTTCGCAATTGATCGAGGGTTTCCGGAAGGGTTTTCCACTCGTGCAGGGACGCGGTCAAGCGGCGGTAAAGCCAGGCCGTGGCCGCTCCGTAAAGCGCGGCGAGCCCCAGGAGAACGGCAACTCCCGCGAGCGGCCAGAGCCAGAGGGCAATCGCCGCCGTCAGCACGATTCCCGCGAGCAACCCAAACACCGCACCGGCGAGGGCGAGCAAGATGGCGCGCAGGAGCCGCTCCCGTTCTTCCTGCAATTCCACGACCAACAATTCCAGGCGATTGTGGCCGATGGCCATCAGGCGGCGCGCGACACGGCTCGATGAAGCGAGCGTTAACCCGAAATGGTCGGAAGCTGGCTCCATGCTGCGATCAGTCACGACGGCGGGAACACCGGCAGGCCAGGACATAGCCAAGGATAACCCCGGCCCCAAAACCGATGGCGATCGCCTGATAGGTGTGATCATGCACCATCTGATCGGCCGCTTCGGCTCCATCCATCGCCTGTTCTCGAACCCGCCCGTAAGCTTCCTTGCCGTGATTAAGGGCCGTGGCGAGCCGCTGGCGAGCCTGCTCGACTTTCTCTCCGGCGACATCGGCGGTGGCGGTCATCAGGGCGCGTGCGTCTTCGGCTAGTTGGCTCATGTCATGACCGATCGCTTGTATTTGCTTATCCATAAATTTAAATCGAACCATTGAGTGCGGCTGGAAATCCTCGCACGGCCACTCGCACCGTCCGGAGCGGCTCCGCGATGATTCTCGGCCCGTCTCGTGCCACCGGTTGGTTAACCCGTCTTTGCTCCGCGCACGGTTCCAAAGAGCCCGATGGCGGCGGCCGCGATGCCGCCGATGAGGAGCCAAACCGCCTTGTTCGTCGGCGATCCGGTGAAAAACCGGGAAACGTCGGAGCTGAACGAGTCCATGGCCTGGATTCCGAAAACGATGAGGACCACGCCTCCCACCAGCAGGGCCAGCGAAACTATTTTATTCATAGAAATGGATTAATGAGTCCGGACGACTAACCCGACAACAAGCCAGGCGTGCTTCACGGACGGCATTCATCAGGCCCCTTTACCCCGCAGGAGATTCAGAAGAACCATGACAACCACAACCACCAGCAGGATATGGATTAACCCTCCCATGGTGTAGCTGGTTACTAGACCGAGCAGCCAAAGAATGAGGAGAACAACAGCAATCGTGTATAGCATAAAAAATTCGAGCGCGCGCGCATCCTGGTTCCCGAGCGGAAGGCCAGGCACTCGCGCAGGTTTCTGTTTACGTCAATGCGGGTGCGTCCAGCATTTGATTCCGGTCAGAGAGCGATCCTCTGCTTCACCCACCGCCGGGCCTGTTTAAGTCCGTCTCTCACTTCACGGAAAACTCGCGTGATGGATTGTTGGGCCATGCCGCCAGGATATCGGGCAAGTCGATCAGCCGAGGCCATGGCCGGCACGCCAGTGACAACACAATTCCGGGATGCGGCAGGTCCGGTTCGGCTCGATCCGATGTCGCTCGGGGCGATATCCGCTGCGAATCTCAGACAAGTCCTCCAGCCAGTTCTGACCCAATCCCACGCCGATTCAGCGGCGGCTTTGGCTTGTTTCAACTTTCCGGACAACAGGGCGACTTGATGGCGCAGGGCCTTCAAGGCGGGATTGGCCGCGGCTGGCGCATCGGCCTTGGCATACTTCAGCATGGCCGAAAGGTGTTCCAGATCGCGATCAATCGCGATCATTTGATCTTCCACTGACCCCATCCAGACGGACTTTGGCATATCGCCATAGACATGCGGGTCTCGCACGGACTCTTCCGATTCTTCGAGAGGCGCCGTCAGGCAATTCGATGCGGATCCCCGTTTCTCGAGAGTGGGTGGCCTGGCCTCCGGTTGGCAGCCCACGGCGAATGTGGCAACCACGCAAAAGTTAACGGTGAGAATTTGGCGATTCATGAAGGGCGAGAATGAGGGGTAGGATTCGTGGAAGCTCCCGCGCGGGAACATGAGCCAGTCCCGCGGCTCGGTGGGCCGATCCGATTCTGGAAGAGCATTCCTTCATGCAAACTATATTACGCCAAGCGGGGGGCATTGTTATGGGGTGAAACCCTACCGTGAGTTCTGAACGAGGACGACGGGTAACAGGCTCCTAGTGCATTTGCGCATCGGCCCTTGACGGGAATCATGGCGTTGCGCGTTTCGTGGACGGAAGCAGCCGGGATCATAGTCGAGTAGGCTGCATTCTCTGTCCCGCTGGAGCACAAGGCGCCTCCCTCCCTTCGTTGCTTGTTCGAAATCGATTTACTCCATCGCGGCCAGAACCTCGTCAAGCGGCAGGGTGGCGAAGGTGGTCGCGCAATCGGACATCGCATACGGAATGATCAATTGCCGTCCGTGAACCAAGCTGCCGCAGGAGTAGACAACATTCGGCACATAACCTTCGCGCTCGTTTTCGTTCGGTTCGATCAGCGGCTTGCGCACCCGTCCGATGATTTTGGCCGGGTCTTCCCGGTCCAGCAGAAACGCGCCGATGCAGTATTTTCGCATCGCGCCGACACCGTGGCTGAGCACCAGCCAGCCGGCGTCGGTTTCGATCGGCGAACCGCAATTGCCCAACTGGATGAATTCCCACGGGAATTTCGGCTGCAACAGAATCTGCGTAGTATTCCAGAAATGGAGATTGTCCGAGAACATGAGATGAATGTTCTCGCCGTCCTGCCGGCCCAGCATGGCGTAGCGGCCGGCGATCTTGCGCGGGAAAAGCGCCATGCCCTTATTCCGCACCGCAGGACCGTTGAGCGTGATGAACTTGAAATGGAGAAAGTCGGGTGTCTCGATGAATTGCGGCAGGATCATCTTGCCGTCGTAGGCGGTATACGTCGCGTAATAGGTGCGCCGGCCATCGTCGTCCTGAAAAAGCACAAAACGGGCATCCTCGATGCCGTTGCTCTGCGACGGGGTGGTCGGGAACAGGACGCGTTCGGACAAGCGCGTGCCGGGGTCGAATTGCACGTCGTAGTTCGACTGGGCCAGCATCAGGGTTTTCCGGGCCACCGCCTCGGTTTGCCGATCGCGCGTGCCGAATTGTTCCACGGCGCGCGCGATGCTCGCGCGCAGCTCCTCCAGCGTGAATTGGCTGCCCAAAGCCTGCAGCACCTGGCGAGTAAAATCGCCGACTAGCCGGAGTTCCTGCAATTTCCGTTCGAATATTTCCTTCTGGTACGAGGCGTTCGGCACTTGGGCCGGTTCCAGGCAATAACGCGTGGGCGGCTGGATCGTGATGTTGCCTGGGGCGTCTAGCAGCCCGGTGCGAAAGACGATCGACGAGATGTGTCCTTCGCCCGTGGCCCGCAAGCTGAGGATAAATCGCAGGGAACCGGGCGGCAGGTTGGATTGGTCCGGGTGCGGCACCATGGACGGATTGAACAGCGCGGCCGCTTCCAGCGAATACTCGTGGGTGAAATAGCTGCCGATTAGCAGCGCGCGCTCTTCCGTGAGTTTCCGCCCCGAACGCAAAGCCGGGCGAACCTGCTCGAAGCGGCGCCGGAGGAACTGATGGATCTGCGAGTGGCGCTCCCCGAATTCGGCCTGCACCCGCTCCCAGAGCGCATGAACCTCCCGGTCGGGCAGCGCCATGACATGGGCGCAAATTCTCGTGGCACGCGGTTCCGTGGGGAGCAGAAAAGGCCGGATCAGCACGCGCGTGCGATCCGGATGGAGAACGACATTGGTGCGTTGAGCGGCGGTGGTTTTCAAATGGAGCGATCGGACGACGCGGGCGGGTGGAACGCGGTCACGGGGTTCTGGGTCAGTTGCATCTCCGCCAACGAGAGAAGAAACGCGAGGGTCGACTCCGCTCCCTGATTCTGGTTTACGCGGTCGACGTGCAGCGCGTCGCGGCATCCACCCGTGCTGGGGGAGTAAAGTTCCATCCCGAGATCGTTCCAACCGAGAAACCAGTCGAAGACGCGCTGGGCGTGCTCGTACCACCAGCCGTCCGACGTGGCGCGGTAGGCTTCCAGGCAGGCCGAGACCATCGAATGCGCTTCAATGGGCTGCTGATCGAAGGCCGCGCGGGGGCCGCCGCGCGGGTAAAACCCGTTGCTGCCGATGGGCCGAAAATCGCCATTCTCCGCCGTTTGCATGCTGGCGAGCCAGCGCAAGGCCTCCAAGCCGCGCTCGAAGACCAACGGCTGGGCCATCGCCCGCCCGCTCAAGATCAAGGCATGCGCGAGCTTGGCGTTGTCGTAGGAGAGCACGTCCTCGAACCACGGCCATTCCGGGCGCGCCGTGCGGTCGAAAAGGTCCATGAGCCGCGCCGTGAGCGATTCGCGAACCTGGTGCGCCAGGCGGTCGCCGCTCAGCCGCTGCAAGTACGCGTGGATTCCCAGGAGGCTGAAAGCCCAGGCCCGCGGAGAGGTAAACTCGGTGACCGCCGGAAGCGCCTGTTCCAGCACCTGTCCGGACATCACCTGAAAACTGCGATACGGCGAACGGCCCACCCCCAGCCCGAGCGCCCAGAGCGCCCGTCCGTGCGAGTCTTCCGAGCCCTGTTCGTCCAGCCAGTGCCGGTCGAAGCTCAAGAGATTATGAAAGCGACGGGTCTTGGGATTGAACGCGTGATGAAGAAAAGCGGCGTAAGTCGTGGCCAGATTCCGCACATTTTCAGGTTCCTCCTCCATCTCGTCCAATAGGACGGCGAGGATGAACGCGCGGGCGTTGTCGTCGGTGCAGTAACCGTGGGAAAAATTCGGCACCGTGAAAATGGCGTGTTGAAACAGGCCGGTCGAATCGGTCATCCGCGTCAGATGATCCAGTTTCAATTCCGGCAATTCGCGCGGCGCCTGGTCGAGCGTTTTGGTCGCGAAAAACTTGCGCGACAACACCGCGCCTTCGACGCGAGCCTGCTCGAACGAGCGCATATAAAGCCGGCCCGTCTGGCTCCAGATCATTTCCCGCCCCAGTTTGTAGGCGGCCTTGCGCATGGCGTGGCGGCGATTGTCGTCGCGCAGAAGTCCGATAACTTCCCGTGCGATCGCCGCCGACTCGCCGAACGGCACCAGCACGCCCCGATCCTCCGCGAGCAATTCCGCCGCGTGCCAATAGGGCGTGGAGATGACCGCTTTGCCCGCGCCGAAGGCGTAGGCCAGGGTGCCCGACACGATCTGCGCCTCCGTCAGGTACGGCGTGATGTAGAGGTCGGCCGCGCCGATGAATTCCTTCAACTCCTCGAGTTCGACAAAGCGATTATAGAAAATGACGTGCTTCTGGACTTTGTTTTTCTTGGCGAGCCGGTCGAGGCTCAGGCGGTACGTCTCGCCATGTTCCCGCACCAGGTTGGGATGCGTCGCGCCCAGCACGATGTAAACGACGTTGGGGAACTCCGCGAGAATCGCGGGCAGCGCGTTGAGCACATGCTCGATGCCCTTGTTGGGCGAGATCAGCCCGAACGTCAGCAGCACCAGCCGGCCCTCCACGCCGAACTGATCCTTGTAATAGTTCGGATCGACAAAGGGCATGTCGGGGATGCCGTGCGGAATCAGATCGATCTTGGCCGGCGGCGCCTGGTAAATCTCCTCCAGCATGCGCCTTCCGCGCTGCGTCATCGTCACCAGCCGCGTCGAGCGCGCGATCAATTCCTGCATCACGCGCCGTTGATCCGGATTCGGCTCGCGCAAAATGGTATGGAGCGTGGTGACGATCGGCATCCGCAATTCCCGCAACAGCGTCAGCAAATGGCTGCCGGACGGTCCGCCATAAATGCCGAACTCGTGCTGCACACAGACGACATCCGCGTTGGCGATGTTCAGAAAATCCGCCGCGCGCCGGTACGAGGACAGGTCCTGCTCCTGAATTTCGAAGCGCACGGCCTCCGGATATTCGTAACCTTCATCCAGGTCATTTACCGGCACGGCGAAACATTGGCTTTGCGGATGCGCCGCCGCCACGGCCGAAAGCAGATCGGAGGTGAACGTGGCAATGCCGCATTGGCGCGGCAAGTAATTGCCGAGAAACGCGATTTTCCCGATATCCGAGGCGGTGTCCATGAATGTCGCCGGCGGCAGCCTTCGGCCGGCGGCGTCGATCGCTGTTCCGGGCGGGCGAGTGAAAGACGAGGCGGTCACCGTCCTGGGAGCCTGTTGAACAATTGCGGTCATTTTGCTTCCGGACACGGGCGGAGCGGCGACACGAAGTTCGCTCCCGCGGAGACGCACGGATGGATCATAAAGTTCGTATATTTAGCGCCTAGCAGGATGCTTGCCAACTCAGGTGCAGCAGGATGCTTGCCAAGCACATCAAGTTGGCGGGAACTAAGGGCGCAGGCGCATCTCCTTCGTCGCGCACTTGCTCAGAGGCCACTAGAGCATCCTCCCGCGTCCGCACTTCGCAACTGCGCCTCCAACGCTCGCCACCTGTGCAGGCTATCCCGCCGTCCGGGTCGTAGGTGCAAGCCCGTTTGTCTCGAACCATGACGGGTTGTGCCTTCGGTAAACATCTGCCGCGCATGAAGCAGGGTGCCTGGCCTCCATCCGAACCGGTGTTCCGCTCCAGGAGCATCGCGGCCCAATGGCATTTTGGTGAGAGGGAACTGGCCTCCGTCCGGTCTCGTCTCGCCGGAAGCGAGCACCGTTTGACCGGGCAAAATACCCCTTTCCGAACGACCCGATGGGTCCAGCACGCTCTCGCTCATAAGCCTATGCTGCCCTGTCCCTTGCCGATGACTATGGGGTAAAACCCTACCGGTATCCGAGGGAAGCCCTCTTCGAGAACGGCACCAGCCGCCCCGGTCGGGGGCGGCTGGATTTCGTAATGGAGTCTTGCCGCCGGGCGCGGGCGGTTCGATGGTTCGAATCAGCAGCCGCAGGCCGCGCTCGAATCTTTATAGGCCTTTTCGACCGCTTCGCGGGTTTCGCCCGTCCGCTTCTGGATCCGCCCGAATAATTCGTCCTGCTTGCCTTCGACGAATTGGAGATCGTCATCCGTCAGCTTCGCCCACTTTTGCTTGAGCTTGCCTTTAATGATGTTCCAATCGCCCTTTGCTTCCAATGTTGTCATAATTGTATCGTCAGTAGTCGCTGTTTGCTTCCGTTCGCCGCCAGCGCGGCGGCGAACGGTCTCCCGCATCCGCAGGGTTGCAAAAATGCTAAGCCACTAGGACGAATCCTCCTATGGGGTGTAACCCGGCCCGGCCGGCGGAGTGAAGGGCTGGGTTCATGAAGAGCATGGTTCTCGCTTGGCCGCGTTCCACGCCTGTTCTCGTCGGCGACGTCAGGTCGAGACGGAGACACAAGCCTGCTGCTTCATCGTGCATGCGGCCGTTCCTGCCGGCTTCGTTCCACCGGCCGGCGGGATTGGCGGGGAGCGGCTACTAACTGAGTCTTGGCGCGGATTTCGGTTCGGCCGGCCGAATTCCCTGGCACAGGATGCTTGGGTAAACCCAGTGGTTTGCGCACGACGGGCGGTTGTTGAGTTTGCTGAACTTTTGATTCTTTTTTCATGGTTGATTCATTTCGAGAGTCTTGCCCCGCAACCGCCTCCACTTGCAAAGAACGGCGCGCCCCTCAAAGAGTGCCGCGTGAGCTTTGGTTTTCCCCTGCCTTCAGCCGGGTTTCATCGCCCTTTGCGGTCGACGAAAGCAGCCCGACGCCGATGGAAGCAACAGTCCATTCCGAGCCCGAACACCCGGCCGAGTTTGCATCCGCGCGAAAAAAAACGGAATAACACCGTTTAACACGCTTTAACACGCTTTTCCGAGGGGGGGGGAGTCTCAAAAACATATCCCCCCATGTGCCGAGCCCGCCCTATGCATGACGGAGCCATTCGCAGCCCCACCTGGGGAGCCTATTGAAAGCTGTATCCGGCAATTATGCGAAGCGTGTCCAGAGGGGGAGAGGCCCCGCGGCAGCGCGCTTCCTCATCCCACCGCTATTGCCACAACGTTCGGTACGTCGAGAGCGCTCGGGGCGTCGCCCCGTAGTGCTCTTTGAACGTTCGGGAAAAGTGCGACAGTTGCTTGAAGCCAAGATCGTAGGCGACGAATTTGACTCTTTCGCCGGATTGGATGCGGGCGTGGGCGAGTTCCAGGCGCCGGACGCGCATCCACTCCCCCAAGGGAGTCCCGTAATGTTTGGTGAAGTGGCGTTGCAAGGTTCTCAACGACACTTGGCACAATTGGGCAAGATCCTCGCCGTTGAAGCGGGCGGCCGTGGCCAGGGTGTCCCAGCCCCGTTGGCCTGCCGGAAAGAACGGCTGCGGAGCGGCGGGCGGTCCGACCGGCGCGCCGTCCACGCCGTGGTGTTCCGAGCGGCGCTGCCCGGATGCCGTTTCCGGCGAAGCTTTAGGGAGGAGGATGAGCGGCCCATCCGACGGCTGATAGACCTCCCAGATCGCTATTTGCGAAGCGGCTTGGTTCGAGCAATAGTCATTTAGCATAGTGGTTGGCGATGATTGCGTGCGTTTGCGTAAGTTTCGGCCGGCGGCTCCGGCGGCGCGCGCAGAAGGCATAGAACCCTCGGGACGAAGGAGAGAAGGAGGAGGGTCGCTGCGCCATGCGGCCGCTCGCGGCGGGCAGAAGCCGCCCAAGGAGTGCGTTGGCCGCCGACAGCGATTGATGATCTAAAACCGCCAGCCGCGTCATGGTTCTCTGCGTGAGGTCCCGATAGAGTCCAGCACGAAAAACGGCATCGCTCCCGTGATACACATGTGCCAGGGCGAGCTGTCTGGATCGGGACATCATCTGCGCGATGGGTTAGGGTAAAGTGGGAAGGGGTTTCCGATGGTTCGAGGATCCCAGTCGTCGCTAAGGCTATCGTTTGGGGAGATCCTCAGCCGGGGTCAGTTGTTCGGCCAACGCGTCCAGTTCATCGAAATCGATCAGTAATTCCACGGCCTCAGGCGCCTCCAAAGCGAACATCTTGCCCTCTTTCGCGTTGAATTTTTGCCCCGGCGTAATGATCGTCACCCCGGTCTCCCCCACCACCTTCAATGGCACCGCCGAGTGCTTGTCGGCCACATGGGTGCCGTCGGCGGTAATAATATACCGGCCCTTGCCGCCGCCGCCCTCTACGACCGACCGTCCCGCCGCGTTCCGGATTTCGAAAGTGCTTCCCGGCACCAGGGAGCGCACCACGGTGAAGATTCGACCGGATCGGAGGTTCAGCAACGTCTGCATGGCCGGCGCCCCATCCTTCATCTGCCGCGTCATGGCCTCGAGCTTGACTTCGGTGCCCGATTGCAGCCGGACGGTGGTGCCGATTCGCCGAAAGAACAGATCCGTGCGAGCGCCTTGACCCGTTCGAATCACGTCCCCTTGTTTACAGACCCGGCCCGCTCGCAAGACCGCGAAGACGACGCCATCTTCGGAGTACTCGCACTGGCCGTGCACCGCCAGGACCAAGGCGTTCGGATAACTGACATCCGGACTGACGATGACCCGGTTCTCCTGGGCCAGGACGAACCCGGGCTCAAGCACCTGCCAGAGAATCGCGGCGGCCAGCAACAGGAAAGTGCGTTTCATCCGCGTTGCCCCCTGGGTGCGGCCCGGCGCCGGCGGCCACACCCGCAACGTTTGCCCAACCCCGGCCAGGCCGGCCGGTCTTGAGGCAGCCGCGCCCCGCCAAAATGGGAGCGCTTCAGGGAGGTTAGATTTCTTCATACCGTTTCGCGGTTTCTCTGTTCTAGCGTATAAAACTCGTGTCGCTAACGAGAGACTAGACCTCAGCGCAGGCCGCCAAAATGGGGTGTTCACCCCATAGCCCAACAGAAGGATTTCCGCGAAATACTTCCTCGGATTCGCCGCGCACGACGGCTTGGAGGTCCGCGGCGATCACGGCGAGAGGAGAGATCGATCGATGGCCACGATCAATGGCCGCCCACGGGGCGAATAGTATGGACGGGAAGTCACCGCTGATGGAAGAGTTACTGCGATTGATCCCTTCGCTCACGAACGCGCGATCGAGGGTCCGGTTGAATTGGATAGGAACGCTCCGTCACCTCGCTGCGAGGCGCGGGGCTCACGAGTTCCCCGCCATGGGCCGCGTTCCCGACCGGTTCATGAAATCAAAATCCAAAGTGAAGCATCGATCGAAATCGGTGTCCAATGCCCCGCGGACGCGCGCATCGGACTCCGCGGGGCGCGCACCGTTCCCCATTGTCGGCATCGGCGCTTCCGCCGGCGGACTCGAAGCCCTGGAACAATTTCTCGGCCATGTGCCGGCGGGCAGCCGCATGGCGTTCGTCATCGTCCAGCATTTGGACCCGACGCACAAAGGAATCATGCCGGAACTGCTGCAACGCGCGACGGGCATGAAAGTCGCCCAGGTCAAGGATCCGACCCGGGTACGGCCGGATTGCGTCTATGTCATCCCGCCGAACAAAGACATGTCCATCCTCCATGGCGTCCTGCACCTGCTGGAGCCGGCGGCCCCACGCGGCCTGCGCCTGCCCATCGATTTTTTCCTTCGCTCCCTGGCGCTCGACCAGAAGGAGCGAAGCATCGGCGTGATTCTCTCCGGCATGGGCTCCGATGGCACCCTGGGCCTGCGCGCCATCAAGGAAAAGGCCGGCGTAGTGCTGGTGCAAGACCCGGCCACCGCGAAGTTCGATGGCATGCCGCGCAGTGCTGTCGACGCCGGACTGGCCGATATTGTAGCCCCGGTCGACGAACTGCCGGGCAAGATCGCCGCCTACTTGCAGCGCACCCCCCTGCTCCACGGCACGGAACCGGTCCTGGAAGACAAGACACAAAACGCCGTGGAAAAAGTGGTGATCCTGCTGCGCGGCCAGACGGGGCACGACTTTTCCCTATACAAGCGGAACACGCTCTATCGCCGGATCGAGCGCCGCATGGGCCTGCACCAGATCGGCAAGATGGCGGCCTATATGCGCTACTTGCAGGAAAACCCGCAAGAGCTCGATCTGCTCTTCAAGGAATTGCTGATCGGCGTGACGAGTTTCTTTCGCGATTCCGCGGTCTGGGAACATATGCGGGAACAGGCCCTCCCGGCCCTGCTCGCCCAGCGTTCGCCCGGCCACGCGTTGCGGGCCTGGGTGCCCGGCTGCTCCACCGGGGAAGAGGCTTATACCCTCGCCATCGTGTTCAAGGAAGCCGCCGAGCAATCCAAGCCCAGGGAAAAATTCACGCTGCAAATCTTCGCCACCGATCTGGACCGGGATGCCATCGACAAGGCCCGCCAAGGCTTCTTTCCGGAGAATATCGCGGCCGATATCTCGCCAGAGCGCCTCCGGCGCTTCTTCGCCAAGGAGGATCGCGGCTACCGGGTGCGCAAGGAAATCCGCGAGATGGTCATTTTCGCGCCGCAAAATCTCATTATGGACCCGCCCTTTACCAAGCTGGACATTTTGAGCTGCCGCAACCTCCTCATCTATCTGACCGCGGAGGTGCAGAAAAAACTGATTCCGCTCTTTCACTACAGCCTCGTTCCCGGCGGCATTCTGCTGCTCGGCAGCGCCGAGACCATCGGCAGCGCCACCGATCTGTTCGCGCCGGTCCATGCCAAATCGCGCATCTTCCGCCGGACCGAGTCCGCCTTGCGGCCCGTGGCCGTCGAATTTCCGTCGTCGTTCACGGCTGGCCCGCCGATGGAGCCCGAGCCTCGCCTGGCGCCCCAGCCGCCGGCCAGCCTCCAGTCGCTGGCGGATCAGTTGATTCTGCACCGTTACGCCCCGCCCGCCGTGCTCGCCAACGACAAGGGCGATATTTTCTATACGAGCGGCCGCACCGGCAAATATCTGGAACCGGCGGCCGGCAAGGCCAACTGGAACATCTTCGTCATGGCCCGCGAAGGCTTGCGCTATGAGCTGTCCGCCGCTTTCCAGAAAGCCCTGCGGCAAAAGGAAGGGGTGTCGCTCCACGGCCTGAAGGTCGGCGTCAACGGCGGGATGCAGACCGTGGACGTGACCATCCAGCGCCTCAATGAGCCCGGGGCGCTCCAGGGTTTGGTCATGATCGTGTTCACCGACGTGGCCGCGCCCGCACCCGCCAAGGCGGCGGGCCGGATCTCCAAGGCCCATCCCGCGGGCGCGCGGGTGGCGGAGCTGGAGCAGGAACTCCAGCAGGTCCACGCCGAGGCGCGGGCCATCCGGGAAGAGACGCAGACCTCGCAGGAAGAATTTCGGTCGACGAACGAAGAACTCCAGTCGACGAACGAGGAATTGCAGTCCACCAACGAGGAACTCACCACCTCGAAGGAGGAAATGCAATCGCTGAACGAGGAACTCCAGACGGTCAACGCCGAGTTGCAGGCCAAGCTGGATGAGCTTTCCCGGGCCAGCAACGACATGAAGAACCTGCTCGACAGCACGGACATCGCCACGCTGTTTCTGGACAATAGCCTCAACGTGCGCCGCTTTACTCCCCAGGCCGCCAAGATCATCAAGCTCATCCCGGCCGACGAGGGCCGGCCCATCACCGATCTGGCGACGGAGCTGCGCTACCCGGATTTGGCCAACGATGCGCGCGAAGTCCTGCGTACCCTCGCCGCGCTGGAAAGGCCGATCGGCGCCCGGGCCGGACGCTGGTTCACCGTGCGCATCATGCCCTACCGCACGCTCGACGACCGGATCGATGGCGTGGTCATCACCTTTGCCGACATCACGGCGGCCAGAACCCTGGAGGCGAAACTGCGCGGCCGGCACGCCAGCCTGGAAAAACAGATCGCGGAACAATCCGAGCCGCGGGCCGCCTCCGCCCCGCCGGCGATTTCCCGCGGGCGAACCAAGGCCGGCGGGAAAACGCCGCAATCCCGCCAACCATGAAAGCTCCCGCCAGGCAAACGAAGCCGCCCGCGCCGGCCGAGAAGGCCGAACGGAGCGCGTTATCGGCCCAGGCGAAATCCCACCCGATGCTGGCCGACCTGTACCGCCAGGCCAAAGCCCTCGTGCGGAAGCGGCGGAAACACCCGCTTCCGGACCCCGCCGCTCCCCCGCCGCCGGAAGCCAGCCCCACCCGCCTCCTCCACGAATTACAGGTTCATCAGGTCGAGCTCGAACTGCAGAACGTCGAGCTTCAGGAATCCCGCGACCGGATGGAATCCCTGCTGGAAGAATACACCGACCTCTACGATTTCGCCCCGGTGGGCTACTTTACCCTCTCCCCCGACGGGACCATTCTTCAGGCCAATCTCACGGGAGCGCGGCTGGCGGCCGTCGATCGCGCCCGGCTCGTGGGCCAGCGCTTTGGCGGGCGGGTGGCTCCCAAGCTCCGCCCTCGCTTCGCTGCCTTTCTCGAGCAGGTCTTCGCCGGCCCGGCTAAACAATCGTGCGATTTCGAGCTGGTCCAGCCTGGCCCATCCCCGAGGATCGTGACCTTCGAGGCCCAACGTTCGCCCAACGGCCAGGAATGCCGTGCCGCGGCGATGGATATCACGGCCCGCCGGCAGGAGGAGGATAAGGTGCGGGTTTCGGAAATCCGCTACCGCCGCCTGTTCGAAGCGGCGCACGACGGCGTGCTCCTCCTCGACCCCGCCACCGCCCAGATCACCGATGCCAATCCGTTCATGACGCAATTGCTCGGCTATCCGCGGGACCAGTTGGTGGGAAAGGAGCTGTTCGAGATCGGCCTGCTCAAGGATGAAGCCGCCAGCCGGGAAATGTTCCGCAAGCTGAAAACGAACCACCAGGTGCGCTATGAGGATTTACCCCTCGAAACCCTGGGCGGCAACCTCCGCGAGGTCGAAGTCGTGGCCAACCTCTACCAGGAAAATGGCCGCTCGATGATCCAGTGCAACGTCCGCGACATCACCGAGCGCAAGGGGGCGGAACTGCACCTGCGCCGCAGCGAAGCGCTCTTTGCCGCCCTCATCGAGCAAGCCCCAATCGGGACCTACGTGGTGGATAGCCAGTTTCGCCTGCAGCACGTTAATCCCAAAGCCCAGCCGGTTTTTAGCAAGATTCATCCCGTGCTTGGCCGCGATTTTTCCGAAGTCATCCGCCTCCTCTGGCCGGACAAAATCGCCCGCGCGGTCGTCCATCGCTTCCGCCACACCCTCAAATCCGGCGAACCCTACGCCTCGGCTGATTTTTCCGCGCGCCGCCGGGATCTCGGCGTGCGGGAGTATTACGAATGGCAGATCCAGCGCGTCACCTTGCCCGGCGGCGAGTACGGGGTGGTCTGCTTTTTCAACGACATCACCGACCGCAAACGGGCCGAGGGCGTCCAGCGGCGCCTCGATATCCTGGCGGCGTCCAACAAGAAGTTGGAATTGGAAATTCGCCACCGGCAGGCCGTGCAGGCCTCGCTCAAAGAGAGCGAACGGCACCAGCGGCGCTGCACGCTGGAGGCGCGCCGGCTCCAGAAGCAATTGCGCCTGATGTCCCGCCAGCTTTTGCGCGTGCAGGAAGAAGAGCGCAAGCGCATCAGCCGCGAACTGCACGATGTCATCGCCCAAACCTTGACCGGCATCGACCTCCTGTTGGCCAATCTCAATAAACAGGCCGCTCTCGATGCCGGGAGCCTCCATCGCCATGTCGCCCGCACCCAGTTGCAAGTGGGCCACGCCATCGAGATCGTTCATCGGTTCGCCCTCGAATTGCGTCCCGCCGCGCTGGATGACCTCGGCCTCATCCCTGCCCTCCATTCCTTCCTGAAACGCTTTGCCGCGCGCACCGGCCTCCACACGCATTTGACGGCTTTCGCGGGGTTGGCGCAATTGGACACCGCCCGGCGCACGACCCTCTTTCGCGTCGCCCAGGAGGCGCTCCTCAATGTGTCCCGCCATGCCCAGGCCAGCCGCGTGGATGTGCGCATCGAGCAGCAGCCCGGCGGCATTTGCATGAAGATCGCCGATGACGGCGCCTCCTTCGAAGTGGAACGCGTCATGCGCGCCCGCGCCAGCCAGCATCTGGGGCTCATCGGCATGCGGGAGCGCCTCGAGATGATTGGCGGCAGCTTTGCCATCGAATCCGCTCCGGGCCGGGGCACCACCGTTACCGCGCAAATTCCGATCCGCGGGGGGGGGGCGCTGATGGAATCCGCTGAATCCGAACTCGAAAAACCATGAAACGAATCACCATTCTGCTGGCTGAGGACCATACCGTGGTGCGCGAGGGATTTCGCACCATGCTCGAACTCGAATCCGATCTCACCGTCGTCGGTGAAGCACCGGACGGCCGCCGCGCCGTGGCGCTTATTCTAAAACTTCGGCCGGTGGTGGTGCTGATGGACATCGCGATGCCGCAGCTCAACGGTTTGGAAGCCACCCGCCAGGTCCTCAAGGCCTGGCCGGCCGCCAAAGTGCTCATCCTCTCCGCGCACAGCGACGATGCGTATGTCGCCAACGCCACCGAGGCCGGTGCGAAGGGATTTCTCCTCAAACACAGCACGGCCGAGGAAGTCTGCCGGGCGATCCGGGAGGTCGATCGGGGAAAAACATACTTCTGCGCCCCGATCTTCCGGCGTCTCGAACAGTTGCGCGCGCGCGCCCCCGGCGGCCGAGACGCCAAAGCGGCTCGGCTCACGTCGCGGGAGACGGAAGTGCTCCAGCTCATCGCCGAAGGCAAGGCCAACAAACAAACCGCGGCGGAACTGGGGATCGGCCTCAAGACCGTCGAAAAGCATCGCGAACACCTGATGCAGAAGCTCGATATCCACGACACCGCCGGTCTCACCCGCTACGCCATCGCCGCGGGCATCGTCGAGAGCAGCGTCCAATTGACCATCATCTGAGCGCACACCTGAAAATGACGCAGGGCTTGCCGGCGTCTCTCGACTGCGGCAAGCCCATCAATATACTCAGCGCGACATGGAGCTGGCCCGGGCTGGCCGGCTTGAGATCAGGCCGAGGCTCTTGCGCGGCCGGCTCGCCGGTTTGAGGGCGGCCGCCGGCGGTTGCTTTCCGTTGGAAAGGTTCATCGCCTCCTGATTGCTGCTGGTCCGCGCCAGTTCTGTCAGGGCTTGATTCGCGGCCTTTTCCTGGTCGAGGATTTTTTCCAGGAGGCCGGCGGCTTCGTCGTTGCCCAGCAGTCCGGCCCATTCGTACAGGCAGCCGTACGAGGCAATTTCGTAGTGCTCCACCTTCTGCAAGGCCGCGATCAATGCCGCGTTGATGGCGGGCGATCCCGCGAATTCCTCCGCGATCTCGTCGCCTTCTTCGAGCAGTCCCACCGTGGCTTCGCACGTCTTGCCCTTCGCTTTCGCGTCGAAAGAGTGGAAGATCTGTTCGAGTTTCTTCACATGGTCTTGCGTTTCTTGCCAGTGGGCCTGGATGGCCGCTTTCAAGTCTTTGCAGGTGGCGGCCTTGGCCATCTTGGGCAGGGCTTTGGCGATGCGGCGTTCCGCGTCGTACATATCCGCCAGTTCGTCCAGAACGAGATCATTGAGTGTTTTCATGCGTGTTTTGCTAAAGGGTGTTTATGACGTGCAGTCGAACGACACAGCGGCCGGGCGAACTCGGCCGCTGCGTTCGGATGGCTCAGGCGTGCGCGCTGCTGTAAGCGGGCTCGACCCGCGGCAGGATTCCGGGTTCGCCGGTCCTGTTGTCTTTCGGCACGGACGCTTCACCCGTGGTGCAGATGTCCTCCGCGCCGCTTTTCGTGAAGATATCCTTCGCCTGGGCAATCTCGTCGTCATCTTCCGCGTGAACGGAAATCAGAATGTTGCCCGCCTTGACTTTGCCCTCGTAACGCTTGGCTTCGAGTTCCGGAATGCCCAGGCCGATGAGCCCTCCGGCAATGCCCCCCACGGTCGCGCCGATAGCCGCGCCGCTCAAGGCGGCGATAATCGGACCCGCCGCAATAAACGGACCGACTCCCGGAATGGCCAGGGCGCCGATTCCGGCCACCCATCCCAGCGCTCCTCCGAGCAGGCCCCCGGTGCCGGCGCCGGCCACCGCGCCTTCCGGCGCTTTGGTGTTCTTCTCGTGCGCAAAATCGTGCGTCGTGCGCTTGTCCGGGAACAAGACCGAGATGTCATTGTTGGAAAAGCTCGCGAGTTTGAGCTGGTCGACGATGCGATCGGCTTGATCCCGCGAGGTCGTGATGCAGAATACTGATTTATTGGACATATATGTTACAGTCTTTGTTTGATTTGTTAATGGATTAACTCAATGGCGCCGGGCTGCCGAACGTCACTTCACTTCCAGTTGATTGTTCACGTTCGCCACAGAAGCCACGGTGTTCGCCAGTTCGCCGATCAGCCGCTTTTCTTCCAGGGTGTTGACCGGCCCGCGCAGGGTGACCTGGCCGTGGTTGGTAATGATCTTCACGTTCTTGGCGTTGACGGACATGTTCTTTTCCGCCATGACCGCTTTGCGGATGCGGGCCGTGATGTCCACATCCGACTTATTATTCCCCTGGTCCAAGGGCGTTAATGTCCGGTCGTCGCGGTCGCGAACGTTGCGCGCCGTATTATCCGCTTCGGTCGTCACGTTCGTGGTGAAATAGGGCTCGACCTGATAGGAACGGTAAATGCCATCGGCATAGATGGGCTGGGCGAAATCAGGCCATTGATCGGCCTTGAAGTGCGGCGCCTGCGTCAACATTTCCTTCGACGCGTCGAGCTGCAGCATGGTTCGCTCCGTATTGAAGCGCAGCGTGGTGGGGGGCACGGCGCTCAGTTCGTCACCCATCCCGAGGAATCCGCCAGAGGAGATGACCATCGCGACGATCCGGCCTGCCGGCAAATCCAGCAGCATGTTTTCCACCTTGCCGATCTTTTCGTTTTGCAGATTGTTGACCGGAAAACCCATCAATTTGCTCGCCCTCTGCATCTGGCTCAGTCGCGCCGCCGGAATCGAAGCTCGATTGGCATGCGAAATAGCTTTCTGATCCAGCGTCCCGTCCTTGTTCTGGTAGGTGGACACCGTATTCAGCCGGCCAGGTGCGATGGGCGGTTCGGCGGCCCGTTGCGGAGGCAAGGCCCCGTCGCCGTGATGAATGAATTGGAAGGCGGATTCCTGGCCGTAGACGCGATAGATTTGCGACAGATGGTTGGAATCGCAGCACTCAGCCCACTTCGACATCTCGAATTTGGGCGCCGCCTTCAGCTTCGCCTGGTCGGCATCCAGATGGAGAACTTTCTGCGCCGCGTCGTGATGGAAGGCGCTGGGCGGCACGGCGGATAAGGTTTCTCCCACTCCGATGAAGCCGCCGGTGGAGAGAATGATCTGCACAATCCGGCCCGATTCCACATCCACGGCGATTTCCTCCACGGCGCCGAGTGTTTCTTTCTGGTGGTTCTTGACGGTCATGCCGAGGACGTCGCTGGCTTTAGCCGCGCCGTGCAGCCGATCCGCGCGGGCGTGCGCCGCGCGATGGCGGCTTGTCTCCGGCCGATCCCTTTGCGGATTCTCTCCCGATTGGGCGAAAGCGGAGCTCAGCAGCACCGAGGCGGCCGCGCTGATTAGCAGTATAGAGTGGCGTTTCCTATGGTATATATCGTTCATAAAATAGTTAGTTCTCAAAGAAATTGGAATTCTCGTTACTAGCACGATAAGCGCCCGAGTGGGCCGCGTCGATGGGGTCTTACCCGAAGAGCTGGTCGACGCATGGCGCCGATTCCGTTTGCAGGCCCGGCCGGGGTTGATACGGCGCGGCGATGCGATCGGCCGCGTCTGGACGAGGTGCCCCACGGTTTCGTTGGCCGGCTTGAAAATGGCCAACCGCAGCAGCATTTCCAGTCGCTGCGCATCCACGGCGTCGGCCTGAAACCGGGCGATCAACTGCTGGGTCTCGGCGGTCTGAGCGAGGAGGAACTGCGGGGAGGGCCTTTTTTAGCGGGCGGCAATCTCCTCGCGGTTCCTGTCCACGATTTGATCGACATACTCCCCGATGAGGGCCTGAAACTTCGCGTAGCCGTCGATGGCTTCCTGAACCGCAGGCGCCTAGTCGCGGGGGATGTAGCGGGAAACATTCCTGCCCCCCTCCCGGCATTGATGGTTGTAAAAGGGGCCCTCGGCTCCCTCGCGCATGATGAAGAGCTTGCCACGTTCCAGGCGAGGAATTCGGGCGGCCTGTTGGAGGAGAGATTGCGGGTTAGATTTGGTGTTCATCGACGAAGTATATGGTTAGTCCTATACTCCGTCACGGAAAGCAGCCCAAACGCCATCCGTCGAAGATTTTTGTCCTGCACCCTGCGGGAAGCGTATCGCTTCGCTGCATTGGGTCAACGCCCGCCACAACGCATTCGCGGCGCTTGCAGTCCCGGGGCGTTTGATTTCAGCCGGAGCGCGATGGCTGGGTTTGTTGTGGCGAATGGTTAGGCCGTGTTCGCGTTGGGTTTTGCGGTGCGAGATAAGCCATCGTCGGATTTGCGTAGCAAAACGTAGTCATCGAAAATGTCGAGATGTTTGGCGGCAACCTCAGCGCCGAGATCGAGGCGTGGCAACAAGTTTCCGCCCTGACCGACGGTAAACTCATAGACTCGTGCCACAGTTCCAGCCCG
Organism: uncultured Verrucomicrobiota bacterium; assembly: GCA_964478815.1. Classification (GTDB taxonomy): domain Bacteria; phylum Verrucomicrobiota; class Verrucomicrobiia; order Limisphaerales; family SXQI01; genus DASVNK01. Next base: position 30,555 of record CAYZKY010000068.1, read on the forward strand.
TGGTCCGGTGAGAATGGTGGCATAATCCCCGATGGCAAATGGAGCGCCATTGATGTAGCGACAAACTCTCCGAACCAGCCAGAACACGGTGAAGGCGCCTGCAAACAAGCCGAGCCCCGAAAGACAGGCGTAAGCCAGCAAGAGGTATAGGACGGACACAACATCGGTTAAAACTTCTGGGAACACATCCTCGCGGCGGAGAGCAAACGTGACAGTACTCCACAGCAACAAGGTGCCGAGCACCCATGAAATCGTCATCGGTCGGGCACAAATTCGATGGTGCAATGGCGCGGGCATACGTCAGCGGCCTAACGAAGCAAGCTCAGCTACTCGCCTGCGGCACGCATGGATTGTATCCCGAGCGCGATGGCGGGGTTCGTCGTAGCGCAGATTTAGGCCTTCGTGGCGTGGGTTCAATCCTGGTTCAGTCTCTTCAGTTTGCCTTTTCGTTTGTAAATGTTGGTTCTTCGACGTTTTCAGTGGAATGGATAAGGAATGGTAAGCTTCCCGGC